>JBPCLH010000260.1:0-3076 GCA_051003475.1 Bryobacteraceae bacterium
CGCGCGAGCGTGACCAGTTGAAATGGCCTACGGGCGGTGACCGTGAACCACGAGTTTTTGAAAACGTAGAGAAGTGGTCAAACTCAAGCCGATTTCACGGAGTCGGCAATGCGACGGTTTCTGAGGGGTAAAGCCCCCTTTTGTCCCTCTATGTATCTATCCGGAATTCCGGGCCAAAAGTGAGTAATCCACCTAATTTTGGGCTCTAGGAATTTTCCCAACGCCTTACCCCTAGGGAGTACGTCGGCTGATCGAAATACGAATCCGGCAATCATCGTGACCCGGTACCTACACCTCACATTTTGGCTGCTTTGGGGTATTTGAACCGTACTTTCGCATCATTTTGATGTACTTTAACCCCCGTTATCGGCCACCCTCGGTGCACCTCGGCGTAGCCGTTCCAAGCACAAGCCCCATATTTTTAGGCGCATGGCGTCATCGCTAAGGGCTCACCGGATGCCCCGCCGTGTGCTCGCCCAACCCTTATTTTTATAGTCGGTAAAAACTCTCTGAGAACGGAGTACTTAGACGTGATGCTGCTGCATTGGCAGCACGTTGCATCGTGGTCAACCGACATGGAAAGTTCAAAAAGGGTGCTGCCTGTAGACACAGACGGGCTCTTTGTGACAACGCGTCCCGCGTGCGGTTTCGATGTCGTCAGCCCTCACTGAACAATCACCTTCACATACTTCACGCTGCGTCCATATTGATTCGTAGTGCTGAGCCTGTAGGTGGTCGTTTTGGTCGGCTTTACAACCGCCGTGTTCCCACGCACGGCGCCCAACACCGGGTCGATGATGTTGTACTCGGACCCGCTTACCCCCCAGCTCAGCTGCACGCTTGACCCGGCCGATACCGAAGCCGGGCTCGCTTTGAAGCTCTGGATCACAGGAGCGTTACCCACCGGTACGTTGCCCGGCGTGTAGATGGTGCCCATGCTCACCACTTCGAAATCGCTTGCCCTCAGCTGTTTTAGGGCTCCAAGATCATCGTTATTCCATCGGCTATCGGGAGCCCCGCTCAGGAATATCCCGCTGCCGTTATCGGCGAGAATCATTCCATATTTTTTCAGCGCTATCAGAATCACTTGGTTCAGTGCCGAGAATGCAGAGGTGTCGAATGACGCTTTGAGGCGGAGCCGCATCCCCATCGGCGGAGCATTGGTGTCCGTTACGCTCGACGCCCAGTGCGTAGCCGGCAGAGCGAACGCCTGTCGCGTTGTCGGCACCGTGTACCGGAACGCATGGTGTACAGAGCCGCTCGACACTTCGTCATATCGCACCAGTCCAGGAAAGATAGGAAGCCCAGCCGCATCAGCCGACGTCCATGTGTGCGGCCGCTGTTCATTGCCTAGCAAATCCCAGAGTGCGGCTGATGCAACATTCCACGTTCCATTCGAGTTGAGATGCGCATCGTAGAGCTCGTACAACCAGCAACCGTTTTTGTCAAGCACCAGCACATGGCGATCCCCGTTTCCTGGATTCGGATAGCCCTCGATCAATGCGTTCCGCGGAACACTAGCCGGTCCGGGATCGCTCTCGTCCGCATAAGCACCGAGCAGGATCTTGACTCTCGGCTGAGTAATCGTTTCCACCTGATACGGGATACCCATGCTAGAGCCCGCGTACTCGCCAGAACCGAAGTCTGGATGAAGTGCGCTCGTCGCCCCTATGAAATTGATGATGTTCTCCGAGTTCGGATCCACCGCAGCCGTCGAGACATCCGCGTTCCAGAGACTACTGGAGTTAAATGGGACGAAGCCATTCAGGCTTGCATCCGGTCCGGTGCTCATCGCTTGGCACCCAGCGCTCTGCGACCTGAGCGCGATAGGGAGAGCTAGACAGCTCAATAAAACGAACATTGTTCGAAAATGGTTTCTCATACAACCTGCTTGATAGTTGCACGATTTACGGCAATCCGGTCCGAGACATGCCCAAGAAGAAATCACTTTTGAAACGCCGTCACTGCAGCCGCGAAAAAAGTCCTCGTCGAGAAACCACGGTCGATCCCGTTGTGTCCAAAAACTCTGATCTGTCTAATTTCAAAGGTATTCAGCCCTACCGCTGATTCTCAGGACGCCCAACGTGACACGTTAATTCGCGGCAGGCCAGATGGTTTGACGCAGGTTACCTGTGCTTCGGAAAATCGGGAGCCGCCACTGCGTTCAGCGGGATGGAGTTTTTGGACATAACGCGCTTGGTGCCCGGTACTAGCGTTAGCGAGGATCTATCCCGGAGCTAGCCACTTTGTGTAATCGCGTTTGCCATTCCGAAAGCGAGACGACATAGCAGGATTGAACTTGCCGTGACAAGTCGCAACGCTACCCACGGGATACGAAGCGATGGCCGCACGACTCACGACATCAAAAGGCGTACGTTCAGAGATAAGCAAGGCGGAGCTTTAGGCCGATTTACGCGCGGTCCGCTGTTCTCTGCGATTGACGCTTGAGACTGACTTCGTGACCGTCCAGAATCGCGAGGGGTTGATCGCCTTTGCGCTTTTGTTCCGGCTCGCACCGCAATGCGGCCTGCACGGCAAAATGAGGCACGGATCAAACGGCGGACGTTGGTGGTCTGCATCTTTCCCAATCCGGCCGCCTGCCTCCGGCTCGTGCGTGCTCTTGCGGTAGAGACACACGAGAACTGGATCGAGGCCATGCAGTATCTGAACATGGATCCGTTACGAGGTTCTGGTGTCTTTTGGCACTCCAGAACAAACTCAGCGCACCATCGCGGCGATTCAAGAGGATGGAACCTGCTGGTGCGGCGGCACCGTTTGGAAAAATCGCACAGCCATCCGCATCAGCGTGAGTAACTGGTCGACGACAGACGAAGACGTGGACAAAAGCCTCGACGCGATCATACGCGCTGCCGCACAATTCGCTCGCTATATTAGCGACAAGCTACCGCCGGTCGTCTTGGATGTCAGCCACCGACAAGCTACCGAAGTAAAGCCGACTTGAACGAAGCCGAAGCGGCAGACGCTACGCGTGGGCGTTTTAAGCGGCGATGTGAAGGCTGGGATAGTGTCGGGTCACAAGGAGGTCCCTGTGACCCATCTCAGAAAGATAATGCTC
>JBPCLH010000261.1:0-8437 GCA_051003475.1 Bryobacteraceae bacterium
CCATCGAGACCTCTGGGCTCTTGCCGTCGCCCTCGGGAGAGAACACAAATCCAGCGCCTCTTCTGAGAAAGTGGCGTAACATGAAACTCAGCCGCCCTAACCTTCAACTAAGCTCGGGACATCCTCCGTCAACTTCCGACACCGCTTAGCAAGATGATGCAGGCTGCTACGGGTCCAAAACTCAAGCGGGAGCTGGAAGACTTCGAAGCGGGCAGCATATTCCGGTATTTCAACATTACGAATTTCTTGGAAGGCGACCTTTTTGCTTGGTACCTTCCGGTGTGGTCACCGGCCATCGAATCCTGGATTCGATCATTGGTCTTAAAGCTTGACGAATATAACCCGGGTACGGTGGCCGAAGATCCAATCGAGAGTAGAGATCTTCTTAAAAAGCTTTATCATCAGCTCTTCCCGAAAAGTGTCCGCCACGATCTGGGTGAATATTACACGCCAGACTGGTTAGCCGAACGTGTTCTCGACCAAGTGGCTTATGAAGGAGACCCGGACATGCGTGTTCTTGATCCTGCATGTGGGTCGGGAACGTTCTTAGTAATGGCGATCTCTCGCATTCGGCGATGGTACGACGAAAACCGGGAAAGGTGTTCCTTCAACGAGGGCGAGCTCTGCCGTAAAATCCTCACCAATGTGGTTGGATTTGACCTTAACCCACTTGCCGTGATGGCAGCTCGGACCAATTACCTCATCGCCATTCGCGATCTTGTTTCTCGTGTAGATAATGTCGAGATCCCTGTGTATCTGTGCGACTCAATTATGACGCCCTCACAGCATGGCGGCTTATTAATCGGTCATCTAGAAAAAGCGCGCGAACTCAAAACCGCGGCCGCGACGTTCATAATTCCGACAGAGATTACACGAACCCAGCGGGACATCGCACGCTACGCGGAGCTGATTGAAGAGTGTGTGCGAAACGGTTATATACCAGAGGAGTTCGTCGCTCGGTGTAAGGAAGACGGTCTCTCTGTGGATGATCTCATCATGCACACAGAGTTGTACAACGAAGTTCTTCGATTAGACCGGGATCGCAAGAACGGTGTCTGGGCGCGAATTATCAAGAATGCTTTCGCGCCATTGTTCACCCCGCCAGTGGATTTGATTGTCGGGAATCCGCCTTGGGTGAACTGGGAGAGCTTACCAGAGATGTACCGACAGTCCACGGAGTCTCTATGGCGGCACTACGGCCTGTTCCGACATAAGGGATACAAGCGCAAACTGGGCGGGGCCAAGGATGACATCTCAATTCTCATGACGTACGTTTGCCATGACTCCTATTTGAAAGACTCGGGGAGACTCGGTTTCGTCATCACGCAATCAGTCTTCAAGACCAAGGGCGGCGGTGACGGATTTCGCGGCTTTCGATACAATCGCCCCGGCCTATCCGAAGCGTTTCTATCGCCCATAGAGGTAGAGGACCTCAGTGACTTACAGCCCTTTGAGGGCGCGACCAACCGAACGGCAATTTTCATTTCTGGTAAGGCCCAGTCGCCCATTACTTTCCCTGTACCGTACATGTTATGGGGCAAGCAGAAACGAGCGAAATTCGATCATGAGAGCTCGCTGAAAGAGGTCCTCTCGAAGACGGATCGTAGGAATGAATTCGCCACGCCTGTAAACAAGAATGATCTGCGATCACCGTGGATCACCGGAGCGCTGCCGGTTCTCGATGTTCTTACCAGCATCCAGGGATATAGCACTGTGTACAGCAGCCGAAAGGGTGTGTACTGCCCGACGAACGCCATCTATTGGATCGATAGCTGGCAGGAAGGGCCAGCAAACACACTCGTGATCAGTAACTTGGCCGAAAGTGGCAAGAAAACCGTCCCCAAGGTCTCTGTAGGAGTCGAATCCACCTTCGTTCACAGACTGGTCCGTGGCAAGGACGTTGGCCGGTGGACGTGGGGCAGTCAGCTCAAAATCATTCTTCCACAAGACCCCGACCATCCATCGAAAGCCGTCACCGAATACGATCTCAAAGTTAAATACCCAAAGACATTCGGGTACTTCAAGGGATTTGAGAAGCAAATTCGCAAGTGCGCACTTCTCGCCCAATTCTTCGATCCAAAGGTCGATCCATTTTATTCTTCGTATAACGTCGGGTTTTACACCTACTCTCCGATTAAGGTTGCGTGGAAGGAGATCTGCCCAGAGATTGAGGCTGTCGTTATTCGGCAAGAGAACGAAACCATAATTCCTGATCACAAACTTGTGCTTGTTGCCTTCGAATCAGAGGAGCCAGCTTACTTCTTGTGCGGAGTCCTTAACTCATCACCGCTTGCGCTCTTCGTGAGAAGCTACGCCGTACAAACATCTATTTCCGGTCATGTTTTTGAATATGTCGCTGTGCCGGAGTATTCGCCTAAGGACGCGTCTCACCGGAAAATTGCTGAGTTAGCTAGAAAATGTCACTTGGCAGTGAGCACTGGAGATGAGAACCTGTCAACCCTTGAGGAAGCCTTAGACGAAGCTGTAGCGCAAGCCCTACACATACCGCTGGTAAAGTTGCAGTTTATACGCGACGAACTGCAGTTTTTGAGAGGGCACGTCCAAGGCTCGTTTGAGGCAGAGGACTAAAGCCAGCATAACCTTGTATTTGCGTATCTGTATTTGCGAGTACCATATGGATGGCATGAACAAACGATGTCGCTTCCGCCCCACCGGATGGTATACCGTTTCCAAGGTTACGATAGCTTGGTACGCGCCGTAGTTGCCGCTCCTCGTCTCAAGGGTGCGTGGATTCATTAAGTCAGTTGTTGCCCTTATTTGACGCATGAGTTTCGCCCTCATAACAGAAGCCCCCAACCCAGCCTCGGCCGAAATCGACCGTTTACCGACCATGCAGATGTTGGAAGTGATCAGTGCCGCGGATCGAGAAGTTGCGCCGGCAGTCGCGCTTGAGATACCTAACATCGCAAAAGCGGTGGACGCGATCGTCAAACGCGTTGAAAAGGGAGGCCGCCTGTTCTATATAGGAGCCGGCACCTCGGGGCGGCTGGGAGTGCTCGATGCCTCTGAATGTCCACCGACGTTCAATACGCCTCCCGAGCTGGTCGAAGCTCTGATTGCAGGGGGCGACCGGGCGTTACGGCATTCCATTGAAAAAGCGGAGGACGATCCGGAGCAGGGGAAGCACGACTTACAGCAGAGTGGGCTTGCCAGCAGCGATGCGGTTGTGGGTATCGCAGCTAGTGGACGCACGCCATACGTGTTGGGAGGTCTCGCATTTTCGCGTTCCCTGGGCGCGGTAACCGTTGGCTTAAGTTGCACGCCAGATTCCGAAGTGGCGCGGGCGGCGGATATTGCAATCACTCCCATAACGGGTCCGGAAATCATAACGGGTTCGACAAGAATGCGCGCCGGGACGGCTACGAAACTTGTGCTCAATATGCTGAGCACTGGCGTAATGATTCGTCTGGGGTATGTGTACGGCAACCTGATGGTGAACGTGCAGCCGAGCAACGAAAAACTTACGGATCGTGGGCGGCGTATCATCTCGGCTATCGCGGGTGTGTCCTATGATGAAGCGTCGCGTCTGCTGAACGAGGCAGGCGCCGTACGAACAGCGATCGTGATGCACAAACGCAAGCTGTCGCGTAACGAAGCGGAGGCGGAATTGGCAGCGGCGAAAGGCCGGTTGCGGATCGCACTTAGAGAATGACCCGAAGCGGAGCGGCGGTAAGCGTTCAGCGAGCCATGGACAAATTCAAGATTGTCGGCGGTACGCCTTTAAGCGGGGAGATTCCCGTGAGCGGCTCCAAGAACTCGGCTTTACCCGCGCTGGCCGCTTGCTTGCTAACGGAAGAGCCAGTTACGCTGCACCGGATTCCCCAAGTGAAGGACATCCTCACGATGGAGACGCTGCTGACCTATACAGGAGCGCGCCTTTCCGATCAGGACGGCACCGTTTGCATCGACGCGCGTTCTTTGGACCGGGCAGAAGCGCCTTACGACCTGGTAAAGACCATGCGGGCTTCGAGCTTGGTCTTAGGTCCACTGGTGGCCCGAACGGGGCGCGCGCGAGTCTCGATGCCGGGCGGCTGCGCGATCGGCGCACGGCCCATTAATTTACACGTATCGGCGCTCGAAGAATTGGGAGCAACCATCGAACAGACGCACGGGTACGTGGAAGCGAAAGCACCGGATGGGCTGCGCGGCGCTCAAATTCATTTTGACCGGATCACAGTTACGGGCACGGAGGACGTGTTGATGGCGGCGGTACTCGCCCGAGGCGATACCGTTATCAGGAATGCGGCTCGCGAACCCGAGGTGAAGGATTTGGCCGATCTGCTCATCAAGATGGGCGCAAAGATTGAGGACGCGGGCACGTCCATCATCAGAGTGAAAGGCGTGGAACGGCTGCATGGGGCCGAGCACACGATCATTCCGGATCGGATTGAGGCGGGGACATTCTTGCTTGCGGCCGTAATTTCGAGAGGCGATGTGCTGATCAGCAATTGCGTGTCTGAACACGTGGCGGCGCTTCTCATCAAGCTGCGGCAGGCCGGAGCTGAAGTGGACGAGATTGGAGGAAACGCAGTACGAATCCGCTGCTCGCGCCGACTGAAGGGAACCGATATGAGTACGGAAGAGTATCCCGGCTTTGCGACGGATCTTCAGGCGCAATACATGGCGTCGATGACGGTCGCGGAAGGCCGGAGCCTGGTGACTGAGGCGATTTTTGAGAACCGTTTTATGCATGCACAGGAGCTGGGGCGTATGGGAGCGAATATTCGGATCGAAGGACGACAGGCCATCGTTACGGGAAAGAAGGGACTGACTGGCGCAGAGGTCATCGCGTCGGATTTGCGGGGGAGCGCCTCGCTGGTGCTGGCGGCGCTTGTGGCGCGCGGTGAATCGACAATCGATCGCGTATATCACATGGATCGCGGGTACGAGCGGATGGATGAGAAGCTGGCCGCGGTTGGCGCGAAGATTGAGCGGATGCCTTAGGCGAGATGAGCACGCCGGTGAAGCATCACAGCGAGGGCTTTCTAGCGCTCGTGAATGACGCGAAGAAGCGTATCCGGGAAATTGACATCGAAGAGTACAAACGCCTGCGCGAAGCTGGTGAAGCGGGACAGCTCGTCGATGTTCGTGAAGACGCGGAGTGGCAGGCGGCGCATGCGGCGGGCGCGATTCACCTCAGCAAAGGCGTGATCGAGCGCGATATCGAGAAAACCGTTCCGGATAAGAACGCGAAGCTGGTGCTGTATTGCGGGGGCGGATTCCGCTCGGCGCTTGCGACTGACAATTTGCAGAGGATGGGTTATACGAACCTGATTTCGCTCGATGGCGGATGGCGTGCTATTGAAGCGTCGGGGCTGCCGCTGGAGCGGCGGTAAAGGGCGTCCAACCCAAATTGCTTGACATTTACATGTTGGAGATAAGGTGTTTACGACGGAGCAATCTTGGCTTGTGCTCTCGCTTGCGAATCCAAGCCGTCAAGTAAAACTTGGGCACCCCGAAATTGACCGCACGCTCCGTATGCATGTTCCTGACCGGTTTTTCGATCACAAAGTACAGGTTCTGCAGACGTATCTCATTGGTGGTCCCCGGCTGTTCCAAGCGCAAATTTTGCTAAACTCCTCTATGGCAACGGATTTGCGTGAAGTCGATCAGTGGGGCTGCACAGTATGGACGCCTTGAAGGGCAAGGCGAAGGTGGCTTTCCTTCTGTCATTTGTTGGTCCTTGTGCTCCGTGGAGAAACTGGAACATTACTCGTGCAAGTCGAGGACGCGCAACGACATCCGATCAGAGGTGTCGAGATCGGGATTGAGGGCGCTGGCGGGTCAAACTTGACCGGTGATGACGGCAAAGCTCTGCTTCCGTTGAATAAAGAAACAGCTGAGAACGATTGGGTTTCTCTTCAGATTTTGCACTCTCCGGCAGGCAGGGACCTAGTTATGGTGTCGCCCTGGGACTACCGTGCGCTAGTACCGTCATTCAAGAACAAATCCGAAAACTTCCTGCGCGTGGTGGTCGTGCAGCGTGGAGACCGAGCGGCACTCGAGAACAGCGCGGTCGTGGCTGCGTTAGCGGCCAAACTCAACAATAAAACCAATACTTCAAGAGCAGTTGATTCAGACTCAGAGACGTCAGACCGAAAGTACAACCTCGAAGCTATTGCCCACGAATATGGCTTAAGACCGGATGAGGTCGATGAAGCGATCGGCGCTTTGGGAGCTAAAACAACAGATCCCTACGAGGCCGGGCTCGCGGCGCTTTATGAGCGGAAGTATTTTCAAGTATCAGCCGACCTGCGCGCTTCGCTGCGACAACGTGAATCAAAGCTGTCGGCCGATCAAGGAGCTGTTGCCGATGCTGCATTCTTCTTGGGTGCATCCTTGTTGCAACAGGAAAATACCGGGATGCCGCGGCCGCATACCAGAAATGTTTGAACCTTCGTCCGGATGATCCGGCCGTGTTGAACAACATGGCTCTGAGTCTCGAGTCCTTAGGTGACTATATCTCGGCTGAGCCCCTTTCTCGTCGAGCACTGGCGATTCGAGAAGAGGCACTGGGACCGGACCATCCCGACGTCGCGAATAGCCGCAACAATCTGGCTTTGCTGATGCATCAGAAAGGTGAATATACAGAGGCCGAGCGAATGTATCGCAGAGCGCTGGAAATTCGAGAAAAGACGTTGGGATCTAGCCACCCTGACGTCGCGACGAGCCTCAACAATTTAGCTCTGCTGCTAAAGGAGAGGGGCGACGATGCGGAGGCCGAGCAGCTGTATCGCCGAGCGCTGGCGATTAAAGAAAAAGAACTTGGACCAAATCACCGCCGCCTTGTCCCAACTCTCAATAATCTTGCTTTGCTGCTAAAGGAGAAGGGCAACTATGTGGAGGCCGAGCGGCTGTATCGCCGAGCGCTGGCAATCCTGGAAAAGGAACTCGGGCCGAACCACCCCGCTCTCGGCGTTATCCTTAATAATCTCGCGGGGCTGCGCAAGACTGATGGCAACTACATGGAGGCTGAGCGGCTGTATCGCCGAGCACTGGCGATTGATGAAAAGGATCTCGGTCCGGATGACCGATCTACTCGCACCGTTCAACGAAACTTAGAGTGTCTACATGAGAAGTTGGACGAACGGCGGTGATAGCAATAATGGACTGGGAAAAAGCGGTCGAGATAGCTGCTCATGTTACCCATCCAGTAACCGTAACAGCGATTGCGATTATCGTGGCAGCGTTTGCATTCTCGCTCGAGTATCGTGCCAGAAAACCTCGTCTCGCCTGGCTGTTCGCGTCTGCTTTACTCGTGCTCGGACTGGCACCGCTCGCTGCCTCAACATTCCTTCAAACCCGCGGAGTATATCGTGTGCGCGTAATTGTGAAGTCGCCAGATCAGCAGCTGACTACTGACGCCATTGTAACCTCCTCAATAGGCGGAGAGATCAAGAAAGCCGAAGCTGGTTGGGAAGTAGATATAGCTCCTCAAGTGCGGCCTGAGAGTCGAAGCCTGACGCTGTATGCACGACGTGCGAATGCCTATCAGAGCGGCAGTACCACGATTGAACTCACTGGCACCTATTACCCAGAGACGACGATTCTCCTGATGCCTCTGCCTTCCACGGTGATTCGCGGCATTGTTAAGAACACTCTCGGAAGATCAGTTATTAGTGCCCGAGTGTCGGTTCCCGGGTACCACGATTTTGTTCTTACGGACGAGATGGGAAACTTCCAACTCCCAGCTCACGCAGCTGCAGGGCAGATGATAGCAGTCGACGCGGAGAAGGGAGACTTAGTAGCGGATCGTACTGTACCGGCTGGCTCTACGTTAGAGCTCACTGTGAGGAAGCTCCCGATCCAGGGTAGTTGAAGAAATTGATCGTCAAGCCTCCATTTTGAGTGCACGACGCAAACGCAGGTTCGGCGTCGATCAGTGATTCAGAGAGCGTCTTCACCTGCGGCTATTAGACTTCGACCTGTCTCTGGACTGGGTCATAGTAGAAGGGCTCACGGATGATCTTGCCCTCGTCCCAGAGTTGATACGCCACTTCATTGAGGCGCGCCTTTTGCCTTGGCATCAGTGATTTCAAAGACCCAATTAATTGCCACCCGATTCCCATCCACGAGAAAGGAATCAGCCCTGTGGAGATGCATCTTCCGGATCGAATTCAGGAACTATTTCTCTCTATCCAGGAGAGCGGGTAGGCCAATCCGTGGAGGTCATTGTTCTCCTGCATACTCGAATCTTCTGCATAAAACTCCTGAATAGCCTCTTCCTTCTTCGACCAGCGATATCAGCTTCTTTGCATTCTCGTCGATAACCATTGTTCCTCTTCAGTTGCTGGATTTGTCGTAAGTCTTGATCGGAAATGTCGCGGCGCAGGAATGCCGAGACGAAGCGATAGTTTGGATCGCCGGACATTTTCGATAAGGAGACTTGAAGGAAGGCGCTGGGGGTGCGGGGGGC
>JBPCLH010000262.1:0-1216 GCA_051003475.1 Bryobacteraceae bacterium
TCTCCGTAGCGCGACTCAACTGGCTCAGCACTAGGAAGGGGACTTTCAACTCCTTTGAGAGTAATTTCAACCCACGGGATAGTCCGGAAATCTCCTGTGTGCGATTCTCCGCACGGCCCTTTCCAGACATTAGCTGCAAGTAATCTACTATAACCAAGCCAAGGTCGTTATCAGCCTTTAGACGCCTGAGCTTGGCGTGAATCTCCATCAGGCCGATGTTTGAGCTATCGTCGATGTAGATAGGCGCTTTCACCATGTCGACGGTCGCTTTCTGCAGAAATCGGCGTTCGTCATTATTAAGAAATCCCTCGCGGAACTTAGTCTGCGAAACACGAGCCGACGCGCATAACATACGCGTCAATAGGGATTCGTTTGACATTTCAAGCGAGAACACTGCAACTGCCTTGGGCCCAGCATGATTGGTGGCGACGTACTGGCCTATATTCAAGGCCAAAGCCGTCTTGCCCATAGCGGGTCTTGCGGCCAAGATGATCAACTCGCCGGGCCGGAATCCACCAGTCATCTCATCTAGCTTTAGATATCCGGTGCTGGTTCCCCGTATCCGCTTGGAGGGGTCGAGAAACGCATTGATGCCGCCTTCGAAATTCTCGATCACTTCGCGGGGATGCAGAAGCGTATTTGTAACTTGAGCGTCGCCGAGGCGAAGCAGCGACTCTTCCGCATTCGCCAGAATCGAATCCGCGTCCTCAGCTCCGTTGATGCAGCGCTCGATCAGCGTTTGGGACGTGAAGATAATCCGGCGCAGCGTACTCTTATCCTTCACGATGCGAACGTAGCTATCCAGGTTATAAAGCTGTGGCATGCCATCGTCGAGCGAGACCAGATAGGCCAGCCCGCCCACCGCTTCAAGCTCGTTGTGACGCATCAGCTCATTGGCCACGGTAACGCGATCGATCTTTTCGTTCCGCTCGGAAAGATCCACCATGCGATTGAAGATAAGCCGGTGAGCATCAATGCAGAAGTCGCCCGCATCGATGAGGCTGGCGACATTGAGGAATGCCGATGCATCCATCACCATCGCACCCAAAACATACCGCTCCGCCTCAATGCTCTGTGGCAGGCCTTTTTTCAGAACCAGATCGTGGATCGCCATAACCCAATCACACTAACGGGTAAGCTTCCGCCGCGCAACAGTGCCGGCCGCACAGCTTTTCCACAACTATTGAGTCTCGCGTAATATAGCGGAACTTTATTG
>JBPCLH010000263.1:0-9601 GCA_051003475.1 Bryobacteraceae bacterium
CAAGTACCAGCGAACACAGAGCACGATAATCTCATCTGTAAAATGTCGTCCTCGAAACAGTGCTGCGCGCTTGCAAACCATCGAGCTTCACGCTATCAGATCATCCGCGCCTATTTGCAACACAGCCAAGTAAGACCACCATTGCCGTCAATCTCCGTCGCCACAACGATGAGCGTGCATCTGTGCTCGAATTTGAATCTTTTGCGTTCGCCCGTGCGCGCTCCACAATCCTATCCAAATCGACCTCCAGTTTCGCCGAGGATCCGGTAGATTTGGGGACCATATTGTTTGACCGCGGCCATGCCGATGCCGGGGATCGCGAGCAGGTCCTCGGCTGTTCTTGGCCGCTGGTCGACCATCGCTCGTAAGGCCCGATCGGTAAAGACGCGAAAGGCGGGAATGCCACGCCTTCTCGCCTCCGTCAAACGCCCGCGCGCAATGCTTCTTCGAGCTGCGAACTCTGCACTTCCGTCCGTGGGGTTCTAGTTTTTGCCGCAGTGGACTGCTTTTGCCGTTTGCCCGCCGGTCCAGCAGTTCGTTGGGAAGCAGTGCGAGCTTTTTTCCTGCGTGTCTGCTTTGGCGATGTGGGCGCAACATCCTTCAGGATGAAACTGATAGGGGTGTTCTCATCGGCGCGGTAGCCCTCGCGCGTGAGCCTGACATTCCGATACGGAATTTGCTTGCCGTCCTTTTCGAAGACCGCGTCCACATGCTGCACGAGTCCAGCGCGCGCCATAGCGCCCAGCACTTCCTCAAACTCATCACGACTCATCTCACCGTTTGGACACAGTTGTGTGTGCAGCCTTCCCGTCGATTTTGGACCGCTTCGACGCAGGGCGCTCAAGACACGGAACAGTGTTGCTCGCTCGGCCGTCGTCGCTGTGCGGAAGCGTTGAGCGACGCACTGCGCCGGCGCGCAAAAATCGCAGACACCGCACGAACTCTGCCCATCGGCGAGATCGCCGAAGTGCCGAACTAACGTCGACATCCGGCATTGCGGATTGGCTGCGTACCGGATCATGCCCTCGACTTGTGCCGCTTTTTGCTTCGCTTGAGCGGTGTAGAGCGGCCGCCATCGTTCGTCGCCACGCGTCACATTCTCTTCGGAATCGAGCACGGCGCCCGAGTGGATCCACAGCTTCTCAATCGCCCTGTCAAATACCGCTGGATCGATCCCGAACTGCTTCTGCAGTGTCAGCTTTCCCACGGGCGCAACTCGATCAGGCTCGGTGAAGCCCGAACCGCCGTGCAGAAAAACTGTAGTTTTGCCATGATCTTTTGAGTAAACCACCTTGTAATAGCCGTCCTTTTGAGGGCCTCCAGAGTAGGCGGCGCATCCACGTCGGCGTAAAGCCCCGCCGACTAACTGCAATGTTGGCCTGGCCTCTTCAATCCTGGGGAATCGCCCAGAGCGGTTCGCGGGATACTAGGGCAAGCCGATATACTTGTGGCGAGTTCTAAAGGAGGCTGCGCATGATTGAACCCGTCAAGAAGGAAGACGTCGCTCCTGAATTAGTTCCGCTTTATGAAAAGCTGAGTGAGAAATTCGGCATGGTGCCCGGAATATTTGGTGTGATGGCGCACCGGCCTGGTGCTCTCCTCGGAATGGCCGGCATTAACAACGCCGTGATGGAAAAAGGTACCATTGAACCCCGTTACCGTGAGCTTGCTTACTTGAAGGCTTCCACTGTCAACGGTTGTGAATATTGAACGAGGGCTCATACCGCTTCGGCGAAGCGGACAGGAATCACGGATCAGCAGATCAGGGCACTCGCTTTTTATGAAGGCAGTCCACACTTCGATGAGAAGGAGAAAGCGACCCTCCTGTATGCGGAACAAGTGACTCGCGGCGCCAGCACCGTGCGCGAAGGACTTCTGACCGAGTTAAGAAAATTTTACTCGGACGATCAGATTGTGGAGCTGACGTTGACGATCTGCTTGGCAAACTTCACGAACAGATTCAACGATGCGCTCTTGATTCGGCCAGACTTGGGTTGAAACTGACAGAGAGCCTGAAAAAACTGGTCTAACACAATGCTGAAATTCAATGGCCCAAAGCCGATTAGCGAACAGGAAGCGAAGGGCGAAATCGAACGTGTATATCACGAGATCATGCAAACGATGCGCGTCACTGGTGTGAACTTGAACTTCCGCACCTGGGCTTTCCGGGAAAAGTTTCTGCCGCTGATGTGGGATGCGATGCGTCCCATCGCCGGGACTTTGGCATTCGAGCAAGCAGGAGACAGCGTCCGAAAACGGAGCATATCGGAAGCGAATTCTCTCCCAGTTGTGAGTGCCTTCCGTAGTGCCCGTCTGGGCGAAAGCCAGGCCTTTCAGGTCCGCGCGGCTTTGTTACTCTACAGCTACATCAATCCGAAACTGCTCGTTTTCACGGCTGCGGTCAGGCTTGCTTTAATGGGACGCACGGCTTCGCACGCTCTTCAGCCGTCTGAACCGATTGTCCTCGGGGCGCCGGACGGCATGTTCGCGATGGAGATGGTGGAAGAGGGCCAGGAAGGTAAACGGCTCAAGAATATATTTGACGACATAACATCTACGCTTTCCCTCGCGACTATAAACAGCGATTACCGGACGCTGGCCCTGTGGCCTGAGTACCTCGATCAAGCTTGGCATGCACTGAAGCCGATAACACAGACCGCTGAATATACCTCCGCGACAGACCGGATGCGAGACCTTGCACGGGAGCATGCACAGCACTTGCCTGTTCCCGCAGGACTTACTCTGGGAGCGGTGCAAGATGCCGGCGAGGACGCCGGCGAAATTCTGAAAACGACAAGCAACTTCGAACGTATTTTTCGGCCATTAATCCTCAACATGGCAACTTTGATCCGCGAGTGCGAGATCGACGAGCCGCGGCTTGCCTCACCTTTTCCCGCTGAAGTGCGGATGCCGCTCGCCTCGGGAGACCTCTGATGAACTGGCGCGACTATCAGGCCAAACAGGAAAATCACCGAATTGGGTCCCCGCTTTCTGAGCTACATCGATGAAGGCCATGGCGACCCAGTCATTCTGGTGCACGGAATTCCCACGTGGGGATTTCTTTTCCGTGATTTGGTGGAATCCTTGTCGGCAAAGCGCCGGGTCCTGGCGCCGGACCTGCTGGGATTCGGTTTTTTGGATAAGCGCGATTGTTTCGACCGTTCGATTGGGAGCCAAGCAGAGGCTTTGATTGCCTGTGTGGATAAGTTGCGGCTGGATCGCGCCGATGTCGTCGGGCATGACATTGGGGGCGGCGTAGCGCTGCGGCTTGCGGCTTTGCATCCGGCCCGCGTCGGACGGCTGTGCGTAATGAACGGCGTTTGCTATGACTCCTGGCCGATCGAACTCATGTTGCAATTCGGACATCCGGAAAGCCGTCACAAGATGAGCGCGGGGACGTCGTCCGCAATGCTCAAGCACGCTCTCAAGCGCGGTTTCGCTGCCGCGCCGGAAGATGAGTTCCTCGACGGTCTTCTGGCGCCCTACAGCACCGAAACCGGCAAGATTTCGCTGATTCGCAACGCCGCCGCATTGAACACAAATCTGACTACCGAGATCACGCATCTCCTGCCACACATAAATTCCCCCACGCTGATCTTGTGGGGACAGGACGATTCGTTTCAATTACCGAAGTACGGCAAGCGACTAGCAAGCGATATTCCCGGCGCGAAACTTGTGCTTATCGAGAAGGCAAAGCATTTCGTGATGATCGATCAACATGACAGTGTTGCGCGTGAGTTACACACGTTTCTCGATCAATGAGGACAGATCCACATTCCGCACAGTTCGCTCACTTTCACCTCCATCACGTGACCGGCGACGTGGCGCGCCTATCCGATTCCAGCGGAAGGGAACCTGTGGAAGGACTCCAAACTCCTCCTGCGTGATGTACGAATGCGCTTAGGCAACCCTCCGAAAGGACCCCTCGCCAGCAGAACAGGAACAAATGGGCTCAACAAGGATTAGGGCTTCACCCCGTGCGTTCTGAAGGCGAGAAAACTACGCGAGTAAATTTCAGGCAGGCCTCTGCAGAAAGAGAGATGAGCTATTTAAACTTCTTCTCGAGTGCAGGCAGAATGCCATCCTGCTGTAACGCCGTTCGGTGTCTCAGTTTGGTTGACAAGGCCTCCTGCACGAGCGTCCCGAATGTAAGATTCCGCGGGGAACGACACAGACGAAGAGCGGGGCCCAACAAACCGCAATCCCATGTTTTCCGTACAGGCTTAACGGGAAACATCGGACGGCGTTGACTTCCTCTCGCGCTCCAAGCAGGTCTTCGAGGGCACTTGCCAGCGTTGCCGGAAGCTATCGCGCGTGGCGGTGACCAGCGGGCGAGCCGGTACGGTGAAACTCCGGGTGCGAGCGGAACCTCTCGATAGATCCATCTACGATCTGGAGGTGGGTGCAGCGTTACGCGCCGGAATTGAATGAGCGAATTCGCCGAGAGCTGAAGCCGACCAACGGTTCTTGGCGAACGGACGAGACCTATGTACGCGTCGCTGGGTGCTGGACCTATTTATATAGAGCTGTTGATTCAACAGGCGCAACGATTGACTTCTTGCTTTCAGAGACTCGCGATCTGACTGGTGCTCGGCGCTTCTTCCAGAAGGCGCTTGCCGCTCCTGGGCATCCTCGCCCACGCGTAATTAACGTGGATGGGCCATTCCAGCCTAAGGTCGATCGGAAAGGGCTCCGCAAAACGCGCCTGTAGTCGGTGTCTGCTCTCTCGGACCTGCTATCGAAAGAGCGATAGGTCGACACAGTCGGCCATGGCTTTGTAGCCGTCGTCCTTGGGGTGGAGGTGATCGCCGCTATCAAAGGCCGGTGCTATGTGGTCGGGATTGGCGGGGGTCTGTACGGCCTTCTCGAAGTCAATGACGGCGTCGAACGCTCGGCTCGTCCGGATCCAGTTATTCACGGCTTTGCGCTTCATTTCCTTCGCTTCGGAGAAATAGCCGGGAAACGTTGTGCCGACGAACGGCGTGAGGGTGCCGCCGTAGATTTTGATGCCCTTTTCATGGGCCCGCTCGATCAGCTGCTTCAGACCCGCGATGATGTCTTCGGCACTGACCTGTTCGTTCGGGAAGAGATTCGGTCCGGCATGGCCGAGATCGTTGATCCCTTCGAGGACGATCACGTATTTGACTCCCGGTTGAGCGAGAACATCATGATCGAAGCGGGCGAGCGCGTTGACGCCGAAAGCGACGTTAGAGTTTGGATCGTGAAGAATACGGTTGCCACCGATGCCTTCGTTGAGAACACCTACGGGGGCAGCGCCGGTTTGCCTCAAGAGACGTTCGGCAAGGAAGTTGGGCCAACGATGGTTGGTGTCATCGGTAGAGCGGGCTCCGTCTGTGATGGAGTCGCCGAAAGCAACCAGCGTTGAAGGGGCTTCGGGCGCTGCGACGTCGACCCCGGTAAGGAAGACCCAGGAAGCAAGCGTAGATGGGTTGGGAATGTCAGGCGCTGACGTGAGATCGCCTGCTGCTGAGTAGTTGGTTTGCTGAGCCGAGTAGTGGATACCAGCGCCCAGGGTCGACTTTGGAAGAAAGATACTGATCGCCAGATCGGAGGAGGGAGCTACGTCGAGCGGAACGGCATCGCTGAGGACGAGCGCATTAGGCGGGATCGTGACGCTGGATTGGCCGCTGAATGTAAGGACATGATCAGAACCGGGAGCGATCGCAGCGCCTTTTTGACGGAGGGCGATGTGGGCGGCTCCAATTGGGACGGCCTCTTTCCCATAGGCATTCGAGAGACGAACGCGAACGAGCGAGCCCCCAATACTAACGTGAATGATTTCGCGTAATGTCTGGTTGGCAAATGTAAGTTTGGCCTTGCTCATCTGCGCGACATCTGGGAGCTGGGGAGAGGGGCTGGCGCCCCACGTTCCCGCCCAGTGAGTCTGCGCGGTGTCGGGAGTCTGGGCGGAGGACACGGCGCCAAGCGAAAGTGCGGACGCACACAACAGCACGGAGGTGAATCGCATGGATACCTATCGTAACTGGGACGTGAGCTGCGGACGAAGGCTTAGCCGTTCACTCCGTCGATGACGTGTCGGATATAGCGGAGATTCCGCCGCATATCGGCGTCCAAACTGCCCGGTCGCGCATCCGTTTCGAGATTCGCCCAACCTGACCATCCAATGTCTCGGATCGCCTGCACCACCGGTGTAAATTGAATGGCACCTTCGCCCAAGAAATGCGGATTGTCTTTGAAGTGGAACTGGCAAATGCGATCCTTGCCCAACCAGCGAATCTCTTGCGCTACGTCGAATCCCGCTTTGGTCGAATTGCCAACGTCATAGTAAACAAGAACGTTTTTCGAGCGGGACATCTCCATGATGCGGACGTTGTCCTGCGCGGAAATCGTATCCTCGAGCCCTAGAATCACACCGGCTTTTTCAGCTTCCGGCGCAAGTTCGCGCAAAGCATCGCCCACGCGGCCCATCTCGGCATCACTCTTGATCGCCCAACGTCCGAAGAATGGCACGAGAAGAACGGTCACCTTCAAATCTCGGGTAAGCCGGATCGCATCGGACACCCATTTGAGAGCGAATGGATCACTTTTCAGTCCGTTGTCGTGCAGTCGATCAACACAAGTACCGTCAATCGCCACGCCATTTTGTTGTGACAGGCTCCGATATCGAGCGATCACTTCCGGTTGATCGGCGGGCATCTTGCCATCCACCAGTTCTCGTCCAAAGGAGATCTGCACGCCCTGAAACCCAAGCTCAGCCGCCTTCTTCACGGATTCGGGCTTGGCACCCAAATTTAGGTTCCAATCCGTAACTCCGATGCGCGGCGGCGCCGTCCGTCCGAACGCGATGGTCTGGGTACACGCAAATCCAGCAGCAGCGCCCAAGAAACATCGTCGTGTTGACAGCAAGCTATGCATTGGCTTTGACTCCGAAAACTCTCTCCGCGTACATGCGGCTCAGTCGCAGATCCTCTTTGAGCGTGCGAGTGACGGTTGTGTTAGGACGATAAGCCAACTCCACCACGATCAGCGGTGCAAGGCCCTCGTCGCGCAAATACTCTGCAACCTTACCGTAATCGATGTCGCTGTCTTCCAGATCTTCCAGCCATATCTTACTTCTGGCGCTGCGCACGTGGATCTCCCGGAGCCTGTTTCCCACCTCTCGCAAGAACGGAATCGGCTCGAACCCGCCTTCATACGCCCAATCCACATCCACGCAGATGTGAACATATTCGGGATCGGTGTGATGCAGGATATGCCGCCACTCACGCGCGTTCAGGACTAACTGAGGCGTATGGTGGTGCACACGCAACTCGAAGCCATGCTGCGCGAGAGCGCGGCCCATACGGTTCAGAGAGTCGGCTTGTACTCCCAATTCCGCATCAGATTTTGGCGCATCGCCACGTTTAGGGTCTGGATTCGTGACAATTGCTTTGCATCCAAACGGAGCGCAGAGCTTCCCGAACTCCAAAGCCGTCGCAATCGTCCAATCCGCGCCGTCCCTTTCATGTATGGATCCGCCGACATACAACGAAGGCATCAGCAGGCCTTGTGATCGAAGGATCGAGAGGGTGCGATCCCGTCCGTCGGGCGGAAAGAACGCTGGGCTGAGCTCGATGTTCCTGAATCCGGCAGCTCGGGCCATCGGCAACACTTCGCCCATGACGGCTAGGAGAGGTTGTTTCAAAGATTGGGCGTACTGCTGGAAGATGTATCCTTCGACCGCCATTGCGGATTTCTGGATTTTCGCAGAACACACGCGCACCGCAGTTGCCGCCAGGAGAAGCTCACGCCTCGTCATCTAGAAGATTATCGCGCTCGAGCGGGCAGGGCTACCGCACCGAGGTCATATGAACCCGGGTATATTGGCTTTACGCTTATGAGCACTCGCCGAGACGTTTTTCGGATACTTGCCGTCACCTCTGCCGCGCTGCCAACTCTGACATCGGCTCAGGAGAACAAAGAGGTCGAAAGTCAACCGGGGCATCTTCATACCGGGCCAGCGATTCAGGTTCCCGTGCCGTCGAAGCCAACCTTCTTCCAGCCTGCGGAGTTCCAGACCATCGAAGCTATGACGGAGCGCATCATTCCGCGATCGGACACTCCCGGCGCGAAGGACGCTGGGGTCGCCCTCCTGATCGATAAAGCGATCGTTGCGGACCCTACCCTGATGCAGCCGTACCGGGCGGGCATCGCCGATCTGAATGCGCTCGCGCTCAGCAGCTACGGACAGGAATTCGTGCTACTCGACGAAGGGAAACAGATCAGCGTGCTAACACCCGTCAGCCTCGATAGCAATTCATCGCTCGGCAAGTTCTTCTCAATGGTGAAGAACATGACCATCGATGCTTATTACAGAACGGAAGCTGGCCTGAAGACCGAACTCGGATGGCACGGTAATACGTACCTTCCAAGTTTTCCTGGTTGTGATCATTCGGAGCACCAAAGCTAGTCATGCAAGTTCAAACGAGCCCCCAAGTACACGATGTTCTCGTTATTGGCAGCGGAGCTGCGGGCGGGATGGCAGCGTGGAACCTGACGCGGCAGGGCGTGAATGTCACCATGCTCGACGCTGGCCGGAAATTCAACCGAAGCGAATTTTGGACACACGTGAAGCCATGGGAATGGCAGCAGCGTCTGGACGCTGGCCATAAGCCGCCGGCTTTTGTGCTTGATACCGCCGAACAACCTTACATCACTCCGCTCGGACAAGATTTCTCGTTGACCCGTGTCTGGGGCCGGGGCGGGAAAACGAACATCTGGGGTCGCGTTAGTCTGCGATATGCAGATCTCGACTTTGCCGGGCCAGAGCGAGATGGTTGGGAGATCCCATGGCCTATCCGTTACAAGGACATCGCACCTTACTACGATCGGGTGGATCAGCTGATCGGCATTTGCGGTGGTGATGACGATCAGGACTCTCTACCAGGTAGCCGATTCTTTCTGCCTCCTCCGCCGCTTCGCTGTGGCGAACACGCGATCCGAAGAGCCGCACGCCAAGTCGGGATCGACACTGTCGCCATCCGCCGCGCCGTTCTGACTCGCGATCACAACGGACACACCAAGTGTCACTATTGCGGAGCGTGCGGCACGGGTTGTGACGTGGGCTCCTTCTTCAATGCTTCTGATTACCTGGTTGAACCCGCGTTGAAAACGGGACGGCTCAATGTTATAGACAACGCGGTAGTCGCGCGCATTCTCGTGGATGAAAACGGTCTCGCGAGCAGTGTTCAGTACTTTGATCGATACACAAAAGAAGAGCGCCGCCTGTACGCCAAACGAGTGATTGTGGCCGCTTCATGCGTCGATTCGACGCGCATCCGCTCGCACATTATCTCGGTCAGATCGCGATAGCTGAGGGAGTAGCGCAAGTACCAGCGAACGCAGAGCACGATGATCTCATCCGTAAAATGTCGTCCTCGGAACAGCGCTGCTCGTTTGCAAACCATCGAGTTTCACGCTAACAGATCATCGGCGTCTATTTGCAACACAGCCCCTAAAACGACACGGACTTCAACCCAAGCTGCACCCACGCCAGGTTCCCAACGGTCATCCGGGCGAACTGCGCATGCATTCGCCATATTCCTTAGCATTGTGCCTAAAGGGCCCTAGAAATCAAATT
>JBPCLH010000264.1:0-8668 GCA_051003475.1 Bryobacteraceae bacterium
ATCATCTTATGCTGATTCGGGTCGACGCCTGCAGCAGGCGTCAGTTTCTGCGAAAAGAATTGGGTCGCAATCAAGATGATCGGAAGCAGGTGGATAGGCAGCGCTTCGGCTGAAGAGAGATCCGGTACCCACAGCCACTGCGCATGGCGCAGCTCGATGGCGATGTTCAGCACGCGATAAAAGGCGTAGAAAAACGGGAGTTGCAGCAGCATAGGCAAACATCCTCCCAGGGGATTGACGCCTTCTCTCTTATACAGCGCCATGACCTCCTGGTTCTGCTCCGCCTTTCGCGGATCGCGCATGCTGATGTCTTTGTACTTCGCGTTGATGGCTTGAATCTGGGGTTGCAGTTTCTGCATCTTGCGCGCGGATTTCAAACTGGTGAGCTTGAAAGGGAATAATAGTAAGTTGATGATAAGGGTGACCAGAATGATCGCCCACCCGAAGTTGTTCGTCCAATGATCGTGAACCCAGTTCAGTGAAAGAAACAGCGGTTTAGCGAGAATCCCAAAAAAGCCCCAGTCTACAAGTTGAACGAGCTTCGGGTTTACTTTGCGCAGAATGTCGATATCCTTCGGTCCTACATAGAGCGAGAAATCGTTCTGCGCGCCCGTCGAGATCCCAGCGCCGATGTAAGGTATTGCCTTCTCGTCGCCGGGGGTCTTCACTTCATCGCTGTACGTCCGAATCTCCAGTTGTGAGGAATCTTGCGGCATCGCCACTGCCGCAAAAAAGTTATCTTCCAAACCGCCGAAGGTGTAATTGCCGGTGTCCGTGATCGGCCCGTTTTTGGCATCCTTTGCGCTCTTCTTGATCAATTTTCCGGCGCTCGCGTCGTAACGCACCGTTTGCTCCGCCGAAACCGCATTTCGGATCGTCAGGTCGCCGAATCCCCCCCGCCAGACCAGAAAATGCGGGATTGCGACGTTGTTTTCGAGCACAACCGACCGCACGTTAGCTAAAAAGCTGTCCTTACCAAATCGAAACGATTTCTGTATGCTCGTCTTACCGTTTGAAAACCGGTAATCGATCCCGGTTCCATCGTCAGACAGTTTCGATTGATAAAGAACAGTATTCGGATCTACCGAAAGCTTCTGCTTATTGACTTCGATCGTGAATGGCGAGCCGACATTCGCGGCGGACGGGTTAATCAATTCCAACGGCTTTCCCGTGCTATCTCGATAGCCTTTCAGAACCCAGCTCTTGACCGCAGCACCTCGATTTGTAAAAACAAGGTGATACAGCTTCGTGTCGATCGAACTTGTAATTTCGGATGTCGCTTGAATCTCGCCGGCCGTCTTCCCTGCTTCGGGCATGACTTGCGCCTGAGCAGCGACGGGAGCTGGTTTAGCTGCCATTGTCGCCGCAGCCTTGTTACTCACCGGGGCCACTGGCTTCGGCCCGGGCGCCGGCTTGAAGAAATATTGCGAGGCCAGAAGCACCAGCATCATCAGCCCCAAAGCGATGGGGAGGCGCTTTTCCAGCGACAGTGGCTGATTCGCATCACCGGAGTTGCTAGGCATAGCTGTCACGCATAATTCGATCTCGAAATATCATCACCTGACCGGGTCGAATCCGCCCTCGTGAAAGGGATGACAACGGCCAACGCGTCTCAAGCCCATCCACAATCCTTGTATTGCCCCGTGTCTGGCAACCGCTTCCATCATGTACTCGGAACAGGTTGGGGAAAAACGGCAGGCGGAAGGTAATAGCGGTGACAGGAATAGCTTGTATCCTCTGAGAACAGCGATCAGAACTCTCTGCATCGCGCGAATATCCTGCCAATTTCCCGGCACAAATCCTCGAAAGGCGCTTCCAAAACGCTTCGCCTTGGATTGAATACAATCGCCCAGTTCGGCGGAATCGTTTCTAATTGACTCCGTACTGCCTCTCTCATCCGCCGCTTCAACCGATTGCGGTCGACCGCCTTTCCCAAACTCCGCGGAACCGTAAAACCGAATCGCGTCGGCACCGCATCCGCTTCGGCATGCAAGCAAAACGCCGCAAAGAAGCGACTGGTCATGCGAACACCGGTTTCATAGATCTTGCGGAATTCAGAGGACCGGAGAACTCGTCTTGGTTTAGGGAGTGACAGCGGACCAAATTGATTGCGCGCCGATTACTTCGCGTCCCGAACAGCTGGCTCGTCGCTTACGGTTAATTTATGCCGTCCCTTAGCGCGGCGTCGCGCCAGCACAGCCCGCCCATCTGAGGTTTTCATTCGCTTTCGAAATCCGTGAGTCTTCGCCCGGTGGCGATTATTCGGCTGAAACGTACGCTTTGGCATGATAAATCCTGACTTTGGTGCAAGCGGGAACCCAACGAACAAAGGACGGCAAGGCTCACCGTATATCCAATGAACTCAAAACAGACATTATACGAAACCGGCTGCAGGAACCGGTGTGCGTACGAGCCTTACAGCCCCCAATAGTACCAATTGTCTATCTTGATCATTGACACGGGCATAGTATTGAATTAACGCTAAACAGGAGGCATCAAATTGCAGCGGAAGAACATTTTACTTTTTACTTGTGCAATCACGGGATTGTGCGCGCTCTCACCAGCGTCATTCGGTCAGGATGAAACGCAACCACCGATCAGCATACAGAGGCAGGTTCCGGCCGTAAAGAACAATGTGCCTAGATTGCAGGGCCGTTTCGCCGTTAAACCGGCCCCGAAGGCGAATATAGAAGCGACCAAGAACCAGATGGGCACTGTGACTGCAAGTAAATCGCTACCGCTCTCGACCTTCTTTGTTGAGTCATCGCGAGATCACCGTGCCTATGAGGGCGTGTTAGTGGGCCGCGATCCTTTCAATGGAGGGGGTAGCGTTGATGTTCCTACCTACATCGTCCCACTTATCCTCAGAACCCATACCATTGGCACTACGGTAAACAGTAAAGGGATTATCGCCACCAAACCCGGTGTCACGACATTTAATCCGACAGTTGCTGACAAGGCCTGCTTGAGCGCACCCAACAATGTTCCTTTGACTCTGTTTCAGCAATCGCCCATCCTCCAGGCGGCCATCTTTCATGTTGGCGGGACTTTTGTCGGGAAGACGCAGTACGTCGATGCTTTTCAGCGCGCGAACTTTTCGGCGGTAGACAATCATGACACCTATCACGTTTTGCTGGGTCCAATTAAGACTCTCAGCCCGGTATTCATAGATGTACCCGCGACCAAGGGTCTCGCCCTTTCTACTACTTCGTTGGGTCCCCCGGCTTTTTGCGCTCCCATGGCGATCATCGACATCGATTCGTTCGATGCTCTGCTGGATAACCACATCCTGCCGGCTCTGAAATTGCAAGGCGTAAACCCGTCCAACTTTCCAATCTTTTTCGTGAGCAATGTGGTGTGGGCGTCTCCAATAACGAATCTTGCCGGCTGCTGCTTCCTCGGCTATCACGGCACAACGGGCTTCCCCATACAGACCTATTCGCCCGCGGATTTCGACAGCACCGGGCTGTTCGGCCCCGAGACGTCAGATACTGCCACAATGTCTCATGAAGTAGCCGAATGGATGAATGACCCATTTGGTAATAATCCAACTCCGGCTTGGGGGCATACCGGACAGGTTGCGGGGTGCCAAGACAACCTTGAAGTCGCCGATCCTCTCAGCGGCACCAATGTCTCTCCGGTCGTCATGCCGAATCACTTCACATATCATCTGCAGGAACTGGCGTTCTTCTCCTGGTTCTATGGCGCGCCATCGATAGGCATTCATGGCTGGTATTCCAACAACGGCACTTTCAGGAAGGATGCAGGCCCGCCCTGCCAACAATAACCGAGTAAAGTCCTCGGCTTGGTTACAGCATGCCGGTATTCGGTAGTAGCCTGTAACCAAGCTATGAGATACATTCTCGCGCTCGATCAGGGCACCACCAGTTCTCGAGCCTTGCTGCTCGGGCCCGATGGTCGCGTGCACGGGCGTGCGCAAACACCGATCCGGCAAATCTTTCCGAAACCAGGCTGGGTTGAGCACGATCCAGTCGAGATCTGGTCCTCCCAATTCGGAGTCGCCATGGAAGCCCTCGCGCAAGCCGGTGCAAGCGCAGCCTCCGTTGCCGCCATAGGCATCACGAATCAACGCGAAACGACCATCCTGTGGGATCGCAAGACTGGCGACCCCATCTCGAATGCCATTGTCTGGCAGGATCGGCGAACCTCGGCATTCTGCGATCAACTCCGCGCGAAGGGTCATGAAGCGCTGATTCAGCAGAAGACCGGGTTGGTGATCGATGCGTACTTCTCCGCCAGCAAGATCCGCTGGATGCTCGATAATATCCCCGGCGTGAAGAAGCGTGCTGAGCGCGGCGAACTGGCTTTCGGCACCGTCGATAGCTGGCTAATCTGGAAACTCACGGGCGGCGCGAGGCACGTCACCGATGTGACCAATGCATCGCGCACCATGCTGTTCAACATCCATACCGAGCGATGGGACCAGGAATTGCTCGGGCTATTCGACATTCCTCCCTCTCTTCTTCCTGAGGTCCTTGGTTCCAGCGAGGTTTGCGGCAAAACAGTGGGTGTACTGGAAGGGATCCCGATTGCTGGGATCGCCGGAGATCAGCACGCCGCGCTTTTCGGGCAGATGTGCATGCAGCCGGGCATGGTGAAGTGCACCTACGGGACAGGCGCCTTCATGCTGCTGAATACGGGTGAAAAGCCCATCGCTTCCCAACGCAAATTGCTGACGACGATTGCCTGGAAAGTGAGTGGCCGCACCTGTTTCGCGCTGGAAGGCAGTATTTTCATCGCAGGAGCCATCGTGCAGTGGCTGCGAGACGAGTTGCAAATGATCCGCAGCGCGGAAGAAATTGAAGCGTTGGCGGAATCCGTGCCCGATTCTGGTGGCGTTTATCTGGTTCCAGCTTTTTCCGGTCTCGGAGCCCCCCATTGGGACCAGTACGCGCGCGGCACCATCGTCGGTTTGACCCGCGGCACGAATCGCGGACACATTGCGCGAGCTGCCCTCGAGGGTATCGCGTTTCAAGTGGCGGATGTGCTCGCCGCCATGCAGAGCGATTCCGGTGTTGCGTTACAAGAATTGCGCGTCGACGGCGGCGCGGCGTGCAATAACCTGCTCATGCAAATTCAAGCCGACCTTCTTGGAGTTCCCGTCACTCGTCCTTTAAACCCCGAAACGACCGTGCTTGGGGCGACCTACCTCGCTGGGCTTGCCGTCGGTTATTGGCCCGATCAGGAGACGATCGCCAGAGAATGGACTGCCGACCGTCAGTTCACCCCGGCCATTAGCGTTGCACAGCGTGCCGAGCGACTGGCCCAGTGGGCACGCGCACTCGAACGCGCCCGAAACTGGGAAACGCCCTGAGGGAGACAGGTTGAACCTGCGGCGCGAGCAAGTTTTGAAAGAAATCGGCACCGCGCCAGGCGAGTGGGACATCCTCGTAGTGGGCGGCGGCGCCACGGGGCTTGGAACCGCCGTTGACGCTGCAGCCCGTGGCTACAAAACGCTGTTGCTCGAGGCCCACGACTTCGCGAAAGGAACTTCCAGCCGCAGCACCACGCTCGTGCACGGCGGAGTCCGATACCTCCAGCAAGGCAATATTCCCCTGGTGCTGGAGGCGCTTCGTGAACGCGGCCGCATGTTGCGCAACGCTCCGCATCTGGCACATCGCCGCGCCTTCATCGTGCCGGCTTATGCGCTCTGGGAGCTTCCGTTCTACGGAATCGGACTCACTCTGTACGATCTGCTCGCCGGACGTGAGCGGCTTGGGCGTTCCCGCATACTTTCGACCGGGAGCGTACGAGAAAGCTTGCCGACACTTCGAAAGACAGGTTTGAAAGGCGGCATTCTCTACTACGATGGACAATTTGATGACGCGCGCTATGCCATCGCGCTCCTGCGCACGTTGTTCGACCTCGGCGGAGTGGCGCTCAATTACGCGCGCGTTACGGGCTTGCTGAAACGCAGAGACCTCGTTTGCGGCGTCGTGGCGGAAGACACCGAACTCGGTTCGCAGTTCGAGATTCCCGCTAAGGTCGTCATCAACGCAACCGGGGTGTTTGCAGATGGGTTGCGTCGCATGGACGAACCGCGAACGTCGCCAGTGGTGATGGTCAGCCAAGGCACACACCTCGTACTGCCGCGCTCTTTTCTTCCTGGTGAATCAGCTCTGATGATTCCACGGACGGCCGACGGCCGAGTGCTCTTTGCAATTCCCTGGCACGACCGCGTACTCGTCGGGACAACCGATGACCCCGTCCTTCAACCCGAAGTCGAACCGAGAGCCATGCCGGACGAGCGGCGCTTCCTGTGGGCGCACATCGAACGCTTTCTCGGTCGGCATCCAGAGGCCGCGGAGATTCACAGCGTCTGGTCGGGGCAGCGTCCGCTGGTGCGGCGGGCGGGAATCTCGAAGACGGCAGCGCTTTCCCGCGATCATACGATTCTTGTCTCACCTGCGAAACTGCTCACGATTACGGGAGGCAAGTGGACGACTTATCGCAGAATGGCCGAAGACGCGATCAATCGAGCCGCTCCATTGGGAGGCCTTCCGGCGATGCAATGTCAGACGGCGCAATTAAAGCTGCACGGCTGGATCGACGAGCCGAACCAAGGTTGGACCGAAGAGCTGGACCAACAAATTGAATGGGAGCGGGTCTACGGAGCCGACCTGCCCGCGTTACAAAAGCTGGGGCAAGAGGATCCAAATTTGGACCAGCCACTCCATCCGCAATTGCCATTTCGGCGCAGTGAGGTGATCTGGGCAGCCCGATATGAGATGGCTACCTGCATCGAAGACGTGCTAGCGCGCCGCACGCGTGCGCTCTTTCTCGACGCGAAGGCCAGCCTGGAGGCCGCCCCAACCACAGCCCGCTTGCTTGCGTCGGAGCTGGAGAAGGATGCCACTTGGGAACAGAACGAGCTAGAAAAATATCGCCGCGTTGCGGAGGGATACGTCTGGACCGAGGACGCGTTGTAAAGGCTGTGATACAAATGCCATGGTCCTGTTCGATTCTATGCACTTGAGCACTGCCACACTGGGCGAGTTTGTCGGGACAATGGTTCTCATCCTTTTGGGTAATGGAGTCGTCGGCGGAGTTTTGCTGACACACTCTAAGGCCGAAGGTGCAGGCTGGTTATCGATCGCCGCTGGATGGGGTCTGGCTGTCTTTTCGGCCGTCGCGGTCAGCATCTCGATCGGCGACACGGATGCACACCTCAATCCAGCTTTTACGGTCGCTTCTGTTCTGATGACTGGCCATCCCAGCCGGCTACTGGCGTATATCCCGGCGCAGATTCTGGGCGCCTTTGTAGGCGGCGTGTTGGTATGGCTTTTTTATCTGCCGCATTGGAAGCCAACCCAAAGCCCAGAGAAAAAACTGGCCTGCTTTTCAACCGGCCCGGCAATCCGGCGCCCAGCCTGCAACTTTTTGAGCGAAGTGATCGCGACGTTCATATTGGTGCTGGTTGCAAGCGCGCTGGTATCGCATCGTTTGGCGCCGGGCGGAGTCGCACCAGGGCTAGGCCCTATACTCGTAGGCGCACTGGTCTGGAGCATCGGTCTCTCGTTGGGCGGAACCACCGGCTATGCCATCAACCCGGCACGCGATTTAGGTCCACGTCTGGCGCACACGTTTCTGCCAATCGCCGGGAAAGGCGGGTCGGATTGGCGCTATGCGTGGGTGCCGATCCTCGGTCCTATCTGCGGTGCCGCGCTCGCGGCGCTGTTCATTCGCTGGACCGGTATCTGAACGCGACTCAAGTCCTCGCGCGTACCCTTCGTGAATGAGATTTCTTGGCTATTTGCAGGATTGAAGAGGCCTTGGCTTACGCGATCGGGGAAAAAGGTGAGTTGCCGGCGATCTCCGCCCGGCATGGCGACTCGATGGAGCTGGGGCACGTCACCGAAGCGCGTGGAAATGAGAATCTCGCGCTGGTCCGGAGCCCAGTCCGGCGGCGGTGAGTTCTACTAGCTCTTTATTGATGCCTTCACAGTGGCAAAAATTACGCTACTCACTCCAGGCGGCCGCTCCCGCAGCACGGGCGCAGTTTGGTCTCACGACGGAAAACACATCGCGTACAGCTCAACGGCCAGAGATGGCCAGAATGCCGACATCTGGATTGTTGATCCTCACGACCCCAAATCGGCGCGCATCCTTGTTCAAACAAACGAGCCGCGCTGGTTTGTAAGTGACTGGTCCCAAGATGGGAAGCGGCTTCTTCTCTCACTGCAACGTTCTGCCGTAGTAAGCGAGCTCTATCTGCTCGACGTTGCTTCGGGCCAGAAAACAAAACTCGGCCCCAATTCTTCGGACAGCGGATGGTTCCGGGCCAAGTTCGCCAATGACAGAGGAGGTGCGTACGTTATTTCGAATGCCGCAAGCGACTTCAGCCAACTTGCTTTCGTAGACTTCGATACGAAGAAGCTTACCGTCATTCGGCCGGACCTGCATTGGGACGTTGACGACCTGGACGTATCGCCTGACGGCCGCTTCGTCGCCTATTTGGTCAATGAGGACGGGTACGGGAAGCTGCACGTCCTCAATAGTATTTCCCGCGGCGACGTTCCACTCCCAAGCCTAGAATCGGGCGTCATTAACGGCCTCCGTTGGCGTCCAGTAGGCCACGAACTTGGCTTCACTATTTCGTCCGCACATACGCCCGGCGATGCTTTCTCCGTCAGCCTAGATACAAAGC
>JBPCLH010000265.1:0-60508 GCA_051003475.1 Bryobacteraceae bacterium
GCAGAAGATGATGATGTTTATGCCCCTCATGATGGGCTTCTTCTTCTACTACGCATCAGCTGGGCTTGTACTATATTGGTTAACCGGCAATCTGGTGGGAATCGCTCAGCAGCTCATCATCAATAAATTCATGCCCCCCGCCGCGCCTGCGCCGCCGCCGCCCAAAGCACCCGTCAAGAAAACAGTCAAGAAATAACTGCATGAAATACACAGTGGACTGGCTGGCGCCCAGACTGAACGAGTTTTTAAGGCCGTTACTTCAGCGCGCCGCCTTTGATCTTACCTATGGTCTGCGTACCGGTGAGAATCCGCATCCTGAGGTAGAAAATCCGGAAGTCACGGTAATGTTCCAAGGTGCCGATGTCGAATTGCTGCTGAACAACCGTGGTGAGCTCTTGCTCGCGTTGGAACACATATCAATGGAAGCGCTGCGCATTCCGACGGAGGACCACTCACTGATCTCGTTCGATGCGAACGACTACCGTTTGCTGCGGGTGGAGGAACTGCGCATGAGCGCATTGGCCGCTGCTGACAAAGTGAAGCGTACGCGCGTACCGTTCCATTTCAACCCGATGAACAGTCGAGAGCGCCGGGTCATCCACTTGGCCTTGCGCGACGAAAAAGACCTGCGCAGCGAGAGCCTGGGTTTTGGATCAGCACGTGCCGTTGTGATTGTACCCGCCGACATGCCGACACCCTCGGCCCCGCCATCGCCACCACCGGGTCTCCACCGCGGTGGGCGGGGGGACGGATACCGGGGCGGAAATGGGCAGCGAGGTAGAGATACCCGCCGAGAGGGGCAACACCGCGGAGGGAATCGCCCGCCCGGTAGCGGCCCCGGCCGCGGCCCGCGCTAATCAAACCTTTTAATGAACGCGCGCGACACGATCGTCGCTATCGCCACGCCCTTTGCCCGCAGCGGCCTGGGTGTGGTGCGCCTCTCTGGAAGCCGGAGCCGCGAAATCACCGTCCGCATGCTGCGATTCGCTCATCAGCCGCGCTGGCGCAGTTGGGCGAGCGAATTCGCCGAGTTGGTCGATGCCGATGGCTTTGTAGTCGATCAGGTAGTTGTTTCTTTTTTCGAAGGGCCGCGGTCATATACCGCAGAGGACGTCGTCGAGATTTCATGCCACGGCGCTCCCGTGGTGCTGCGCTTTTGTCTGGAAAGCGCAGTGGGGGCAGGCGCGCGCATAGCCGAGCCGGGCGAATTTACGCTGCGTGCCTACATAAACGGACGAATCGACTTACCTCAGGCTGAAGCGGTGCGCGATTTGATTGGCGCGACGACGCTGTACCAAGCCCGGGTGGCCGCACAGCAGATTGAAGGCTCCGTTTCAAGGCGTATTCGTCCCATCAAGGAGCAACTGCTCGAATTGATCGCGCTGCTTGAGGCTGGCATCGACTTCGCCGAAGACGATATCAGCGTTGCACCGTCGGGCGAAATTTTGCGGCGTCTTGAACCGATCCGCAGCGGAGTCCAGGATATGGTCCGAAGCTTTGCGGCTGGCAGGCTTGCCCACCAGGGCTTCACGCTTGCGATAGCCGGACGGCCGAATGTCGGCAAGAGCAGTTTGTTCAACCGGCTGCTCGACCAGGATCGTGCTATTTTCGCCGAGCTCCCAGGTACGACCCGGGATCTTTTCGCTGAAGCGACTTCGCTTCAGGGCATTCCTGTGAAGTTGGTGGATACGGCTGGGATTCGAGAATCGCAAGACTTAGTCGAAACGCTCGGGATCGAGCGGAGTTATCAAGCGATTGCTGATGCCGATCTTACGCTGCTGGTTGTCGATCTCTCTGCTGACTTAACTCAAGAAGATAGCTTACTGTTCGGCAAGCTGCAGGATCGAAAACCTATTGTTGTGGGAAATAAGTGCGATATCGCAAAGCGCCTCAGCGGCTCCATGGAGTTATTACCCGTTTCAGCGATCACCGGCGAAGGTATTGTCTGTTTGCAGCAGTCCATTTTGCGGCGGCTCGCACCCGATGGGTTGGCAGGGCCGGAGAGCGGGAGTATCACGAGCATCCGTCACGAGGCACTCTTACGCGAGAGCCTGGAAGCGCTCGGCAATGCTGGCAGAGCAGTCGAGTTTCAGATTCCGCATGAGATGTTGCTGCTCGATTTATATGCCGCGCTTCGGCCCATTGACGCTGTAACCGGCGCAACGACGGCAGATGATATTCTGAACCGGATTTTTTCGACCTTCTGTATCGGAAAGTGAAATCGGCGTGGGCAGGTGCCCACGAATTTCTCCGCCGGTTGCCGAGGGCTATCGATAAGCGAAACAGCTTAAAATTGCTGGGCTAGCGGCTGACGGCTTTCATGGCAGCTTCGGGATATCGGCTGCCTGATGCCGCGCCGTGAGGGAGTACACGATCAATCCGGGCCAAGTCTTCAGGGCTCAACCGGACTTGGATGGCGGCTACATTCTCTTCGAGATAATGAGCTCGCTTGGTTCCGGGAATCGGCACGATATCGCCTCCCTGTGCCAGAACCCAAGCCAACGCAAGCTGCGAAGGCGAACACTTTTTCTCGCGTGCAATAGATGCAATCTCAGTAACCAGTTGCAAGTTGCGCTGGAAATTATCCCCTTGGAAGCGTGGGGAGTTCCGTCGCCAATCACCTGGCGCGAGATCTTCGACGCGCTTGATCTGTCCGGTCAGAAAACCTCGGCCTAACGGACTATAAGCAACGAAGCCAACGCCCAGTTCACGAATAACAGGTAAAATTTCTTCTTCGGGATCGCGAGTCCAAAGCGAATACTCCGTCTGCAGAGCCGTGATGGGGTGGACTGCTTGAGCGCGCCGAATGGTTTGCGGTCCGGCCTCTGACAGGCCCAGAAAACGAACTTTACCTTCACGCACCAAGGCTCCCATTGCGCCCACTGTGTCTTCGATCGGCGTATTGGGATCTACCCGGTGTTGGTAATACAGGTCGATCACGTCAGCTCCCAGCCGGCGCAGGCTGGCTTCGCAGGCCGATCGCACATACTCGGGCTTTCCATTAACGCCCAGGAACGCTCCGTCATGGCCGCGAACGTTGCCGAACTTAGTTGCTAGAACGACTTGCTCCCGACGGCCTCGAAGAGCACGACCGACGAGCTCTTCATTGTGACCGATGCCGTAAATGTCTGCCGTATCTAGAAAAGTGACTCCTAAGTCAATCGCCTTGTGAATGACCGCGATCGATTCAGCCTCGTCATGAGGCCCATAAAATTCCGACATTCCCATACAGCCGAGGCCAAGGGCCGAGACTTGCAGGCCAGTGTGGCCGAGTGTGCGTTTCTCCATGTGGTTTCGATGTCAGGATCGAGCGAAAGGGTGCAGCGCTAAAGGCCAGATGATCCGGTTTCCGTGATGTCCGCCGATTGAGCCCGATACAGGCGTTCGCGCAATTCTGCAGTGTGTTTACGATGGCATTTCAGGCAGAGAGTACGCATATTGGATAGATCGCATTCACCGCCACCCTCAACGACGGGAATGATGTGGTCTGCGTCCCAGATGCTTTTACGTCTTCGAAATCCCCACTCAGCAACTGCCTTTGACCGCGCAGCACCGCGTAGCCGTTTGATCCGATGCCGCTCGGCGATGCAGTTTAGCCCGCACAACGCGCATACGCCGCGATCGCGTTCGAGCACCTTTTCGCGAAGATGGCCCGGATCGCTGCGCAGCTTCCATTCTTCAACGCACCATTCCGAACAGAAGGTCCGTCGACCCCGTGGCACCTCCAAGCTGCACCATCGACAGAGAAAACGCCCATTCGATCCTACTGGCAGATCATCGCCCTCTACACGCCCGCCGGGCATGGCACGACGGCTGCTCATGGAAACAGAATACAAATGAAGTGTTTTAGCGCGCCACAAGTTTATGGCACATCAGCGCGACGAAGTGATCTCTAGACCGCTACCTTTTCATCCTTCAGCGCTAACGGCGCTTCGTGCCCACGCGCCGTAACCGGCTCGATTGCGCGTACTCGCCCGTCCACAACAAACAGGGCCTGGTCGAAATTATTCACGGTAGGACAAATGTGCCGAGGTATCAAATAAAGCTTGTTCCCGATGGATGGGATGTCGTCGTCTGACAAGCTTTCAATTGGGAGATGCTCTTCGCTCGGTTTCAACGGTTTCAAGTGCCGCTTCCCAATGACGGAACAAGTCGGCACGCCAGCATCGGCTGAAACACTTTTGTGTCCCGCGTCGCAGGTGACATATCGCGGGGCAGGATGGCTGACGATCGTAGAAAGAACGACGCCGGCTGCCACATAGCCGAATTCAGGGGGAAGTTGTTCAAGGCTGGTCGTATCGTTGAAGACGACCGTTCCGGGCGACACCCTATGCAGCAGCGTGCCATTCCGGAATGCAGGGTACGTGAGAGCGAACGGCGTGGCAGGCGTTCCCGACGTGATCAGTTCGCCGACATTGATGCCGGCAGCTTTTAGTTGATTAACGATCCCAAACAGCTGGTCGTAGCCTTGGTGGACATACCTTTCCCGGTCTGACAGAGTAAAGGCGGACATATGTCCGTCGTAGTAATGAAGTCCGCGGAACTGTTTGCCCAGCTGGCCGGCTAGTTGAATGATATCGGCGACGCGCTCTTGTGCGATACCGGTTCGATTCATGCCAGGATTCACGTCCACAAAGACGCTGATCCGGGTACCATGCCACGCAGCCGCTTGTTCGGAAGCTTCGACCAGGACAGAAATGCGCGTGCGAGGGAAATCTTCTGCAATTTCGAGAGTGCGCTGCGCATTCGCACCCATGACGGGATATGCAAGAAGGACGTCGGCAGCGCCGGCTTGGCATGCAGTCGAAAGCTCCAGCGTAGTGGAGCATTTGAAATTGAGAATGCCGTGATCAATCAATCGGCGCATGATCGCGCCGAGTTTCGCGGTTTTAATGTGAGGCCGCCACCGGTTCGGATCGTCTCCCAGCATCTTCAGCGTAGCTTTGATGTTGACGTCTACGAGCTCAGGGTAAATGACCAGTGCGGGGGTCATTATCCGATCAACATCGTCGATCTTATAGGCATCTATGTGCGGCTGCATGTCACTCCGGCTTTCTTTTGCGCGGCCTGCGCCCGGCAGCCGCCCCCGCTGGAGCACGCTTTCGCGGTGCAACTTTTTTCGGTTTTGCCGGCGGCGGATTTGGCTCGAAGATGGTCGGCTGACCCTCGACAATGGGCTGCGGTTCATCCTCCTCTTCTTCGACGACGGGTTGGGGGCCAGGTTCCGGTAGAGCCGGAGGGTAGAATTCCGCCCCGAGCTGCACGATGAGACCGCGTTCCTCGTCGGGCTCCGTCCGAACAACCGTTTTATCTTGCGCGTAGTTTAAGAATTCAGAGAATTGCTGGAAGCCGTACTTCGCCAGATCGAATTCGGGGCGCTCGGTTTGCACCCATTGTTCAAGCTCTTCAGCGGTTGCGCCATTTTCAAGCTCCATGCGATGCGTCTCGAGCACATCACGCAGTAGCGGCAACGCTTCTTCTGGTCGCGGTGCAGCCTTCTCCGGAGCGTGCCCGCCCCGACGCTCGATCACATAGCGGCCGCCCGAACCGCTCACGTTGATGAAATCGGCCTTCTTGAGCTTGTCAACGAAATCGGAAAAGCTTCCAGCGCCATAAGCGCGCTCGCTAAATGCTGGGTCGAGCTGAAGCATAGTGCTCTTCAAAAGTCCGAGTTGAGGTTGAACCGCGCGGCGCTCAAGCACCTGCAAAGCCCGCTCGACAAGCGGCATCACCTGTGTCAAATCGAGAGGAGCAGGGCGTTGACCACGTTCCCTCTTGTCCCTGCGATCCGGACGGTCCGTGCGCTCGCGGCGATCCGGCATCGGCTGGGCAACGATACGCTCACCATCCTCGAGCAAAGATTCATAGCTTACGAACTCGTGGCAATTCTGCTGCAGAATCGTGCTGGTGAAGGCTTTGCCGCCCACCACGAATACGGTCTTCCCGTACTCTTTCAGTTTGTTAACCAGAGGAATGAAATCGCTGTCACCGCTGACTATCGCGAAGGCGTTGACGTGCGCGTGGGTAAACGCCATCTCAAGGGCGTCGAGAGCTAGATTGATATCGGCCCCGTTCTTATCACCACGCGGCGAGGGGATCCGCTGTACCATCTGCACGGCATTTTCCGCCATTTGACGAGTGGCTCCTTCCTGGCGGCCCCAGTTGGCGTAGGCGAACTTTGCAACAATGTCGCCGCGTTCTTTCAATGCGCCGAGCGGGAGCGATACGTCGAATTCACGCCGCAGCGTCGATTTCACTCCAATCTCGATATTGTCGTAATCGACGAACACGGCAATGTTCAGTCTGTCTTGCATGAATTTCCTTTTCCGTCCGTTGCGCTTCGGTTCGACTGAAGCCGGAGGCATACGGATCATCTTATGCCGAGACTACGCTCAGGCAATCTGTTTCACTGAATCGCGAATGAACTGAATGATTTTTTCAAGTGAAGCGCCAGGCTGGAACACCTCGGCGACTCCAATCTTCTTAAGTGCCGCAGCGTCTTCATCGGGAATGATTCCGCCGACAACCACCAGAACATCGCTCATCTCCTTCTCGCGCAGCAATTCCATAAGGCGCGGCACAATCGCGTTGTGCGCGCCTGACAGGATGGACAACCCAATCACCTGGACATCTTCCTGCAAAGCTGCGTTCACGATCATTTCCGGTGTTTGCCGGAGGCCCGTGTAGATGACTTCCATGCCCGCGTCGCGCAGGGCGCGTGCGATCACCTTTGCCCCGCGGTCGTGTCCATCGAGGCCAGGTTTGGCGACGAGTACACGGATGGGAATGCTCATACGTACACTGTCCAGATTATAAAACGCAGTTTACAATCCGGTGTGCCTCTCGAACATAGTTGCGGTATTGCATACGCAATAGAATTGTACGCATGGTAGGACCGCTCTCAAGAGGGACATCGGCGTGAGCGAACAAACCTTTAATGAGCCGCGGATCGCCCTCAACCGCATCTATACGCGTACCGGCGATGCAGGGCAAACCGGTTTAGTGGGTGGACAACGCGTCGCCAAGGACGATCTCCGTATCGAGTGCTACGGCACTGTTGACGAATTGAACGCTTCTATCGGTGTAGCCCGAACAACTGTGGAAGAGTTGGCGACTCGCACGCAACCACTGACGCCGTTTTCTGGCATTTTGAAGCGGGTGCAGCATGAGCTTTTCAATCTGGGCTCTATTCTCGCTACGTTGCCGCAGGATGTGCATCCCAGGCAGCCGCGGATCACTGCTCTCGAGGTAGATCAGCTGGAGCTCGAAATCGATCGGGCGAATGAAGATTTACAACCACTGCGGTCATTCGTCTTGCCGGGGGGAACGCGGCTGGATGCTGAATTGCATGTGTGCCGCACGATCTGCCGAAGAGCAGAACGGCTTCTCGTGGGGCTGGCACGGGAGCAAAGCGTCCCCACCGAAGCACTGCAGTACCTGAACCGGCTCAGTGATGCGCTTTTTGTCTGGAGCCGCTGGGTCAATCACGCGCTGGGTGCCTCAGAGACTCTGTGGGAGCCGAATGCGGCTGCAAGCAGGCAAGAGAGCCAATAGCCGGTACGCCGTCGATGAGCCCACGACAGAAGCCAGCTGAAAAAGCCGGCGATCATTGGGCGGCTCTAACCGCTAGTTTCCTCGGATGGACACTTGATGCGTTCGACTTCTTTCTGGTAGCGTTTTGCCTCACGGCTATCGGCAGGGAGTTCCACCAGTCAGACAAGGCGGTCGCTCTCTCGATCGCGCTTACGCTCGCGTTCCGGCCGGTCGGAGCTTTCATCTTCGGATTGATAGCGGACCGGTATGGACGGCGCCTGCCGCTGATGATCGATCTGGTCTTTTACTCCGCGGTTGAGGTGGCAACAGGCTTCTCACCAAATTTCACCACCTTTCTAATTCTGCGAGCGCTGTTCGGAATAGGGATGGGAGGCGAATGGGGGGTAGGGGCTTCGCTCGCCATGGAAAAGGTTCCATCCAAGTGGCGCGGCATGTTGTCAGGCGTGCTACAGCAGGGTTATGCGCTCGGCAATCTACTTGCCGCAGTCTGCTACCTGCTGTTGTTCCAGAGATGGGGCTGGCGTCCGCTCTTCTTTCTCGGTGGGGTGCCCGCATTGCTGGCGTTGTTTGTGCGATTCCGAGTTAAGGAATCAGAAGTTTGGGAAAAGTCGAAGCAGGAGAGTTGGCGTCATCTTGGAAACAGCATCAAGAAGCATTGGAAATTATTTATCTATCTGACCCTGCTGATGACCGCGATGAACTTTTCCTCGCACGGCACACAGGATATGTATCCGACTTTTCTGCAACGGTTTTGGAAATTCGGTCCGGTTGAGCGCTCGGCAATCTCCGCCATCTCGATGGTAGGAGCACTGATAGGTGGCGTTGTGGTCGGATGGGTTTCCGATCGAATCGGGCGAAGACGTGCAATGGTGCTTTCTTTAGTGGCGGGAATTCTTGTGACGCCACTTTGGGCTTATGCCCCGCAGCTGACCTTACTTGTGGCAGGAGCATTCCTCATGCAGTTCTGCGTGCAAGGTGCGTGGGGCGTAATTCCCGCGCATCTGAGTGAGCTCTCGCCAAATGAAATACGCGGCTTTATGCCGGGCTTTGCCTATCAATGCGGCGTTCTGCTTGCGAGCTCCGTGGGCTATTTCGAGGCCGTCCTCGCCGAGCACGTGAGTTATGCGACCGCAATGGCCTTAACAGCAGCGAGTGTGTTTGCGTGTGCGGCACTGATCGCGGGTCTCGGCCGTGAGAGGAAGGGAATCGAATTCGGCGCTGCGTTGCAGCCCATTGCCTCTGGTTCCTCCACTTAGATGTTGATTCCAATTTGCCAGAGAGCAAAACCGGCGGCTTGACGAAAATAGAGCCAGCGAAGCTCCATAGGACTAAACGATCCGCCCGAGGGGCGCGGGGAACCGTAAACCTGAATACCTTGCGCTTCAAGCAGACGCTTGACACGGTAGATGTGGTAACCATCGCTTACGACGATGCAGGAATGCAGGTTCATACGGCGCATAATCTCCGCGGAGGCGTTCACGCTCTGGACGGTTGTCGCGCCTTCCGGCTCAACAACGATTGCCTCTGAGGGAACGCCATGATCGCTCAAATAAGCCCGGCCGACTTCACTTTCCGTATAGACCGGGTCGCCACCCGCACCGCCCGTTGTGAGAACGTATGGGGCTAGACCTTTCAGGTAAAGAAACAGAGCGTGATTCAGCCGGCCTTGCAGAACTGGCGAGGGTCTGCCTCTGTATTCGGCTGCGCCAAGAACAATAATGACATCGGCGCTTTTCGCTTCATCGATTGTGGACTGCCGCTCGATTTGCTTTGCGACGTAGAATAGATACCCTAAAAGCAGGGTTGAGAGCAGGACAAAGAAACCTGCAATCGCGCGCTTCATGAGGCATATTTCAGCGCTCGCACTTCGATTTGGCTGAAACCATCAGTCTACGCCGGATATGTAGCGCTGAACCAGTAATGCAGCTCACGAGCACCAAAAATCCAATACTGCAGGCGATCCGTCGCGCGGCAGCGGCGGGGCGTCCGACCGAAGATGGCCTGATAGTGGCGGAGGGACCGCACTTGGTTGAAGAAGCGCTCCGCAGTGAGTGGCAGGTGGAGCAGGTATTTGCAACTGAACGCGCGCTCGCTCGGTACTCACATCTGTTGCTGAGGGTAGAGATAGAGATAGTGGAGGTTTCGGAACGCGCGTTTGCTTCCACGGCAGCGACCGAGACGACACAGGAAGTCTTGGCGTTAGTGCGCCCGCGCAGCTGGTCCTGGAAAGACCTGCTGGGCCCTCGCGCCCTGGTTCTCGCTTTGGACGGTATTCAGGATCCGGGCAACGCGGGAACAATTGTGCGATCCGCGGAAGCGTTCGGTGCCACCGGATTGGTCTTCTTGAGGGGTTGTGTGCGGGCCGCGAATGGAAAGCTCCTTCGGGCCGCAGCCGGATCTCTCTTTCGCGTGCCATTTCTTGAGGCAATCACGGTCGAGGAATTTGTCGAGCAGGCCCGGCTCGATGATTTGCCTTTGTACGTATTAGCCAAGGACGCATTGTCAACCCTGGACGATGCCGCCCTGGAATCTAGATGTGCCCTGGCGGTTGGAAGCGAAGGTTCTGGTATTTCGCCAGAGCTCCTCCTGGCCGCGCAGGCGGTCTCGATTCCGACTGCGAAGGTGGAGTCGCTGAATGCCGCGACTGCTTGCTCCATCGCTCTTTTTGAAGCGCATCGCCGAAGGAATGCACGATGACTCTCTATGCCGCGTCACGCGTGCGGGTATAATCGAAATCCTGATGATAGAGGCTTTCGGCCTTTCGGATCCAGGCTGCGTTCGCTCCAATAACGAGGACTATTTCATAAGCGATACCCAGTCGGGAATCTTCGTTCTCGCAGATGGCATGGGTGGAGCAAATGCGGGCGAATACGCATCAAGGCTGAGCGCCGAAATGATCTACGAATCGCTCCTGAACGCTTCTGATCGTGATGGACTCGAAACGTTGCAGCGGAGTTTCGTCGAGGCGAACAGGGCAGTCAGGGAAGCAGCTCGGACCAGTCCACAGCTCGACGGCATGGGGACGACGTTGCTTGTCGCCCGCGCCGGCTCTGACGGGCAAATGCAAGTGGCTAGTGTCGGCGACAGCCGGGCCTACATCTCCTCGAATCACGAATTTTCGCTGATCACCCAGGATCAGACATGGGTCGCCGAGGTCGGATCTCGGCTTGGGCTGACCGACGAAGCACTACGGAAACATCCTATGCGACATGTGCTTACGATGGCGGTTGGGACGGCGGACGAATTGCGTGTCCACTCGCATACCCTGCATCTGAACGCGGGCGACCAGATCCTTCTCTGCTCCGACGGCTTACACGGGGTCCTGGACGAAAAAATCTTACAGACGACTCTGGATTCAGAGAAATCTCTGCCCGATAAATGCCACTATCTTGTCGAAGCCGCAAAGCAAAAGGGCGGACCTGACAACATCACCGTTGTTTTGATCCAGGCCATGTGACCTCCGCGGCTGTGAGGCCGCCATGACACTCATCGCCCGGTTTATATCGCTTCTTCTAACGCCCATTCTGATTTTGGGACCGATATCGGCGCAAACGCTCGTGATTCCACCCGTAGCGCCCTCCGAAGCCGGCCATTCGCCAGCTTTGCAGCTTCGGCTTGTAGAAGGCGAGAGCACAGAGACCCTAGTGGGTTCGCGAACACTCAAAGGCTTCCTTATAGAAGTAGCTGATTCGATGGGAGCGGCCGTTCCCGAGGCTGCGGTCTCTTTCCGCCTGCCTGACACTGATCCGACCGGCAGGTTTGCCGACGGCACTCACGCGGCAGTTGTGTACACCGATCAAACCGGGCGAGCAAAGATCAATGGCATTCAGTGGAACGCCGCTCCGGGCGTAGTGACGATTCGCGTCACTGCCACGAGGAGCACAGCCCACGCAGGCATTTTGATACAGCAAACGCTGACTCGCCTCAGCACGCGAGCACTCGCACCCGCGGTGTCGCAAACGCCAACAGACACTCTTCCGGCCGCGGCGGCACAACTTCCATTCGCCCCCTCGATCAACAGGCAACCCCTCGCGCAGGCAATCCCTCCGGGACAACCGGCGACCGTCGCTCCGCCTTTGGAAGCTCCCCGGCCGGCTCAAAATCAGGAGCCCGCTGTTTCCGTGACCAGCGCCTCCCCGGCTGAAAGTAAGCACAGCAGTAAGACCAAATGGATCATTTTGGCGGCTGTGGCGGCCGCCGCCGGGGGAGCCGGAGTCGCAATGATGGGCAAAAAATCGATCGCCTCGAATCCGACGGCACCGGGAATCTCAATCGGCCCACCTACGGTCAGTGTCGGCGGCGGCCATTAGCCTTATCGCTTACTGCCCCTTCCGAGCAAATCGGACCATATGAAGCCTCACATCTTCGTCTACTTGGCAATCTCGATATGGCTGGCGGGCTGGCTCAATGCACAGGTAAGCGCACCCGAACTCGGCGTCGTGAGATATGCCGACAACAGCGTGAGGCCAATCTATGGAGTCGAAGCGAATCTCGTCGTCGGCAAACAGATGGCAAGAACTGCAGATGCCGTAAGCTTTTCGGATTTCGGCGGGTTGGTTGCAGCAAATGGACACATCCAGCTGGTGAACCGTGTCGGCTCCGTTCTAAGCGAGTACGACTCCAAAGAGCGGAAGCCTCTGCTGAACGTCGACGGAGAGCTCACAACAGCGGTCGCGTACTTGCCTTCGCGGGAAGCAGTGCTCCATTGGAGCGGAAAATCATTCGTGCTTACCCAACTTGGCAACGGCAGTTTCTTGGGGGCAGCAACTTCCGTTCAGATGCATGGAGCACATTCGGTGAAGCTGCTTGCAACAACCCGAGACGGAAATGTGTCCGAAATCACGATCTCGCTCGACACGGGCCAACCTGGCTCGGTTAAGTTTTTGCCCGGAATTCAAGGCCCCGCTTTCTTGCACAAGACCTTTGTAATTTTTCATGACAAGCAGGGCCTGGAAGTCGAAGACTCCGACGGGGGCCGCCGCACGGTTCCTCTTTCGGCAACGGACCTCGTGATTGAGCGCATGTCCTCGAATCGGCTGCACCTGAGTTCGCCTGGCACGAAACAATGTTGGGTGCTCGATATGAACAATACAGCCCTGCAACTCTCGGAGATGCCGGTTCCGCGGCCAGAGGGAAGACGATAAGTGAGGGCGTTGCTCGTTGCTCTTTTGTTTTGCACGTCGCTTGTCGCCCAGGGTCCTTCTTTCTTTATCACAGACCCGACCGGGTCAACTATTGTGGGACCGCTTCCTTCCGTTTACCAGTTTGCAGACACCCCGGCAGGTAGCTCGACCAGCCTTGTTGTACGAGCGACCAATCCCTCGACTTTGCCCATTGAAATAGCAATCGTCTTTGTTGCTGATACTTCCGGTTCCACCGTCCTGAGCCCGAATTTCACACTCACCGGCGCCCAAGTCGACAAGGTCCTTTCACCCGGATCCGCGAATTTCGAAGATTTTACCGTGAACTTTACCCCCCCTTCGATGGCGACGTTTTCGGGAGTTCTACGCGTCGCTTACGAAGTGCAGCAAAACGGCTGCGTTTTGGGGAGCTCGGACCCCGCGACCCAGTGTCCCAACACCGTAGCCGACGTCTCCACGGTGCAAGGGAATGGAACAGCACCTCAGCTGGTCGCTAGCTACAACGGTCCAAGCGGAAGCGGCGTTCTTCGGCCGAGCAGTTCCTCCCCACAGCTCAACTTTGGAAACGTATCGACGAGCGCGACGTCGTCCTTCGCGATTACTCTTGCGAACCAGTCTGGCAACCCTCTGAACACCCCGGCAATATCGATCCGAACTCAAGTATTTGGCATCAGCGCCTTTCTGTTGGACACTTCTAGCTTGCCTGCCACGATTCCCGTGAGTTCATCGGTCACATTTACCGTTACGTTTGCACCCGGACAGACAGGGCTCGCCTCAGCCACGCTGATCGTCGGTACGAATTCTTACCCACTCGTGGGGACAGGCATTGTTGTAGCGAGTCTCGACGCTCTCAAGATTTCATATGTTGATCAGACGGGCGTCCGCGGGCTCCCGCAGGCAGCAACGCCCATCGATTTCGGACAGGTGACGTCAGGAACGAACGGGACAGCAGCTCTTACATTTACCGTGACCAACCCTATAACTTCCTTCGATGCAATCACGGTTCCGAACCTGGCGGTTTCTGGAGCAAACTTTGCTCTGACCGGTGCCCCCGCCATGCCCGTTTCAATTCAGCCCGGCCAATCCATTTCGTTCCAAGTCATCTTCTCCGGCTCGACAACCGGGACGCATAGCGGCACGTTGGCGATAGGAACGCGGCAGTTCTCGCTCGTAGGGCAAACCGTCAGCTCACCGCTTCCCGATCTGTCCTTCAAGTTAGATCTGCAGCCGCTCACAAGCCAACATCAAGTGCATCTCTCGATACAGCTCACTCGCCCATCACCCGTGATCGCAATCGGTGAACTAACGATGCAGTTCGCGTCGTCAGTCAGCAATGTCGCCGACGACCCAGCCGTGTATTTCCTTGCGACAAGCGGGCGCAACCTGCAGGTCAGCGTGGCAAGCGGCGCACAGGCGGCGACCTACAACGGGCAGTCCGCTTTGACGTTTCAGACCGGAACTACGGCGGGAACAATTACGTTCACGGTTACCTTTCCCAACAAAGCGCCAATGACGCAGTCATTCACGATTGCCCCGGAACAGATCCAAATCACTTCCAGCACGGCTGTCCGCCAGGCTCCAAATCTAGTTCTCACTTTGAGCGGTTACGACAATACATATAGCGCAGGCAACCTCTCATTCACCTTCTATGACACAAGCGGGCGTTTGATATCGCCGAGCCCCGTTGCCGTAAATGCAGCTTCCGAGTTCCACCGCTACTTCTTCGGTCCAAGCGACGTGGGCGGCGCATTTTCGATGCAAGCCAGCTTTCCGGTTTTAAATGGCGATGCAACCCAGGTCGGCTCGGTGGCCATAACGTTGATAAATCCCGTAGGTTCCACCACGCTGACTCCGATCTTCCAGTAAACTCAGCCAATCTGTCCTGTACGCTACGGTTGGAGCATGTTAGCCGTAGCACTTACCATCGCCGGGTCCGACCCAAGTGGCGGGGCTGGCATTCAGGCCGATCTCAAAACCTTCCATCAGTTTGGCGTGTACGGCCAAGCCGCCATAACCTTGCTGACCGTACAGAACACACAAATGGTATCGCGCGTTGAAACAATGCCCGCCGATTTGGTCGTCGAGCAGATCGAAGCGGTGATCAGTGACATACCGCCGGCTGCCGCCAAAACAGGTGCTCTGGGCAACATTGCAATTATCGAGGGCATTGCTGAAGTGGCTAAATCTTTCTCTTTTCCACTCGTCGTCGATCCCGTGATGATTAGCAAGCATGGCGCACGTCTCATCTCGCCCGACGCAGAGCAAGCGTTGAGGCGAGTGCTGCTACCTCGTGCCTTTCTCGTTACTCCGAACATCCCCGAAGCCGAGTCATTGACTGGCGTGACAATCCACGATGAGAGTGGAATGCGCGCGGCGGCAAACCGACTGTGCGATCTAGGCTGCAAAGCCGCACTAGTGAAGGGTGGGCACGGGATCGGCGAACCGGTCGACGTCCTAAGTGCTCCCGGTCTGACCGAAGATTCTTCAGCCTTTTTCTCGGGAAGGCGAATCAACACCCGCCATACCCACGGAACCGGGTGTACTTATTCTGCGGCTATCACAGCGGGCTTGGCTCTGGGTCAGGACTTACGCCAGTCTATTCTGGTTGCGAAATCGTTTATTCAATCCGCAATTGAAACTGCGCCAGGCCTGGGCGCGGGCCTTGGTCCGGTGAATCATTTCGTCGAGCCAGTGCGAACCTAATACTTCGGCACACTCGGATCCACTTTGTCGCTCCATGCCAGAATGCCCCCTGTCATATTGCGCACCTTGTGAAACCCGCTCTGTTTCAGCAGATCGACAGCCTTCTGACTGCGTGCGCCGCTTTTACAATGAGCCACGATGTCAGCTTCCGGATCGAGTTCAGACAGGCGCTTGGGAAGGTCTCCGAGCGGAATCAGCTGGGCGCCAGGAATTCGCGCAATTTGGTACTCGTACGGCTCGCGCACGTCGATCAACGTGAATCGGTCGCCGCGGGCCAACTTCGCCTTCACTTCTGTTGCCTCAATGACACCGCCTGCTGATGCCGACTGGCTTTCTGGGGGGCGTATGCCACAGAACTCCTGATAATCAATTAGCCTGGTTACGGTTGGGTGGTCTCCGCAAACCGGGCAATTTCGGTCGCGATGAAGCTTCAGTTCCCTAAAACGCATGGTGAGCGCATCGTAAAGCAATAATCGATTCTTTAGCGTCTCGCCTATGCCCAATATGATCTTCACGGCTTCTGTTGCCTGAATCAGCCCTATCAATCCGGGCAAGATGCCGAGCACGCCGCCTTCCGCGCAGCTCGGTACGAGCCCTGGCGGCGGTGGCTCCGGGTACAGACAGCGATAGCAGGGGCCATCCTGATAGGCAAATACGGTAGCCTGCCCTTCGAAGCGAAAGATTGATCCGTAGACATTCGGCTTTCCCAACAGCACGCAGGCGTCATTTACGAGGTACCGAGTCGGAAAATTATCAGTTCCGTCGACCACCACGTCGTAATCCTTTAGAATTTCCAGAGCGTTCTCGCTCGTGAGTCCCGTATCGAATTTATCGAGTTTCAGGTTCGGATTGATATCGAGCATGCTCTCGGCAGCTGAATCCAGCTTTTTACGACCAATATCCTTGGTCCCGTGGATCACCTGGCGTTGAAGATTCGAAGCATCCACGACATCGAAATCGACTATGCCAATGCGGCCCACGCCTGCCGCTGCAAGATACAGCCCAAGCGGCGCGCCTAAGCCGCCCGCCCCAATCAGCGCCACTTTTGATTGCTTCAGCTTGAGCTGCCCCTCCATTCCTACTTCGGGCAGAATCAAGTGGCGGCTGTAACGCGCGATTTCTTCGTTGGACAACACCGCAGCTTCTGGTTCAACGACGCCCACCGCACCGCCTGCAATACTAGGCACGATCGAAATCGTCTCGTCACCCTCCAACTTCGTGGCGTCTTTGTCCAGATAACGAATGTCCTCGTCGTTTACATACACATTCACAAAGCTACGAAGCTTGCCTTGCTCATTGAACAGATTGCTCTTTATATTTGGATACTCGGCAGATAGATGGGCAAGTGCATCCGCAACTGTCGCCCCAGCCACTTCGACCGAGTCCTGCTGGCCTGTGAATTGCCGCAACGCCGTCGGGATCAAGATTTTCGGCATACCAATTCCTCACGATCAGCCCGTGTCTGGTCCAAGTCGGGCAAAAAGCTATTCGCGTGATCAAACGTTCCGCTTTTAATCGACAGCACGATAAACGAGAACCAGGGACAAGAGTTCCGTAGGTCAGTCTCCGAGAAATAAGCGTCACAGTCAGGGTGAGAGTGGAAAATACCGATCAGATCGAGGCCGTTCTGCCGGGCCGCCTTTTCGGCCGCAAATAGGTCTTCAGGACGAAGCTCATAATGCTGCCGCTGCTCACCGCGAGAAGCGTTCTCGAGCGGTACCGCCTCACTAACCATCTTTTTATCGCCCTGAATGTGGCCCAGCATTGCGCCACAACATTCGTTCGGGTACGTTTGTTCGGCGTGAAGAACCATTGCTCGCCAGGGGCTTTGCTCTATTTCAATCATTCCAAAAAGGCTCGCTGAGATATTTTTGTCCTCCGTCACAGAGGATGGTGACCACCAGACCATTCTGCCGCTTTTCGGCTAACCGCTTTGCGACTCTGCCCGCGGCCACAACATTTGCCGCCGCCGAAATGCCCACCAGCAATCCTTCCTCGCGAGCCAAGCGGCGTGCCATTGCGTAAGCATCTTCAGTGTCGACCCACATGTTTTCATCCGCCAGGCCCGGATCATAGATGCCGGGCTTAATCGCAGACGGCATGTGCTTCGTACCTTCGAGTCCATGCAGCGGGGATGACGGCTGAACAGATATGCAACGTACGTCAGGAAGATCTTGCCTTAAACGCTTTGTCGTGCCCGTAAACGTGCCGCTCGTCCCTAGTACCGCGACAAAGTGCGTAATGGCGCCTTCCGTCTGCTCAATAATCTCGAGGCCGGTGGTCGCAAAATGCGCCTGCCAATTGGCGTCGTTGTTGTACTGATCTGGGTAGAAGTAGGTATCTGGATTTTGGTCGTAGATGCGTTGGCACACGCCGATGGCGCCGTCCGAGCCTTCTGCAGGATCGGTGAGCACAAGACTGGCCCCATAAGCCATTAAAATCTGCTTCCGTTCCGGAGAGGCATTCCCAGGCAAACACAGCTTCACGCGGTAACCCTTGGATGCCGCGATCATTGCATACGCGATCCCTGTATTGCCGCTGGTCGAATCCAGGATCGTTTTTCCCGGAACCAACTTGCCGCTCCGCTCGCCTTCAAGGATCATATTGAGGGCGGGACGATCCTTCACCGATCCACCGGGGTTAAGAAATTCCGCCTTTCCGAGTACACGCACATCGCCGGCCCCGGCCAGCGGGATCTCCAGAAGCGGTGTATTTCCAATTCTCTCCAGCAGGTGGGACTGCGCTGAAGCTGGAGTTGCTAAAACCATGCTCCTTCTAGTTTATGTCTATCGAGTTTAGGGGTTACCGTTGTTAGGAGTTTGAGTTCGTGGCGCAAATGGTTCACCTGGGCAGCAGCGTGATCGCCTTGATGTAATCGGTGAGATGGATTCCTGCTGTCAGGCAGGTGCGGAAGAGTGGCGCGTGATCCGGGACAACTTTCATCAAAACCGTTGACGGATAGTAATCTTCTGCAAGCTATTCGTGATACATCCTCTTGTTCAGGGGCCTCTCGAGTGCCATCAAACCAACCGTTGGAAGGCGTTGAGGCGGAATGTAAGGTGGTTACGATCCCGTTCCTTCTTTTCGGAGCCAAGCACAAACCGCTTCGATATCCCGTTTTCCGTCACCATTGTTAGGACGAGGAAGGCTGTACAAGCGGCGAATCGTCAGGACAGGGATCTTCGGCAGTAGGTGACTTTGCAGATGGTCGCGCACGCCCTTCCCCAATGCAACGATCACCCGCAGTTTAAGCATTTCAATCTGCTTCTGAGTATGGTGCGTCCAGCAGCGGCGGTACAGTGCGGCGAGATCCGCGCCTTGGGCGGTCCTCCAATTGAATAAGTTCATATATGCGATAGAGGATAGATCCTGCATTCCAGCGCTTGGCAAAACGGGGGCGACGAGGTTACGAATCAGTGGCCAACTAGGCATGAACCTGGAAAGAAGGGTTGTGAGATCCTCGAAGGTTTTGAGCAGATCATCGGAAATGGCATCCCGGAGCGCTTCTAAGGCACGGTACTGATTCAGGTCACCTCCACAATTACCATCGTTGCCATTTCCTGGATTCATGGAGACGAAGACTATTCCATTCGGAGCGTAGTTCGGCCCTACGAAGCCGGGTTGCGCAAGGTCGTCCCGCGTGTCGGCTCGCAGAAGAAGTTGCGCGTGGACAGCGGCAGTTGGCAGAAATTCCTGAAGCTCGGTTCGCACAATCTGTTGCCACAGACGAGCGAGTTCGCTGCGGAACTGCAGATGGTCGGAAGTCATGGATTATGTCGATTGTGACAGCGAGTGGGAAAGTGCATACGCCCGGAGATTCGACTGAAATGGGTCGGCAGTCTGACTTTCTGACTCATACAGAAGCCCTGGGATCGATGCCGCGAAACCCAAAATTAAACGCTCATGGCGCTACCATAACCCACTCGCAACACCGGTGCTCAGCCTGGCAAGTACTCCCGCAACGATCCAAACACCGATTGCACAAACGACACAGCCGTATCAGTCGCGCCCCGCGTATTGCCATCCTCTACTCCCACCACCACGCGGACCAGAGAGGTGTCCGTCCGGTTGTAACGGATCGCATCCGCAACGGTGAAAATTTTCGCCGAATACTCGCTGGCGACAATCCGGTTCCGCGCTTCGTACCAGTACAGGACCACGCTCTCGTTCTGGCCTCGCGCGACGACATACCGGTTCACACGGATGGGCTTCATTTCCGCCGGGATTGTAATGTCAATGATTCCAGATTGCGACGGCACCCAGCCGCTGCCCGGCAAGCAGTTCTTCGGTGAATGCGGTGCTTTTCCGGTGCGCTGGGTCTCGAAATACGCGACGAAAAGCGTTGCCACACGGCCGGTGCTCTTGTTCTGGTAAACGCGCGAAAGAATGTCGTCGGCTTTCAAAACCTCGAGCGTCTCCTTGTCAAGTTGAACGTTCTGCCGCACCACCCAATTGTTGTCCGCTAATGAAAATTCTCGGAGCGGTTTGTGAGGAGGAGTCTGTTCCCTGCGTGATGAACCGTAGAACACTGCGGCTTGGATGAGCAAGACAACAGTAAGCGCGCGAGAACTTTTAGAATCGAACAAACCTGCCATTTAATCGGCCTTCTGGATCTTATTTGCAAGCCAGCTAACCACCCGGTGTGTCACCAGCAGGGCAGCCAGTGCAACGGCGAACACAATGTAACCTTCCACCTCGTGATATGCACCCTGGGCCAGTTTCGTATTTACTTCCGACAGCAAGCCTGTAGTAGCCACGCGAATCGCATTGGCCGCAATCGCGATAGGAAGCGTTGCGATAAGCAGGACCCATCGGATCCATGTTCGTTTTTCGGTGAAGTAAGCATAGACCTGAGATAGGAACAGCAAGGACAGAAGTGAACGAATCCCGCTGCACGCGTCTACAATGTTCAACGTTTGGCTGGGCAATTCGAGCAAATTACCAGTGCGAATAACAGGAATGCCCATCCAGCCTATCAGCGTCTCGCCAAGCTGGCTTGCAAGTATCTGGAGCCCGAGCGTCAGCCGAGCGTAGATGATCTGCGGAATAGGAATCATGAACAGCATAAGCAGCAGCGGTAGTAACAGTGCATTTACCCAAGCTTTTCCCCCCAGGTAAAGAATTATGCCGAACAGTGCAATCACGAAGGCGAGCCGGGCAGTGAAGAGTTCAGCCCCTAAACTCCCTGCCAGTGCTTGAAAGGCTGCGAATATAACGAGCGCCAGTCCCCATCCGTTTGATTCGCGCGGAGTAGATAGCAAAGTTCCGCGCCGTTGCCAGGCGATGAATCCCGCCACTATCGGCACGAAGAAACCATGGCCCATGTCTTCGTCCGTCGCCCATTGAACGCCCATGCGATACAAAATTGGCGCATAACACAGGATCAGTAGACCGCCAAACCACGCCACGGCTCGCCAGGAAATGTTGGCAGGCAACAGCAAAGCTTGCTGTCCCTGTTCAACTGACGCGCTTACCATGGAGAAGAGCTATTTCAGCTCACAGACAAGAGGGTCTCTAACCAGCGTGCCGGGCAAACACTGATGTGTGTCAACCTATGACTCGAATGCGGCTGAAGTGTCTGCCGAAGGCTCAATGCAAATTGCTGATGGTATCCGCTTTGATTATTGCCGGAGCAGCTCCCCTGTCCGCTGCCCCGAATTTTTTCCCATTGAAAGATGTTCGTCCTGGACTCCACGGGGTGGGCCGCACAGTCTTTGAGGGCAACCGGATCGAAGAATTCCAGGTCGAAATACTTGGCGTGATTGAGAACGTCGGACCAAAACAAGCAATCATCTTGGCAAAGCTCAGCGGTGGTCCGCTGGAAGAAGCAGGCGTTTTGCAGGGTATGAGTGGAAGTCCGGTCTATATAGACGGCAAGCTGGTAGGGGCTATCGCGCTTGGGTTTCCTTTTTCGAAGCAGCCTATTGCCGGGATTCAGCCCATTGAGCAAATGATCGCCGATGCCGATTTCAGCCGCCACACTGCAGACGCACTGGACGTCAGTCATACCGCTGTCTCGTGGGCAAAACCCGCCGCTATCCCGAACGCCTCACGTCTCGATCTTCCGATCGGCAATTTGACCGAAATAATCACTCCCCTTGCGTTCTCCGGGTTCACGCCCGGAACTCTACAAACTTTCAGTTCCGAGTTCCGCAAACTAGGCCTTCAGCCACAACAGGGAGTGTCGGCGGGATCTCCAAAGTCTCAGCGGTATTCCGGCACCGTCGTACCCGGATCGATGATCAGTGTGGAGTTGGTCGCGGGCGATTTGTCTGTTAGCGCCGATGGCACCGTTACCTACGTCGACGGCAAGCGCGTCTATGCGTTCGGGCATCGCTTTTTAGAGGGAGGCTCGACCGAGTTGCCGTTCGCCAGTGCGGACGTTGTCGCCCTGCTACCCGCATTGAATACTTCGTTTAAGATTTCGACGGCCAAACAATGGGTGGGAACGATTGTCAGCGATCGCAATACCAGCATTGCGGGCGAGATGGGCCGCGAAGCTCATATGCTGCCGGTCACTATATCCGTCCGGTCCCGCGCCGTGGGAACCCATGACTACCACATGCAAGTGGTCAACGATCGTTTATTAACGCCGTTCCTAATCCAGACAACGCTATTCTCGGCCATCGACGCAACCGAGCGGACGCTGGGCGCCGGCACTCTGCGGTTGGGCGGCACCGTCCAGTTTGAAGGAGATGTTCCATCGCTGATGATTCGCGACACATTCGTGAGCGACAGTGGTCTCGCGCAACAGGTCTCAGCCGATGCCGTCGTGTCGCTTGCATTTACGCTCAGTGCCGGTTTCGCGAATCTGCACATAAAAAACATTTCGTTCGAACTCGAACCGGTCGAGACCAAGCGGCAACTCCAGATTTCTCAGGTTTGGACGTCGCGCGGCGAAGTTCGCCCCGGTGATTCGGTCGAAGTGACTGCATTACTCGCCGGCGAAGATGGTCGGGAGTTTACGCGGACCGCCACCTACCACGTTCCAGTCGGAGCTCCGCTTGGTCAGCTTAATCTCACGGTGAGCGATGCGAACGGCCTCAATTTTCCCGACTTTGCCGGCATGAGCCCCAATTCTCCGCATACTCCACAGCAATTGATTACGCTACTGAACCGCTTTCGATCGAGTGATGCAGCCTACGTCCGGATTTGGCGTCAGGAGCCCTCATTTTCTGTAGCTGGTCCACTCGCTGGCGACGATTTAACCGATCCTCCTCCTTCAGTGACGCTCATCCTAGCCAACCCGTCGACATCTCTCAGTAGTAGCTTGCCCATCGCGATCACTCGTGGATCCGATATCGCCGAATTTTCATTGCCAGTCAATGGATACGTCGTCAGTGGCACGAAAACCGTTCAGGTGGAAGTGCACGAGTGAAACCTGGCAGCAAACAGTGAAACGGTGGAAGTAATAGAGTGATACGACGTTTAGCTGTTGCGCTCTGCGCGCTCGCGCTTAGCGCGTATGCAGCGACCAGCACCGCTTGGGAGGTAACCGGATACGCCGAATTCTTGAAAGGCCGCTTTTCCGGCCTATTATTGACCGCAGATGGCGTCCTCCAGCCCGGCCCCTCCCTACGCTTCAACGCCAACCTCGAGCAGCCCGCTCTCTGGAGCCTGGCGGCAGCGCCAGATGGCAGCATCTACGCTTCAACGGGTCATCGCGGCAAAGTATTCCGCATATCTCCTGATGGAAAATCTGCTCTGGCCTGGACCGCTGAGCAGTCGCAAGTTTTCGCACTCTGTGTAGATGCGAAGGGCGTGGTTTATGCCGGCAGCTCACCAAATGGCGGTGTGTACCGCATTGAGGGTGGTAAAGCCAAAGAGATTTGGCATTCGCCTGCGAAGTATATCTGGGCACTTCAGCCAACCCCCGACGGCGCAGTCTACGTTGCGACTGGCGAACAGGGCCGCATTTACCGCATCGATCCTAGTGCCAAGGCAGAGGTTTATTTCGAAACCGGCCAGTCCAATGTGACTGCACTGGCGCTCGGTTCAGGGGGTCGCCTTTACGCCGGCACGGAACCGAATGGTTTGCTGTACGAGATCTCAGGCCCTAAGCAGGGAACAATACTACTCGACTCCACACTCCCGGAAATTCGCGCGCTTTCAATAGATCCTAACGGAGTACTGTATGCAGCGGCGATGGGAGGCTCTGTAGCTAGCCGAACCAAAGCGCCGCTTGCGCCGACGACTACCGCTTCAACAGGCGCAGTCGTTGCAACCACGCCGACAGTGATAACCGTCACCGAAGCGAAGCCAAACGGCGCTCCTTCGCAAGGCGAGCAGAACCCCGGTGGCATCAGGCCCGGCCCGGAGCAGCCTCGCGGAACCGTATCATCCACGATCACACCTGCTGCCCCAGCAACCACCAGCGTCGTAGAGGTCAGCGGCGTCGAGAAGTCGGCGATCTATCGCATTGGTGCGGATCGCACGATCGAGACTTTGCGCAGTTCCAAAGAAGACAACGTATACGATCTCCTGCTGGATGGCAGCACCGTTATCTTTTCGACGGACGTTCATGGCCGGATCTACCGCTTGGCTGATCAGAAGGCCACGTTGCTTGCTGAACCCGGTGACGGCGAGACTACCCGTATTCTCAAGACAGGCTCTGTTTTATATGCAGGGCTCAGCAGCCTGGCGCGCCTGTTTGCATTCGACACCACGGCCGCCGGAGAAGGTTCGTACGAATCGCAGGTCCATGATTCGACGACAATCGCTCGCTGGGGTCACCTTCAGTGGCATGGCACCGGCTCCCGAATTGTATTCAAAACTCGCACTGGTAATGCAACACGCCCCGACGCCACCTGGAGTGCTTGGTCTGCACCCATCAGCAACGCCGGGGACACTCTAATTAAGAGTCCGCCGGGCCGCTTCATACAATGGCGTGCTGAGTGGCCCTCCAGCAGCACCGCACAGATCGATACTGTCACCGTTCCGTATTTACCGCAAAATACGCCACCTGTGATTCACAGCGTTGCTGTCAGCTCAATCACCGGGACGAACACAGCGAAGACCGCCGTCACCACTGGGAGTTCGTCGTCTGCTTACTCTGTGACAGTTACCGAAACGGGTGAGACACCGGCCACGAGCTCCAGTACGGCCTCCAGTCAAACAGTTTCTCGCCTCCAGACCACACAAACACAGGTGTCTTGGCAAGCCGACGATCCGGACGGTGACAAGCTTGTGTATTCGCTCTACTTTCGCGCCGAGGATGCAAGCGCTTGGCAGCTCATCCGCAGCCGCATGTTCGAAAACACGCTGCTGCTCGACCCCGACGTCTTCGCCGATGGCCGTTATCTCTTTCGCGTAGTCGCATCGGATGCTCCATCGAACGCACCTCAGTACGCGCGTGAAACAGAATTCGTCAGTACTCCCGTGCTCATCGACAATACTCCTCCGCTGGTCGCTCCTGGCGCGCCGCGACGCAATGGCACTTCGCTTGATATAGATGTGGATGCGAACGACAAAACCAGTCCGCTACGGCGTTGCGAGTATTCTCTCGAAGCAGGTCTTTGGCAGCCCATTGAAGCGGTCGATGGAATTACAGATTCTCCTCACGAGCAATTCCATTTACACCTGGACAGACTTCGCCCGGGCGAACACCTGCTGGTCTTCCGCGTTTACGATTCAGCGAACAATGCGGGACTGGCCAAAATTGTGCTGCGCTGAATAGCGGCCTTTCTCTGTCGGAAAATGGAGCCGAATCCTCTCCCCCCGCAAGGCGGCTGCGAGATGCGCTCTGCTCATTACGAGCACACAGTTGTAATCACAAAAGGAAAGCCGATTCTACTTACTGCGGCCTGGAGTCGTCAGCTTCTGCGGCCTGGCCCGTCTCAGCGCGATAGGCATCGTGTAGATCTCCCCAAAGGTCTTTACAGCTTCATTCGCCGTCCAGATCTCCAAGTCCGCATCTCGCTCGGCGTGAACCAGCAAACTCACAGAGCCGTTCTTCGCCGCAATCGTAACGTCTCGCACTTTTTGCTCGTGCCCGCGGTCAAGCGCATCGGCTATTCGCAACAGTGGCGCAAGATTTATAACCAGCCGCTTTGAATCGGCATCTAAGGCCTGAAACTGCGGATGTCTCGGGTGTGGCAGTGACTTCCTGTGGAACCGGCAGAGCGCAGCTATCACTAAACGCTCTTTGTTCGTAAATCCCGGCATACCGGAATTCGCTACTAGGTACGCGGAATGTTTATGGTGGCCCAAATCGCTTACGAAATGCCCGATGTCGTGCAAATATGCGGATGCTTCCAACAACTTACCAGCAGCGGGTGGCAGTTGATGAAATGGGCGCAGAATCTCAAACAGCCGATGTCCTAAGCATCCCACGTGTCGGGCGTGCTTCAATGCGACGCCATAACGTTTCGCCATGCCCTCTACAATCGCAATCTGTTCGCGTGAAAGCTGCGACAACTCACGACCCACGCCGCGCGCTGCTAAATCGGCAATGATGCCATCACGAACACCTGCCGAGCAGTAATACAACGATGGCTGCTGAAACAGCTCTAATACTCGAAGAAATACGGCAGCGCCAGCCGTGATGATTTCGGCCCGTCTCGGGCCAATTCCCGCAATTTTGCGGCGTCCACCGACATCCCTTGCGATTAGCCTCGAATACAGTTCGCGGATCTGATTTCTAGGAGCCCGGAGCCGGTCAGCTTGATCGCGCTTTGCCCGTGATATACGATTCACGGCGCTGACGAGCGCCGCAGCTGTGGCCGACGTAGCCACAGTACGATCAAATCGCTGAGCGCCATGCTGCTTGTAAAAGGAAGCGAGCTTCTCTTCTATATAGGCGTGCAGGCGGTGCAGTTCCGCCGGACGGGGGGGATCCGTTTTCAGAAAGACCTCCGTCAGTCGTACGGCTCCCAGCGGCTTCGAGACGGCGTCGATGATTTTGCCGCCTTCGCTAACGATCAACTCGCCGCTGCCGCCCCCTACATCGATGATCAGGCTGCGCTCCTTCGGACGGGGCCAGCGTGACTCCACGCCCAGATGAATCAGGCGTGCCTCTTCGGAACCCGAGATAATCTCCACGTTCGTTGCCAACGCAACGCTAGTTCGTTGCAGGAATTCCTGGCGATTGTTGGCATCTCGCACGGCGCTTGTGGCGACAGCCCGCACTCCCAGAACCTCAAGACGGTTATAAGCACTCGCCATCCTGGCAAGGTTTAGGCAAAGAAAATCGAGAGCGTCTTTGCTGATGCGGCCCGTGCGAAATACGCTTTCACCCAGCCTGGTGACCTGACGGTCTTCAGCGAGTATTTGCGTTTTCCCATTGGTAACCTCAGCCGCTATCATGCGAACGGAGTTGCTGCCGATGTCGACTGCCGCATAACGGGGCATTCTCCGGTTATAGCAGCGAACGATGCGCCGTTACTAGTTCTCTTACAGATGCTCGAAATCTAAGTCAGAGGAAGGGCTGGCCTTAGTGACTACTCTGCTTGGCAACGACGTTGTCCTTGATTTTCTCGTATGTGGACGCAGGCACTATTTTCTTTTGAAGGAGTTCATTCTTTCCCCGATACGGCCTGCCGGCGACGATTTTGCTCGCGAACGCCTTGCCAATACCTGTTAATTCTTGTAACTCTTCTGAAGAAGCCGAATTGATATCTACCAGCTTGGACTTCGTCGCAGATTTGGGGATGGCCCAGCCTGGGCGATGGGCCGGTGGCTTCCCGCTATCCGGCGTCTGCCAGCTCGGCGAAGCGATCAAGCACAGGGAAGCTGCGGTGAGCAAAAACAGCCTTACAATGTAAGACATCGTAACTCCCGGCACGGCCCTACACGCGACGGCGGAAGAGCGCGTGGTAGATGACCAGGAATATGATCGATCCAATGACGGCAACGATCAGGCTGTAGATATTCAAACCTGTAACGCCAGAAGCGCCGAACGCACGAAAGATAAACCCTCCCACAACTGCGCCGACGATGCCGAGAATGATATCTAAAAAGATTCCCTCTCCGCTCTTATTGATGATTTTGCTCCCGATGAAGCCTGCAATCAGGCCTAAAATGATCCAAGCAATAATAGACATAGTCCCGTCCCTTCGTAAGTGGATCGCTTACGATCCCCGCTAAATGGACCCAAACGGCCTTAAATAGTTCCTTCTTTCTTTGCACGCATTGCCGCCGACTACATACAAGGTACCCGCAGTTATCGAGTGCTAAGTCAGCAATACAGACCACTCCAGGCGCATTTCCAGACCAATGTCCTCGCCCGGACCAGAACCGACTGTCGCGTCGATACACTGAGAATTCGTGCCCTTTAGACACAAACCGCCCGTTGCGCCTTCCCCTTCGAGATCCTCGCGACTATTCTCCCGGCAATGAGACTTCTGCTGAGGCCTGTAGCGCATCATTACCGGAGCTGGATGGATAGATGGGAGAACGATCTTTGCTCCCGTGCCACGGACCGCGTTGTTCGCCCCTTCGAATATGGACTTGAGTGGACGCGTGATTGGCCCTGCGCAAGAGAGTTTCCCGAAAACGGATTGGATCCTGTTAAATACGTGATTCGTCTGAACGAACGCGCCATCGCAAGCAGCCAGGAGTTTTTTGGCTATCAGGTACCTGACCGATTTGAATTGAAAAACGATTGGGTGGAATTCACTTCAGCCGTTCGCACGCCCTACGCCGAAAATAATCGCGTCTGCGCTCGGTGGTTTCCGGCCCGCAATGCTAATCGAAGAGCCGTGGTCGTCCTTCCGCACTGGAACGCAAAGCTGCCTCAGCACAATTCTCTTTGTGCCGGTCTCGCACGGCTCGGCATTTCGGCGCTGCGGCTGAGTTTGCCCTATCACGATTCGCGGACGCCTGCCGGCTTAACTCGCGCGGATTATGCGGTATCTTCAAACATCTGCCGCACAATCGATGCCACGCGCCAGGCCGTGATCGACACGCGCTCCTGCTTTGATTGGCTTCAGCAGGAAGGCTTCAACCGTCTGGGTATCGTGGGCACAAGCCTGGGCTCCTGCTACGCTTTCCTCGCGACCGCTCATGATCCTCGCATTCGCGTCAACGTCTTCAATCACTGCTCCACCTATTTCGCCGACCCTGTCTGGGAGGGTCTATCCACTCGCCACATTCGCGACAGTCTCGAAGGGGCTGTTGATTTGCAAACTCTCCGCAAGCTGTGGCTCTGTATCAGCCCGCCCAGCTATTGGGAGTTATTCAGCGCGAAAAGACAGCGATCCAAATTCATTTACAGCCGGTATGATACGACCTTCCCGGTTCATCTCTCGCGAGAAGTAATCAAAGGCGCACGCAGGGAAAATTGGGATCACGCTGTTACGGTGCTGCCTTGCGGTCACTACACGATGGGCGAGTTTCCTTTCAAATACATCACGGGTTATGAGATCTGTTCGTTTCTTAAGCGGAATCTCTAGACTGTTAGTCAAGACAAGCGATGAATAAAACGAAATTTGTCCGGCTGCTGATTTTTCTGTCCGCCATTATGTTTGGGCTTACCACTTTCGGCCAATCTCCAGCTGGGTCCGGAGCGGCGCCCGGTCCGGGCATGCAGGTAGACGGCGGCTCTGGCGCTGCTGTCGCAAACGGTCCCAGTCGCATAACCATTGCCCCGCAAGAGGGCGATCCCGCTTATCAAGGCAGCGTACCGCAAGGAACGGTCTCGCCGTCGCCTATTTCCCTCACCCTGGCTGGCGCAATCAATCGTGGCTTGAAGGCGAATCTAGGTCTGCTCACAAGCGAACAGTCCAGTCGTCAAACGCGTGCCGAGCGATATCGCGCGCTCGCCGGCCTCCTGCCGACCGTGACGGGGCAGGTGAGCATGACCGAGCAACAACTCAACCTCCAAGCCCTGGGATTTGCGGCCACGTTTCCTCCTAACCTCGGATTTCAGATCCCGAAAATTGTGGGACCCTATTCTTACCAATCCGCTCAGGCGAATGCAACGATTCCCCTCTTCGACTACACGGCCATCAGCAACTACCGGTCCTCTAGAGAGAGTCTGAAAGCCTCCGCCCTTTCCCTAAAAAATGCGCGTGATTTGGTTGTGCAAGCGGTTAGCAATGCTTACCTCGAAATCATTGCCGATGCAGCACGCGTTACCGCGACTCAAGCTGAGATTGAGGCCGACAACGCCGTCTATCTTAACGCCACCCGGCGACACGAGGCTGGGGTGGCCATTGCCATTGACGTGCTTCGCTCCCAAGTCGAGCTAAAGCAGCGCCAGCAAGCACTCGTTGCTGAAACGAATCAGTTCGAAAAGGACAAGCTGAGCTTAGCCCGGATCATTGGCCTTCCAATTGGCCAGGACTTTACGGTTGCCGATCCGTCACCTTCCGTCCCTTTAGAAGCGATCTCGCTTCAAGATGCTTTGGCCAAGGCGTACGAACATCGACCTGATTTCCAGGCCGCAAGAGCACAAGTTGCTGCCGCTGAGTTCTCGTTACGCGCCGCAAAGGCGCAGCGATATCCCACGCTGCAGGCCTCGGGATTCTATGGCGATGAAGGTCTTCGGCTTCTGACGAATTCGCACGGCGTATTTCAAGCCACAGGCTCCCTTCAGTTCAACATTTTCGATGGCGGTCGAATCAAGGCCGACATCCTTCAAAATGATGTCGATCTCCGAAATCGCCGCAACGATCTCGAGAATCTTCAAGGGCAGATCGACTACGAAGTTCGCAGCGCGTTGCTCGATCTTAAGTCAGCTGGCGCTCAGGTAGATGTAGCGCGCAGCAATGTAGATCTTGCCAATCAAACATTGAAGCAGGCTCGGGATCGATTTGCTGCTGGTGTGACTAATACAGTCGAGGTGGTCCAAGCGCAGCAGTCGTTAGCCGATGCCGACGAGAATGTCATTTCGGCGCAGTATCAATACAACGTTGCGAAAGTTTCGCTTGCTCGATCCCTGGGCCTCGCTGAAGAAGGTATCCGGACATATTTCAACAAGCAACCCTGAACGTGCTTCTATTTTTCCAGGTAGAAACGGCCCACGAACAATGCATCGATCCCTGAAGAATAGAAACTCCGAACGGCGTCGCGCGGCGTACAGACGAGAGGATCTCCAAAAAGATTGAAACTCGTGTTATACACAACCGGCAATCCTGTTGTCTCCCCAGCCTTCGTGAGCAGAGCGTAATAAAGCGGGTTTTCGTCTTTTTGAACCGTGTGCACGCGAATCAGATCATTGCCGAGAGTCGCCGCGGCGAACGTTTCGCGGTATTCTGCTCGCACGCGCCCGACCGTCGCCAGGTAACGCGCATTCGCGCCAACCTCGAAATATTTATCAGCCAACTCGGCAGGGACGGATGCCGCGAATTTCCGAAAGCCTTCCCGATGTTTGATATAGACATTCAGGTTTTCCGTCGAGTAAGGATTTAGCGGAGAAGCCAGGATACTGCGATTCCCCAAAGCCCGGGGGCCGAATTCCATCTGCCCCTGCATCCATGCGACGATTTTCTGATCGTTGAGCGCGCGCACGGCTTGCTCAATCAGGCCACCCTCGGTAAGCAGGAACCGAAAGCGCAGCTTACAATTTTCCAGCACTTGCTTGATCTGTTCGTGAGAGTAAGCCGGCCCGAGACACAAAGTCTTAAAGGGTACACGAGTTTCTTCGCTGTAGAAGTTGTGCCATGCGTGTAGCGCCGCTCCGAGCGCGGTCCCCGCATTTCCGGCAACTGGCTGAACGAACACGTTGTGGAATTTTTCTTCGAGCGAATGAATAAGAAGTGCGTTCAGCGCGAGTCCGCCTGCTATGCAGACGTTTTCGGCCGGTCCGATCATCCCGATCGCCGCTTCATGAATCGCCGCCTGCAAGCTTGCGGCCAAGTCGGCCTTCGTCCCGGAAGAAAGGGGCTCGCCCGCATCAATCCCCGTTTCAGCGTAGAAACGGCCGCTGAAACCACCATGCGTCAGCCGCTCTGCGTCGAAGAAATTTCTATTCATCTGAGGCCATGACGCGCCGCCCCGATAAAGCAGTTGGCGGAATGCCTGTAGAAACGTCGGGTTTCCGGCTGCAGAGAGCCACTGCACTTTATGTTCATCGGCTCGGGGCTCAAAGCCTAGCAGTGCCGTTACTCGATTGAATAAATCCCCGAGCGAATCAGGGAAATAGAGCTCGCGAACGGGGGTCAATCGATTCTGCCGCGCATGAAAGAGGACGGCTGACCGAAAGTCACCCGCGCGGTCGATGCTCAACACCGAAGCGGAATCAAACCGGGTCGAGTAATACGCAGAAGCAGCGTGCGCGTGATGATGTTCGATCACTACAACATCCGCATCAGGAAAGCGAGCGCGAAGCTGGACTTGCATTACGCTTTCAGGGCCAACCGCGAAGGGCCGTGCCATCGCAATGCATTTGAGTTCTCCAGGCTCCACCCCCGCCACTTCGAGGGCTAAACGGAACGCATCGTCAGGAAACGACCCTACCCGGTCGTGGCGTGAAACCTTGGCCTGCTCAACTGCGGAAGCGATGCGCCCGTCCTTAATGACGCAGCAGGCCGGGTCACTGAGCAACCCGCCCAGCCCGAGTATAGTTCGCGACACGCTTATACCCTTCGTAGCCTCTGAATCACGCGCTCGCGGCCAATGCAAATGAACACTGCGAACGCGCTGGGCCCCACGGTCTGTCCCGTCAATGCTGCACGACTCGCGTTGATCAGCAGCCCCGCTTTCGCTCCGCGCTCTTCAGCAAGCTTCCGCAATTCAGCTTCCACGCTGGCTTCTGTAAACTGTGGATTTGCTTCGATCCGGTCGGCTAACTCGTGCAGCAGAACACGTGCGCCTGGCGCATTCAGTTTGTCGAGCGCTGGCGGTTCTATCGGATAATCATCGGCAAAGTACGCCCGCCCCTTGGTTGGAAAATCGAGCAGCGTAGAAAAGCGAGTGCGGATTGTGTCAACTACATGCATGAAAAACGCATCATCGCCGTACGGAACAAGGCTGCACGCCTTCAGCGTCTCGCGAACCAACGGAGCTACTTGCCCTACCGGCAGTGACCGCAAGTGTTGGGCGTTCAGCCACAATGCCTTGGAATCAATTGGATCGGTTTCACTAAAGTTTACGACTGCATTGCTGCGGTGAACCCCTTCAAAACTGAAAGCGCTGGTTAGCTCGTAAAGGCTCATCTGCTCGCGGTCGTCTTTCGGTGACCACCCGAGGAGGCACAGGAAATTAATGTACGCGAGCGCAAGAAATCCGTGGTCTCGATAGGTCGTGACACTAACGACCGGACCGTGCCTGCGCTTTGATAGCTTCGAACCGTCGGGAGCAATCAACAGCGGCAAATGCGCAAAGCGAGGCAGGGGTGTACCCGCGGCCTGAAAAATGAGGATGTGCTTGAACGTATTTGAAAGGTGGTCTTGTCCCCGGATGACGTGCGTAATCTTCAGATCGATGTCGTCAGCGCAAGAGGCAAGATGATACGTAGGCATGCCGTTGCTGCGCAACAAAGCAAAGTCTTCAATGTCGGCCGTCAACCTTGACTGCGGGCCGTACACTTCATCTTTGAAAGCGATCTCAGCCGGTTTCTCGCGCCGCACTCGAAAGCGTATGACAAAGGGTTCGCCAGCCGCCGCGCGCGCATCGCTCTCCTCTTTCGAGAGAGCCCTCATCTCCGGATTGCACAACCACGGCCCGTCTCCATGCGGCCGGTCCTCCAAATCGGACACCGCTGGAGTAAAGTCGCGGTAGGCAAACTCTTTCGCAAGCAGTTCGTGAGCCAACTTTCGATGGTTATCGAGACGCTCTGATTGCCGGTACGATTCGTCCCAATTCAGCCCCAGCCAGTTCAGCCCCTCGTATATGGAATTGAGTGATGCTTCAGTGTTGCGGTCCACATCTGTGTCGTCGATTCGCAATACCATCGTGCCGTGATGTTTCCGCACGTAAAGCCAGTTGAAGATGAAAGTCCGCGCACTGCCGATGTGCAGATAGCCAGTCGGCGACGGTGCAAAGCGAGCCCGAATCATGAAGTATCAGTGTACAGAAGGGCTTCATTTCACAGCCGTCATTGTGAGAACCTTGCGTGTAGATTAATGAATTGCGAAATCGTCAGCTGCTCAGCACGCAGCCCTGCTTCGGGAAGAGAATCCACGCGTTCGCCATAGAACGCGCGCAGATTGTTGCGCAGCGTCTTTCGTTTATGTGTAAAGCAGCGGCTCACAAGAGTCAGCAGACCATCCAGATCAACTGGACTATTAGGCTTTCGGCGGAATCGCACTGCGGCAGAGTCTATCTTCGGCGGCGGAACGAATGCGGAGGCCGGAACACGGCAGACAAGTTCGACATCACACACCAAATGCGTGGCCACTGTCAGATACCCGTAAGCGCGCGTGCGTGGCATTGCGAGTATCCGTTCGGCCACTTCCGATTGCATTAAGAAAACTGCAATCGGGAACCGCTGGTCCAGGGCAAGGAATTTCTCGATGATCGGGGACGTTATGTAATAAGGTAGATTGCCGACTACAACAGCAGATCCCCATTGTGTAATGTCGAGCGAAAGCACGTCAGATGCGTGTACGTGCAATTTCTCTTCTGACGCATACTTACTGCGCAGATAGCCCGCCAATGCAGTATCTAATTCGATTGCATGCAGCTCGTCGGTGCGCGGCAATAAATGCCGCGTCAGTGCTCCGCGCCCAGAACCAATCTCGATCACGCGCGCTGTGTATTGCTCGCAAGCGGCCGAGGCCAAACGTTCCAGAATCGCATCGCGGATAAGGAAATGCTGGCCCAGCCTACGAGGCAATTTTTAGTTTAGTGCCCGATGAGAGTGTCCGATCGAGTGTGAAGGGTTTCTCCAGAGACAAATGTCGAGAGTAGAATCGCCGATCGGGAATAAGATCCTTGTTCACCTCTGAAAAAAGATTTCGCTCTGACGGAGTGACGAGTGAATCCCAATCGAGGTCTGACACCCCGCTGAGAAACGGTGAATACACGATGCGCTCTCCTGATCGCAGGGCGTGCGCTCCGGCCCAAGCTCCGAGAAACGCCAGTGAAGCGTGCCGCGGAAGGACAGCCAGCAGTTTCAAGAGAAAAACCGCCCTTATGACAGCGAACTGAGTAGATACTGCACTGACGGAACGTTGTTTCCAAACCTGACCGAAATATCCAGGATCGAGAACGGACCTGCCTCGGTCTGGGCAACCACAAGCTCCCCGAAATCCGAAATACCTGCCAGCCTCAGTAATCACGCCTTCTCTATTCCGAATCCGGCCGCCAATCATGACCGCATCCGGGTGGAGTTCAAACAGCGTCAACGCTTCCCACGCCCATTCACATTCCTTGCGCTCGACATCTATTTCGACGTCTTCACCGATTAGGTGCACGAATCCGTCTTCTGCCGCCATTTCCTTTGCCAGTGGCGCAAGACCGTCAACATTGGCATCAGTCCGGACTGAAATTCTTCTGAGCTCCGGATAATCGCTCTTCACTCTCTTCCCATTGCGCCCTGATCCGCTCGTCAGAACAGCGGAAACCAATGATCGAGGATTGTTATGTTTTCGAGAGAAATGCCAATGTGCGGCACCGCCTAGCAACGGGCTGTATTCAACGCTAAACTTTGCCGAATTTGGCTGTGCGTCCAAAAATCGCCGCAACGCCGACTTCTGCGACGAATGAATGTACGGCTTAGTCGCGGCATCGTCCGCCGTCGAATGCGCGTGTACTCGCCAGCTATACAGCACCTCGGGAATGTGCACCGGAGTATAGCCCGCGATCATAAACCTGACGAAAAGATCCCAGTCCGGACTTCCCTCCGTTCTGCTATCGCTGTAAGCTCCCAATTCCAGCGCCTTCTCGCGGTCGATCACTCCCAGATGAGCGATGTAGGCGGAATTCAAAAAAAGCACCGGATCCCAGTCTGGCTTGAGATACGGCTGGAAGAATCTTGTTCCGATCACCTTGTCTTCATCCGTGTAAAGCAGCGCTGGATAGCCCGCCCGGCGGATAAACGAAGTGACTACCTGGAATGCATCCGGATATAAACAGTCATCCGCATCCACGGGAAGGAAGTAACGTCCACGGGCATGCTCCAAGCAATAGCGCAGTCCTCGAATAATCCCGATGTTTGTCTCCGCGCGACATACTCTTATCCAACTGTGCGCCCGAAGATTCGCCAAATAGGAAAGCAGACCGGCATTGGTGCAGCCATTGTCGAGCACCACCCATTCACAGGCACCTGAGGGATTCTGATCTGCCACCGATTCGGCCAGTCTCTTGAGGTACCCGACAGGGCTCCCGTTCCAGACCGGAGTCAAAACGGACAGAAGACCTGGTTCGAGAGCCTCTCGGTAGATCGATTGGCGCTCTCTGACGCGTTCGGCGATCCAGAGTCGATACTCGCGGGCCTCGCGGTTGGGGAATAAAATTTCCGATTGCCGCCTTAGAAAACCTTTCACTAAACCTGAAATGCCATGCCGCAACTGTCGCCAATTCGTGTATTGAGAAGGCGATTCGATAGCAACGTTTCCCATCTCTACAACACGTCGGCGAAGGCGGGCTGCAACCGTCGATACAACGAAAACCCCAGCGTGAAAACGAAAATTGCAAATATGGTTGCGCGCGCAAACTCTTCCCATTGATCGAATCGCCCAACCAAAATCAAGCTTCGATAAGCGTCAATCAAAGCCACCATCGGATTTACCGAAAACACGATGGAACGAAGCCGTCCCGGGATAGCGGCCGGCGGATACACAATGGGAGTCAGGTAGAACCAAATGTTGAGAATAATGCCCAGCGTTTGAGGTACGTCTCTCACATAAACAGTTAGCCCAGCGGCGATGTATGCAAATCCAAGTGTGAAAAGAATCTGCACGGCCCACACAAACGGCAACAGCAACACAGTTGCATGCACGTGGTGCGTCACTAGCGCGAATAGCAGCAGAAGTGGAATTAAACCGAAACTGCTCTCGACCAGGCTTGAAAGAACGGGAACAATCGGCAGCAGCGACATCGGAAACACCACTTTTTTAACTAAGTTGGGCTGTCCAATGACTGAATTAGCTGCCTGTATCAGACCGCCGGTGAAAGCGAGCCAAGGGAGCAACCCGGCGAATAACCATATTCCGAAAGCGAGATTCGTGGCGGGGAGGCCCTCGATGTTCACTCGAACGCGCAGGATCACCCCAAATACATAGGTATAGAGCGCAATTTGAGAGGCTTGCGTAACCAGCGGCCATAATTTGCCGAGCAGAGATCCTTTGTAGCGGGCATCCAGATCTCGAATAAGTAACATGCCCAGAAGATCCAGAAGTGCACGGGAACGGGCGATGAACTGGCGCATAATTCAACCCATACCAGCTTCGCAAACCGATGATCGTGGCAAGCAGGCCCGCATGGTAAGTTGACCGGTTAGCTTGCTATCGTTCTAAAAGAACATGGAGCGGCAGGATCCTCTCGAAGCGCGCCTCGATCAAGCGCAACGCACGCTTGAGCAGCTTCATTCCGAGCTGAAAGGCTCTCAGCGGCAGATTGAACTCCTGTTGGAGCTGATCGAAAGACAGGACGCTCAGCTCATTGCGCATGAATCTTCTATCGCTCGTCTTGACCGCATCCTCATGGAGCTCCTCACCGGACGCGTCTGGCGAACCTTGCGTGCAGCGGGCAACCTCGTAAAAAGATTCGCACCTTCCTCGGCAGTTCCGCTGGAAGTGATCGTTCGCAATGGGTCTTATTTGGTGTGTGATGAGCCGAAGCCAAACGATCGAAGGCCTCGTAGTGGCAACATCACCGTTCGCGGGTGGTGTCTGGCGCCCGACGGAGTCGATTCGATTCAAGTGGAAATCGCAGGACTGCCGCTGATGGAGACAATTCCGAACCTGCCCCGTCCAGATGTGAAAAAGGGGCATCCGGAACTTGATCGAACGGGCCGTTCGGGCTTTTCGCTGACGTTTGATTCGCTCCAACTTCCGAATGGCCGGCATTCAATTGCGGTGCGGCTTATCTCGAACGGAACAGTCGTTAATAAGACCAAGACAGCCTTACTGATTGATCACGAGAGAGGATTCTCCTCCGAGTACGACCGGTGGATTCATGAATTCGAACGGCCGGATGACGAACTGATTCAGATCAAGCTGCCCAGCCTTGAAGCCAGGCCGCTCATCAGCGTTGTAATGCCGGTTTACAACACCGATCCTTCAGAATTGACCGCCGCCATTCAATCCGTTCTCGACCAGTCTTATAGCAATTGGGAACTTTGCATAGCGGACGATTATTCTTCCTGCCCGGAAGTTACGAAAATTCTTCATCAATTCGGGAACGACTCGAGAATAAGAATTACTTTTCAAAACGAGCGAGGCGGCATTTCACGCAACTGCAATAAAGCCCTCGAGATGGTCAGCGGCGATTACGCATGCTTCCTCGATCACGACGACACATTAGCCCCCCATGCGCTGGCATACATTTGCGAAACTCTGGACCGTTGCCCGGATGCAGATTTGATTTACAGCGACGAAGACAAAATTGATCAGCAGGGCAAGCGATTCGATCCCTTCTTTAAACCTGATTGGTCGCCTGATTTGCTGCTTTCAGAAAATTACATCTCTCACCTGCTGGTTCTCCGCAGCGACCTGTTTCAAAGTGTTGGTCCGCTTTGTCCGGAGTGCGATGGAAGCCAGGATTACGATCTCATCCTCAGGGCGACTCAACAGGCATCTCGAATTGAACACATTCCGAAAGTTCTCTATCATTGGCGGGCGGGTGTTGCTTCCACCGCCACGGCTATCGAGCACAAGGAATACGCTTTAAATGCCGCGCGACAGGCGCTTGACCAGTATTGCGATCGCCTTAGCACACAGATGACGGTCGAACCTGGCCGGGCAATTGGACGATGGCGCGTGCGCTATCCAATCCCCCAACCAACTCGCGTCAGCATCATCATTGCTGCTGGCGGCAAAGCCAACGTGCTGCGAACCAATCTCGATAACCTTTTTAAAAAGACGACGTACGGCGATTACGAAGTGGTGGTCATTGACAACTCCAAGCAGAAAGCGATTGAAAGATTAGTGAGCGATTTCAAAGGAGGGCCGCGCCCTTTGCGCTACATAGATTGGCGCAATCAGTCCTTCAACTATTCGCTTATCAACAACACCGCAGCAGGGCAATGCGACGCGCCTGTTCTGCTGTTTCTCAATGACGATACCTCAGTGATCGCACCCGATTGGCTGGAAGCGATGGTGGAACTTATCGTGCGGCCGGAAGTGGGCGCGGTCGGAGCCAAACTTCTCTATCCCGACAAGCGTATCCAGCACGCTGGCGTCGTGATGGGCATCTACGATAATTGCGGGCACGGGTTCAAGGGCCTGGATAGCGAGAAACAGCACTACTTCGACTTCCCCGACGTAATCCGCAATGTCAGTGCTGTTACCGGAGCCTGCCTGATGACCAAATCAGACGTGTTCTGGCAGGTGGGTGGTTTTGACGAAACTGATTTCGCCGTTGCATTCAACGACGTGGATTTTTGCCTTAAGGTCGCGAGCCGCGGCTATCGAGTGCTCTACACGCCGCATGCTCTGCTCTATCATTACGAAGCGTTTTCAAAAAGTTCCAAGGACCTCATTCCGCATCCCGAGGAAGTTTCGCGCATGCGTTCAAAATGGGGTGCCGTCATTGCAGCGGACCCGCATTATAGTCCGAACCTGACCCGAAACGACGAGGATTACTCTTTGAGGACGAAGGCTTCGTAACCCTGTTCGAAGTCGAATGATAAAGAGTTTCCGACTGTCCTATGCTGCGGGTGAATATAACTCCAACAGTCTTGGCACGCTCAACGCTTGTGCCTCACGCTCCCGAACGTCTTATTCTGTTTCGAAGCGCGATGTTGCTCTCCCCCGGCGCGTCCCTGAACCAACATCCTCGGAGCCGTCTTTTCAGAGCGCAGTTCTGATTTCGCCAATTCATTCGCTTCCCTCACAATTTCGGCGGATACCTCTTGGCGCAATAACCGCACCTTGCATTCACGTTCGATACGGCGAATTTCGCCCCACTCGGATTTCAGGCTGAACGTTGATGCAGAACCTCGTTGCCCCGCTCGACCGGTGCGCCCTACGCGATGGATAAAATCCTGTGGCGCTTGCGGCAGGTCATAGTTGACAACGTGAGCGACGCTGTCCACGTGAATGCCGCGTGCCGCCACGTCGGTCGCGACCAGCACGCGATAAAGTCCCTGACGAAATCCCGCGAGCGCCCGAATGCGCTGGCTTTGTGTATGATCGCCATGCATGGCAATTGCGCGCAGACCGAAATTAGACAGCTTTCTGGCTAACCGATCAGTGCCGTGCTTGGTTCGAGCGAAAACGAGAAAGGAGCCAGTTTCCTGGGTGAGCATGTGCCGGAGCAAGCCGGCCTTGACGTGATTCTCTACTTCGTAGACATGCAAATCAATCTGATCCGGCGCCCTCATAACTGATCCGACCGCGATGCGAATTGGGCTTTTCGAGTGCCGCGCGATCAGGCGCTCCACATCCTTCTCCATGGTTGCGGAAAAGAACAAACTCTGACGCGCGGGCGGTAGTATAGACAGGATCCTCTCGATAGCTGGAAGAAAACCCATATCTAACATCCGATCCGCCTCGTCTAAAACGAGCGTTTCTAAAGAGCTTAGATTGATGAGCCGGCGATTTAAGAAGTCTTCCAGCCGGCCCGGCGTTGCAATTATAAGCTCCGCCCCTCTTGCTATCGCGTTCAGCTGCGTCTGTTCGCTCAACCCGCCCACCACAACTGCCGCGCGAAAACCAGTGTTGCTGGCGAGTTTCGCGAAAATTTCAGCTATTTGGATCGCAAGTTCGCGAGTCGGGCTCAAGACGAGCGCGCGGACGGGCCTGCCAAACGTGCCTTTGCGGTTCGTTTTCGATGGTTTGAGCAGAGTTTCCATGATCGGCAAGAGAAACGCGAGCGTCTTCCCGGTGCCGGTTTGAGCAGTGGCGACCACATCCGCCCCGGTCAGCGCTGAGGGAATGGCTTGTGCCTGTACCGGAGTGGGTTCGACAAAGCTGTTCTTTGCGAGGTTTTGATGGATCGATTGGGATAAAGAAAGTTCAGAGAATTGGTTCATATTCAAAAAGGAGTCAATACGCCGAGTAACCGGCAGGACATCCTTGAGGAAACGAACCGGAGCTTCGAATGCAACGAAACTGGATGATTCGGGAAAAAGTGGAACGAACCACTTAGAAGGACGAATGCGGGCGAGAGGCCTTCCTAACTATAGCAGAAGGTGACGTCTGCCTTGAAGTGGAGCCAGCGTTAGAATTGCGCGAGGAACGGTTACGGGGAATATTTTCATCAGCTATCGCCGTGAAGATTCGGCTGCTTATGCGGGTCGCTTATGCGATCAGCTCACGGCGGTATTCGGCGAGAGCCAGGTCTTCATGGATATTGAGGATATCCAGCCAGGCCAAAACTTCGCTCAGACAATCGAGCAAACAATTGCAACTTGTGGCGCGGTCCTGGTCATCATTGGCCCGAGGTGGATGGAGATATTGCGGAACCGCGCGAAGCAAGGCGAGCAGGATTATGTCTGCCGTGAAATCGAGGAAGCGCTCAAACGCAACGCAACGATAATACCTGTTCTAGTCGGCGGAGCGAATATGGCTCAGCTCACGAATCTTCCCGAGAGCTTGACAGACTTGACTCTTCATCAAGCCGCAGAACTCCGCGATACTACATTCAAAGAAGATTGTTCCCGTCTGACAGACGCCCTCAGAGTACATCCCGGACTGGATATTCGGCCTCTCAAAAACAAGGTTGCACACAGGAGGCTGATTTTAGGTATCGGCGGCTCAACGGCATTCATAGCTTTACTCGTGGCGGTCTCCAGTTTCTTCGGCATCGGTCCGTTGAGCGATTATCAGGCTCATAGAAATCAGGTCCATCAACTTCTCAGTACAGCCGAGACGCAGACGAACCAAGCTGAGTATGAATCTGCCTTCAAGACGTATCAGGATGTTCTCAACCTAGACCCGGGGAACCGAACCGCTATGGAGGGCCAGGTAAATGCGGCTATGCTGTGGCTCCAAAATTTTCAACGTAATTGTTGGAGAAGGTCAAAAGGCGGAAGATCTTGCAGGGCCGCTGTTGTCTGAAATCATGGCCGTCCTTGATGCCGGATTAGCTCGTACGAGCGGACGCGGAGAACGGGCGGCTGACATACTCGCCCACCTCGGTTGGGCACACTGGCTGAATCAGCATATAGCTCAAAAAGAATTTGGACCGGCCGCTGAACGAGATTTACGCCGCGCCCTCACGCTTGATCCGAGCAACGTTTACGCGAATTCCATGCTTGGCAACTGGTTGCTTCAGACGCACGGGAGCTTCGATGAAGCACTGCGCCTTTTCGATGTTGCCATGAAAACTAATAAACAAAGGCCGTTAGTTCGCGAAATGCAACTGGGCGGGATGATCTATAACGAAAGTCCGGGAGTTCGACCGCAGCTCATCCGGGTTGCTAATCAAATGAGGATCAACTCCGAACCAATGAGCGATGATTCCAAGCAGCGCATTTTGTCGAACTACAGCCCTGGAAACAGTCGCGAGGAGTTGATGGAAACGCTTTCCGCTGTTCCTCCGGACGATGCTTGGGCGACTTTCCTCTGGCTTGATGGCCAGCAATCTGCGGCCAGCGACGTGGAGGCGCAACGAATTCGCCGCGAGTTCGTTCATGCCAGCATACTCGAGATTGCCGGCAAATCGGCCGAGGCGATCGGCATGTTCAGGACACTCCGGGATGAGTTGAAGCGAGAAGCTTATACCGGACGCATTAGCGACCACGTTGCTACATCAATCAAGCGCCTCTCGCGATCACCTGGTCCCTGAGAACAGGCGCGGTGTGCTCCCGTCCGGCCGTCGCGATCCGTTTATACCTGTTCCGGAACAATGTAAGGCGCGCGGTAAGTGCCTTTCAAAAGTTGCGTCGCTTCCGTGTCACCGAGCACAGATTCGGTGTGCGGATCGAAGTTGATGGTGCGACCGAGTCGATAGGAAGCGTTCGCCAAATGCACCAACGTCGCCGAGAGGTGCCCTTCCAGAATCGGCGCACGCAAATCCTCTGCCTTGCGGTTGCGCATACATTCAATGAAGTTGACGAAGTGCTCATTTTCGACCGGCGCGTGTTTTCCAGGCCCTGGTTCCTCCGCCGTGCCAAGAAACGATTTGTACGAATCGTAGTCGGAGATAACTAAGTAGCCTTTCGATCCGTAGTACACGTTCCCGATGGTCGACGGTTTCCCCGAAGCGGGACCTAGCGACTTCTTACCTTGACCCGCGGCCTTCAGCCCTGCATCCGGCACACCGCCGCCCGCGAATTCTCGAGTACCTATCCCTGCTTCGTGGTTCGTCATCCAGCCCCGAACCTCAAAGGTCATCATCTTCTTTTTGCCCCCAGGATTGTCGAACTCATAGGCGGCAGTAATCACGTTCGGAGTCTGCTGGTCGTCATCGAACAGGAAATGACTGCCCAGAGCCGTCACTTTCGTAGGTAACGTAACTCCCAGACCCCAGCGAGCCAAGTCCACTTCATGGATACCCTGGTTTCCCAGGTCGCCGTTGCCTGTATCCCAAATCCAGTGCCAGTTGTAATGAAAACGGTTTTTCGTGAATTGTTTCAGCGGCGCCGGCCCAGTCCAGATGTCGTAATGAACACCCTGCGGAACCGGTTCTGGCCCTGCATGTCCAATCGTGTCGCGCCACTTGTAACAGAGGCCGCGAGCCATGTAGACATTCCCGAGCAACCCAGAACGCATCTGATCCATTGCTTCCCGAATAGCGGCGCTTGACCGGCATTGACTGCCGTGCTGGCAAATCACTTTGTATTTATCAATCGCGCGTACCAGCTGCCGCCCCTCCCACCAGCTGTGGGAACAAGGCTTCTCAATGTAGATGTCCTTGCCGGCTTGTGCAGCCCAGATGCCGATGAGGGAATGCCAGTGGTTGGGAGTTGCAATCGACACTGCATCTATGTTCTTGTCTTCCAGAAGCTTTCGAACGTCCACGTATGTCCGAGGCTTCGCTATGTCCATCTTCTCGGCGTCGGCGAGCCGCTGTCGAAGAATGTTTTCGTCCACGTCGCAGAAGCAGGCGATCTCGACTCCTGGAATCGGATGATAGCCTTTGACGTGATCCCAACCACGGCCGCGCAATCCGATTACGGCTATGCGGATGCGATCGTTAGCGCCGAGAACTTTTTTGGCCGAGGATGCGGTTGCCAAGCCCGCCGCGGCCATCGCACCTGCCTTCAGAAACGTGCGACGCCCTGGTTTCTCGAAACTGTCTTGCATTGTTATTGCCTCCCGTGCTCAGCTATTCAGATTTTGCAGAGTACTGTAGCCTCGCCTTGATCATAAGACGTGCTTCATCGAGGCGCTCACTCGTCGCCCCTGCATACACTAGAAAATGAACTTCAAAGAGAATTGAATTTGGCGCGAATAGCTCGCCGTCCGGCTGATTTCACCGAATCCGGAACCTTTCACGATGTTGGCCGGAAGCGCGAAATTAACGATGTTGAACAAATTGAAAAGTTCCGCCCGAAACTGAAAATCGCAGAGCTCGCCTCCACCTCGCGCTCCGAACGGAGTATCTTTAATCAACGCAAAATCGAAGTTGTGGAACGCTGGTCCGCGAAACGTGTTTTTGCCTAACGCTCCAAACCGACCGCGGTTTGGGCCCGTACCGCCAGGCACGTTAAGCGGAATTGAAAAAAATGATCCGTTGTTTTCGCCTAGTCCAAAATAATCCTCGCGGATCTTTCGGCTCGTTGATAAGTCAGGGTCCGCAACTTGATCTGGCCGATCAACCCCGTTCGATCCAACTCCAGTCTGTTGTACTCCCGAATAGATCGTGAACGGAGCCCCGCTTGTAATTGTTGAGATGCTCAGCAGCTGCCATCCCCCTGCCAGTTTCCGACTAACAGGACGTAAAAATGAGATCCGATCTGCGTGCAGGTCCTGTACGACGCTTGCCGTGAATGCGTGTGTAATGTCGAATGTCGATGGACCCTTTTCGGCTCTCGTATCGAATGGATTCTGCGGCCATGCGAGCGCGAGAGCCCCAGCAGGTCCGGCGACGTTTCCGCCCGTCACACTACTGGTGTCGTCTAGCGATTTCGACCACGTGTAACTCGCCTGTATCCCGGGTCCTATATGGCCCACGTTGCCTTGTACTGAAGTCTGAAGAGCGTGATAAACGGAATGAGAACGATCGGTCATCAGCATCTCCGTCCCAAAGCCGCCTATCACTTTGCCTACAGCATCGAATTGAGTGTATCGGGCAAATGCCGGATCTGCCCCCGGGTATCCGTTCGGAAAATCAATCGCGGGAAGTTTTACACCCGCGGTTCCAATATAAGCGGCGTTCGCGTCGAGGCCGCCCAGATGTCGCTCTAACCCGACGGTCCACGTTTCCAGGTAACCGTTTCCAAAGCCACGCCACATCGTCGCCGTATTCAAAGGAGTAATCTGGTGAGTCGGGCTCAGCGCCGCAATGCCTTGCTCAAACCGATTCACGTCCATGACAGTATTCGCGGGCACAGCTTTCGTATTTCGAGCGGCAAAGATCTCGATCCCCGTCGGAGTGAATACCTCGGGCAGCTCATCAGGAGTGATTGGCACCCCGAATGGTATAGGTGCTCCGGGTGCCGCAGTCAAACGAGGATAGACCACAAACGGCGCGGCTCCTGTCAGAAGATTGTCCTGCCATATATTGGGCGGTATGGTCGTAATCCCTGCGCCTGCCGTCACCTGGAGTTTTCGAGTCGCCCTCCATGCGAGCTTCAACCGCGGACCCCATCCATTCAGGTCGAGCTTGTATCGAGGTTGTGGATTGATGAGGTATTCCTGCCGTGGGCCATTGGGACCATTCACCGTGACCATACCGGCCGCTCTTTTCGCGCGATCACTGATGGGCGTGTACATCTCGTACCGGATACCGTAATCGAGAACCAGCCGGTCGGAAGCTTTCCATGCGTCCTGAATGTAGAAGTTGATGCCATACCTTGAAACGGTGGCAACGCCAATTTGATCGCCTTGAGGAAAGAACGGTGGTGCCACTGCTGTTGTATAGGCAAAAGGGCTTGCGGTGAGCAGCGCTGAGAGCGTGTCAGGAAGGGGATCCCCAATATGAACATCGTGCGTCCCGGTGATAGAGCGAATATTCACGGGCGAGTACGCCCTGCCGCCGCCGAATGTATAAGCGCCATTCGGAGTGATACCGAAGTAACTCGTATCACGATTCGCGCGGAACTCAGCACCGGTCTTCACGGCGTGCTGCCCGCTGGTCCATGAGAAGTTCTGGCGACCTTGAAACAGATTTCCGAAGGAGGTTGTGACCGAGCCCCCCGCCGAATTGAATGCCTCAAAGAGTCCATCACTGAACGTCAGAGCAGGATCCGTCCGGTTCGGCGTCGGGAAAGATGGCGTGGTGCGTATGAAACTGAGGGAGGATTCGAGCGAAAATCGCGGAGAGGCCACACGGCTGTACGAAATCGCTGCATTTCGCTGGTGATCAACGTAGCGGATACCAAAGCTTGGATCGATCGCGGTCTGATCCGGATTGGTGGTTGGCCCGCTAAGATTATCTCTCGTAAAACGGGCGAACAGGTGGGCTTTCTCCGACAGCTCATGATCGATGCGGATCGAGAACTGGTCCGCAGTCGTTGTCACGTTCGACGACGTCGCGTAAGTATGCGGCCCGTAGGGACCCCCTGGGTCGTTGGGCAAAGGATAACGATTGATTAGCTTTGCAATCCGCTGGTCAACGGGGATGAACAACGTGTCACCTCGAAATGCAGCCGTATCTACGCCTCGTCGCTCGGACAATGTTGGTACAGGAAGCACCTGCGTCGTTCCCAGCACTTGGCGAAACCCCTGATACTCACCGAAGTAATACGTCTTCCCGCGTCCGTCATAAACGCCCGGGATGATGACGGGACCGCCATTCGTGAAGCCAAATTCGTTCCGCCGAAAGGGCGGGATGCGCCCCGGATCTGCAATCGATCTTCGGTCAAAAAAGTTTCGCGCGTCAAAAGCTGAATTCCGGACAAACTCGAATACAGATCCGTGAAAGCCTGCAGCCCCTGATCGTGTGATGATGTTGGTGAAGCCCGCTGCGCCGCGTCCGATCTCCGCCGGCATCAAACCCGAATTTGAACGGAGCTCCTGCACCGCGTCTACATTGAAGTTTGAGAATGTAGCCCCGCCCATTTCCGGATCGGAGGTATCCGCCCCATCCATAGCAAATACCGCTTCCACTCCGCGCTGGCCGTTGATTGCGAATTGTTGTGTGAAGTTGGTGGCGCCGTTCGTATCCGTCATCGTGCCAGCTGCTAGAAGAAGCAATTGGCTGAAGTCCCGTTTGTTCAACGGGAGCTCAGAAACAGCACGGCTGGACAATTCCTCCCCTGCTGAATTTCGAGATTCCCCACGCGACGATTTAACGGATATGACATTTCGCTCAGAGATAGCGATCTCCACGCTCGCCCCAGCGGACTCTGGGTCGACAGGCTCGGGATCTACGATCTCACGTCCATTCCATCGAACGGAAAGCCTGTAAGGGCGATGCGGAAGGTCCACAAAACGAAACTTTCCATCCGCTCGCGTCCTAGACGTCATCCGTATTTCCTGTGCAGTAAGCGTTATGGTCGCGCCACTGACTGCATTGCCACCTTCGTCTCGCATGACGCCGCCCCACACCTCGACAGTGCCGTCCGCGGACCAAAGAGCACGGGACAGAAGCAGAAACACGGAAGCAGCGGTCCACCACCGGGCGAACATTAGCCCTTCAGCATATACGAGTGGCTACAGAAGGTGACTGGCGCAAAAAGCCATTCGACTTCCACCGGGGATCGAGTTCGGGATGTCTGAAGAAACGCGCGAAGTGCACCCTCGTCTTCGCTTCCGCAATCCTGTATTCTTGCCCAATGCGGGATGTGCAGACAAACTCGCGGCCGCCACGGGCTTTGGGGCTCTGGCAGGCAATAGCTGCCAACATGGTGACCATGATTGGCTCTGCGGTCTTTGTCACCATACCGCTAGTGCTCTCGGCGATGGGCGGACCGCAAGCTTTTCTGGGCTGGCTACTTGGTATGGTCATCGCCTTGGCGGACGGGTTGGTATGGGCGGAGCTCGGGGTGGCTATGCCAGGCGTCGGTGGAACCTACGTGTACTTGGAGGAGGCCTTCGGGCGAGCTAGAGCCGGTCGACTAATGAGCTTTGTTTTCCTCTGGGGTGCAGCCATCAGCTTCCCTCTTATCAGTGCGTACGTTGCGGTGTCCTTTTCGCAATATGCGCACTATCTCTGGGGTGGCATGACGGCGGGGCAAGGCAAAGCGCTAGCCGCTACTCTTTGCGTCGGCGCTACGATTCTGCTTTATCGGGACATTTCTGCAGTCGGCAAGCTCTCGGTGATCATTTTGGTCGTAGTGATGGCGACCCTTGTCTGGATTGTGGCGACAGGTGTTTGGCATTTTGATCGAACGCTTGCGTTTGATTTCCCACCCGAAGCGTTTCGCCTGTCTTCCTCTTTCTTCGCTGGCCTGGGTTCCGCAACCATCATTGCGGCTCTCGATTATGGAGGTTACTGCAATGTCTGTTATATAGCGGGTGAGGTGAATCGGCCGGCCTACACCATTCCTCGCGCAGTGCTGTACTCTATCGTTTTGACGGCCGCGTTCTATTTGCTGATCAGCATGACTGTTATTGGAGTGATGCCGTGGCGCGATGCAGCGAACTCTACCACGGTTGTGACGGATTTTATTCGCCGGCTTCACGGGCCTGTTGCCGCTCACTGGATCACCGTCCTGATTCTCTGGGCAACGGCAGGCAGTCTCTTCACGAGTTTGCTGGGCTTCTCGCGCGTGCTCTACGCGGGAGCGGTCGATGGCCAATTCTTTCCTTATTCGCCCGTCTGCATCCGGTGAAGCGCTTTCCATCTGGATCGGTTCTGTCACTGGGAGCGCTGTCGACAGTCCTTTGTGCGTTCGACCTGGACGTCCTAATCAAAGCAATCAGCGCGGTGTCCACATTGACGCTGGCTATTCCCCAGGTTGTGGCGCTCATGGTGATTCGGCGTTATCGTCCTGAGATACATCGCCCCTTCAAGATGTTGCTGTATCCTGTACCGGCTTTGGTCGCGCTCGCCGGGTGGATTTTTGTCCTGCTGTCGAACGATCGGTCGGTTATTCTCGTGGCGCTAGGCTTATCTGCGGCGGGTGTTCTGATTTACGTCTGCCGAGCGCACGCGGAAAAATCATGGCCCTTCGCGAACGCTTCCGTGCGTTCACCACGCTGAGGAGTGTGCTCCCGAATACCGGCGAAGCTCAGCCGACCTTCTTACTGAAGGCGTTCTGCCGCGCGCCTCACGATTGAGGGCCAACCTGAACCCCGGCCCGGCGAGCCTCATCCCGAAATGATCGCGATCAACGGCCACTATCTCGAGGCCCTGCGCATTCCCCTGTTACAAGGTCGCTCAATTTCCGGCGCAGATCGCCCCGGATCGCCGCCCGTAGTGGTCATCAGTGAAAATGGCGCGCGCAACTTTTGGCCGAATTCCAACCCTATCGGGCATCACATAAAGCTCAGCGCTCAATCGGACTGGCTCACCATTGTCGGTGTCTCCGGAAACGTAATAGAGGATTGGTTTAAAAATCAGCCCTCGGCGGCGGCGTACATTTCCTATGCCCAGTTTCCAAGCGTTCACGTCGAGATTTTTCTGCGAACTCTAGACGATCCGATGCTAGCCGCGCAACCCGCACGCTTCGAAATCCGCGCCGTCGATAAAGATTTGCCCGTCTATGAACTCAAGACCATGGAGCGGAGCATGTACGAAGAGCGAGGAGGTGTTCGCGCGGCAGCTCAGATGATGACCGTTTACGCCGTGATCGCGTTGCTGTTGGCTGTTACTGGCATCTATGCGGTTATCTCGTATTTTGTCGCAGCCCGTACGCACGACATTGGCGTGCACATGGCTTTAGGTGCCAGCTGCAGTGACGTGCTCAAGATGACGATGGGCCAAAGTGTACGCGTCGCAGTTACGGGCCTTGCGTTCGAAATTCCACTTGCGATTTTACTCGCACGGGCCATGTCGAGCGTGCTTTATAACGTCGTCAACATTGATCCGGCAACCTTCGCGATTTTCGCCGGTGTGCTTTTTCTTTGGGCACTGCTCGCCAGCTATCTGCCCTCACTCCGTGCAACGCGCATCGACCCCATGACTGCATTACGCGATGAATAAAATCTTGTTGGAACTCATTCGGGATTCGGAAGCTGCCTGCCGATCAACTGCACGGGAGAGATCGTCTTTGCCTGGACGAGATGCTCGTTGGCGTCGAACTGGTTAGTGCAACCCACCAAGCACAGCGCAAAAATCACGGACGCCTTTGCAGACTTTTTGCATCCCACAGATGAAGAAGCCGGAATTTCAGGAGAATGGCATGACATCTTGTGGAGAACGTATCTGGAAAGGCTTGGCGGCCGGGGCCCTCGGAGGTTTAGTGGGCGCGTATGCGATGAATCAGTTTCAGTCGCTCTGGAGTAGTGCTTCCAAGGCAGTCTCCGACGAGTCCCAGAAACGAGAGCCGAAGGATGATAGCGAAGACGCTACCGTGAAAGTTGCCCGGGCAATTTCTGAACGTTTGTTCGGGCACGAATTGACGGATTCCGAAAAGAAGTGGGCCGGACCCGTTGTTCATTACAGTTTTGGCACAGCGGTCGGGGTGCTTTATGGAGCATTAACCCAAACGGTTCCGGCTTCCCGTGCTGGTCGAGGGGCGGCCTTCGGAGCTGGTGTGTGGTTGGCTGCGGACGAGATTGGCGTCCCTGCAGCCGGATTATCTAAACCCACCAGCAAAGTGCCAGCCTCTTCGCACATTTCCGCACTCGCTGCTCACCTGGTTACGGCTTTACTGCTGATCTGGTTGTGCGGCTTACAGGGGCGCGCTACGGGGACGCGTAACCGTATTGTTGAAGGCGGTTCCGCGCGATCGTTCAGACGGCAGTGCCGCCGGTTCAGACCTTTGAAACGCCGGGACATTTCCCTCCGTCCCCGAATCCTCAGAGCCCCACGCTTCTGAATCTTTCGCCTCGCGACGAGCATCCCCGAAAAGTGCGCGACAACAGGAGGACGCGCCACTATGGCCTCGATCCCTCACCTGAAAGGAGGCTTTACCGTTCCTTAGGCGCGCGTGACAGTTAGCCAGCAGATTTTTGAGTCCAATCGGCTTCAGCCGCTTCAGATAATTATGGATGAACCAGACGATTATGAATGCTTCTAGAACTGTGCGGACCACACAGCTCACGGCCATGCTTGCCGCGGCGCTCAGTCTGGTGGCTTGCCAATCCACCTCAAAAGCGCAAAACGGGATGGCATTCCCGCCGCCCCCTGTTTCCGTGCTGGAGGTCCATGCACAAGATGTTCCAATCTATGGCGAGTACGCCGCTCAGACGTTCGCCCGCGACATGGTTGAAGTGCGCGGACGCGTTGACGGCTTCATCGAGAAGCGTCTGTTCCAGGTGGGCGCTGATGTCCGCGCCGGCCAAACGCTTTATGGCTGGACCGTCGGCCCTATGCGGCGGACGTTGATAAAGCGAAGGGCGATGTAGCGCAAAGCGAAGCCAATCTGGAGTTCGCGAGAAAACAGGTGGCCCTCATTCAGGCGGAAGCCAACCTCGCCCAAGCCAAGGCCAACCTCGTCAAAGCGCAGCAGGATGTGGATCGCCTGCGCCCTCTTGTTACCCAGGAAGCCGCCGCCAAGCAGGACCTTGACAATGCTTTCGCCGCCCTCAATGCAAATAAGGCTAACGTCGCCGCGCTCACCGCCAGCGTAGATCAAACTCGGCTACAAGCCCGAACGAATATCGATTCCGCTGCTGCCCAGGTCGTATCCGCCAAGGCCCTTCTTCGCACCGCTGAACTGAATCTGGGTTACGCTACCATTACTGCGCCCATCTCTGGCCGTATCGGCGACAGTCTGATCGAGGTCGGAGGGCTCGTCTCGAAAACGGCGGCACAGCCGTTGACAACCATCGTTCCGCTCGATCCGATCTGGGTGCGCTTCAAGGTGAGTGAAGCCGAGTATCTCGCCTATCAGAAATCGAAAGACGTTCGGACCAGCGTAAATCTGCCAATCCGGCTCGTTCTTGCGGACGACTCTGTTTTCCCGCACGAAGGACAGATTCGAAACGCTCTGAACCAGGTGGATTTAAAAACCGGCACGCTCGAGATTCAGGGCACCTTCCCAAATCCGAAGCACGAAGTCCTTCCCGGCCAGTTTGGCCGTGTGCGTCTCCGTACATACGAGGCCAAGAACGTCATCGTGGTTCCGCAACGCGCTGTGCAGGAATTGCAGAGCATGCAGTCCGTTTTCACCGTGGGTCCTGATAACAAGGCTCAGGCGCGAAATATTGTCACCGGAGATCGGGTAGGTGATGGGTGGATCGTCACGCAAGGCCTCAAGCCTGGTGACAAGGTGATCGTAGAAGGTGTCCAGAAGGTGCGGCCGGGCGCCCCCGTTCAGCCTACCCCTTATCAGGCTCACGAGACGGCCCCTCGACGGATCCAAGGCTAATCGATGGCACGATTTTTTATCGATCGTCCTGTATTTGCGATCGTCGTTGCGATCGTCATCGTTATTCTGGGCTGCGTTGTCATTCCAACGTTGCCCATCGCTACATACCCCCAAGTCGTGCCGCCAGTTGTGCAAATCACGGCTGTCTATCAAGGAGGTAATGCCACTGATCTTGAGAAAACAGTCTCGCAACCGATCGAGCAACAGCTGACTGGCCTCGACGGCATGCTGTACTATTTCGCACGCGCTTCAAACAACGGCACACTGACCATAGACGTCACCTTCGAGCTTGGCACGGATCCTGATCTCGCCACCGTGAAGGTCCAGAATAAAGTCAGCGTTGCCCTGCCTTTGCTCCCGCCCGAAGTGCAGCGCGTCGGCGTGACTACAAAGAAAGTTTCATCCTCTTTCCTTCTGTTTGTCGCTCTGAATTCGCCGGATAATCGCTACGACACGCTGTTCCTGAACAATTACGCCGCGATAAATCTCGTCGACAAAATCGGAAGTCTGCCCGGCGTCGGTAATTCAGTGCTCGCTGGCCAGCAGAATTACAGCATGCGCGTGTGGGTCAACCCAAACAAGATGGCCAAACTGGGGCTTACGGCAACCGATATCAACAACGCCATACAGGCGCAGAACAGGCAGAATCCGGCGGGTTCCCTCGGACAACCACCCGGCCAGAAGGGCCTGGACTACCAGTATCCGGTGAACGCTTCAGGCCGTCTCACGACTCCTCAGGAGTTTGGTGACATTGTCGTTCGGGCACAGCCCGACGGTTCGCTATTGCGCATCCGCGACATCGGCAAAGTCCAACTTGGCGCGCAGGATTATACGAACTTTACCGACTGGAATCGCCGTGAAGCAGCCTTCATCATTGTGTATCTTGCGCCCGGCGCCAATGCAGTCGAAACGCAGCGGCAGGTCGTGAGCTTCATGAAACAGGCGAAGCAGGCGTTTCCGGAAGGTCTGCAGTACGCCGTTCCCTATGACTCAACCCGCTTCGTGACTGCTTCTATCGCCGAGGTAATCAAGACGCTGTTCGTGGCCATTGTGTTGGTCATTTTCGTCGTTTTTGTGTTTCTCCAGAACTGGCGGGCGACGCTCATCCCGCTGCTCACTATCCCGGTTGCCATCATCGGTACCTTTGCTCTTTTCCCAGCTCTCGGCTTTTCGATCAATACCACCAGCTTGTTCGGATTGGTGCTCGCAATTGGCATTGTGGTTGACGATTCCATTGTCGTGGTCGAAGCGGTCCAGCTGAATATCGACCGCGGCATGAATCCTCGGGACGCAACCATTCGCGCCCTCCAGGAAGTATCGGGCCCTGTGGTCGCCATCGCCTGTATTTTGGCGGCTGTCTTTATCCCCGTCGCCTTCCTGGGCGGCATCAGCGGAGAAATTTACCGCCAGTTTGCTCTCACCATTGCGGCATCCGTGTTGCTCTCCGCGTTCAATGCGCTTTCTTTGACTCCTGCTCTCAGCGCAATGATCCTCAAACCGAAACACGACGCCAAAGGTCCGCTTGCCAAAATCTTCGAGAAATTCAATCAGGGCTTCAATTGGACTACCAACCGTTACTTATCCGGCGTTCACGGCCTGATTCGCAAGACCGTATTCGCTCTAATCGCATTAGCTGCCGTGTATCTCTGTGCCGGAGCTCTGTTTAAAACCGTTCCGGGTGGCTTCCTTCCCGACGAAGACCAGGGGGTTTTCATCTCCTCCGTTCGTCTGCCTGATGGAGCTTCCATTGGACGGAACCGCGAAACCAGCACCCAGGTCGAAAATGTTCTTCAAACTACACCGGGCATTCAGGACACTTCCGTGGTCGGCGGACTCGATATTCCGACCGCCACCAACAACTCCAACGTGACTACTGTGTTCGCAACCTTGAAGCCATGGGATCAGCGCAAGGCGAAAAACTTGCAGCTGGCAGGAATTTTGGGGGCGGTACAGCAGAGGTATTACGGAATTAAGGATGGCTTCATTTTTGCCTTCGGTCTTCCCCCGATCTTAGGCCTCGGCACCTCTGGTGGCTTCGAGTTCATGCTCGAAGATCGTTCGGGGGGCGACATAGCAGCGCTTTCTCAGGCAACTGAACAATTGGTGGCAGCGGCCCGCGGCAGGCCCGAGTTGCAAAATGTGATTAGTACCTTTCGCGATACTGTTCCCCAATACAAAGTCAATGTTGATCGCGAGAAGGTCCAAACACTGGGCGTTCCGATTACCGACGTCTATAACGCGCTGCAGACCTTTCTGGGCGGTCTGTACGTGAACGACTTCAATCGCTTCGGGCGCACATGGCGCGTTCTATCTTCAGGCTGAACCGGACTTTCGCGGCCAGCCTTCCGACATCAATCGCTTCTACGTCAGGACGGGAGGCGGCGATATGGTGCCGCTGAGTACGCTCGCGAAAACAGAGCCTGTCGTAGGCCCGGAAGTCATCTATCGGTATAACCGCTACCGTGCCGTAAAAATTCTCGGAAGCGCGGCACCGGGATATAGTTCCGGCCAAGCCGCGGCCGCCATGGAAGATCTCGCCAAGCAGCTCCCGAACGGTTTCGGTTATGAATGGACTGGCACCGTTTACCAGCAGAAGCTTTCTGAGGGTAAGGAAGGCTATACCTTCGGCCTCGCCGCTGTCTTGGTCTTTCTTTTTCTCGCAGCACTTTATGAAAGCTGGTCGACACCCTTCTCCGTGATCCTCGCTGTTCCTCTCGGTATATTCGGCGCGCTGCTCGGTATTTTCTTGCGCAGCTATGCGTACGACATTTACACGCAGATCGGTATCGTCACGCTCATTGGATTGGCGGCGAAGAACGCCATTCTCATCGTCGAATTCGCCAAACTGCGCCAAGAGGAGGGCCGATCGATCGAGGACGCCGCAATCGAGGCGGCACACCTCCGGCTCAGGCCCATTCTTATGACTTCATTCGCATTCATCCTGGGCGTAGCTCCTCTCGTAATCGCAACGGGGGCGGGCGCTGGCGCACGCCGAACTCTTGGTACGACTGTTTTGAGCGGAATGCTTGCTGCCACGCTTCTCGCAGTCTTTATAGTTCCCGTGCTTTACGTGATCGTGAATCGAATCGCATCACGAAGGGGCGCGGTAAGAAAAATTCCAGCCGAACCACAACCTGCTCACGCCGGAGGAGACGATTAACGTGCGTTCCACGCTGATTGCCGTCCTTCTGTTCTCGGTGCTAACCGGCTGCGCCATCGGCCCCAATTACAAACGTCCCGCAATCCAAGCCCCCACTGAGTACCGGCAGCCGGTTCCGGTCACGGGGCCAGCCGCAAAGGCTTCACTCTCTGATGTCGCCTGGGCTAGTTTGTTCCAGGACGAGGTCATTACACGGCTCGTCAAAACCGCCCTGGTACAAAGTTACGATCTTGAAGCCGCTACGCAGCGCGTTCTCGAAGCCCGTGCACAACTCGGCATCACTCGCTCTCAGCTTGCGCCTCAGGTAACGGCGTCGGGATCTTTCACAGCAGCGCGCTCCTCCAGCGTTGGTTCGTTCAATTTCATTCCACCCAGCAGCAACCTTGCTGTCAGCTATACCCAAGCCGGACTGAACGTTTCCTGGGAGCTCGACATTTGGGGTCGTATTCGTCGTTTGAGCGAGTCCGCCCGAGCTCAATATCTGGCGCAAGAGGAGGCCAGGCACGCTGTCGTTTCCAGTCTCATCGCGGATGTCATCACCACTTACCTGACCATGCGCGAGCTCGATCTCGAGCTTGAGATCGCTCGCAAGACCAAAGACGTCGCCGAGAATGGCCTGAAGCTGACGAACCTTCGGAAAAACCGTGGCGTTTCGACGGCCCTCGATGTTCGCCAGGCCGAGCAACTGCTCTACACCGCCACTGCGCAGATTCCGTCGACGGAACGCGCCATCGCCGAGACCGAAAATTCCCTCAACGTTTTGCTCGGCCAAAATCCTGACGACGTTCCTCGCGGCAAGCCTCTAGTCGAATTAGCCATCCCGCCGCAGGTCCCCGCCGGTCTCCCTTCGGATCTTCTCGAACGGCGTCCCGATATCAGGCAGGCCGAACAGACACTCATCGCAACCAATGCGCAAATCGGCGCGGCCAAAGCGCTGTTCTTCCCCCAAATCTCATTGACCGGTCTGCTCGGAGTGCAGAGCCGGACGCTTGCCGATCTGTTCAGCGGCCCCGCACGCAACCAAAGCATCGCACCGGCCGGAGTTCTGCCTCTTTTCAACGCGGGCCAGCTTCGTAACAATCTTCGGCTGACCGAAGCGCAACAACGCGAAGCACTGGCTAATTACCGCAAGACCATCCAGACTGCATTTCAGGAGGTCTCAAGCGCTCTTGCCGACTACGAAAAAAACCGCGAGCAACGTTCGCAGGAGGAACTCCTGGTCCAAGCTCTCCGCGACACTGATCGACTCTCGACGCTCCGCTACAAAGGAGGCCTGGACAGCTACCTCCAGGTGCTCGATGCCGAACGCAACGAGTTTTCGGGCGAGCTGACACTCGCTCAGCTTCGCAAAAACGAGTTGCTTTCCATCGTACAGCTCTACCGTGCCCTCGGCGGCGGTTGGCAAAACCCGTAGCTCTAAGCGGAGCAGGTTACCGCTTTATCGATTACCTCCAGCTTTCGACCACGGCGGCACAATGCCGTTCATTCGGGCATATGCAATCAATTGCCCCATGTGCTCGTTGGCATGCACGATGATCCGCAAATATATGCCATCCACCGTTGCGCTTTGATTGAAGATCTTCACCTTCCGGTGAAGGTCCTCCGTTTTTACCGTCGCGTGAGCCGTTTTCACAGCATCAAGCGAGCGCTTCAACCAGTCGATCACCTCTGCCTTAGCGGTCACGGTCTTCTCCATTTCGCGCGGCTTGAAGTCGGCAGGTATTGTCGCACCGATGGCGCGCAATAAGCCGAAATTCGCGGTCGCGATATGCATGTAGACTTCGCTCACAGACCGAACCCCCGCCGCTGGACGCCACGCGAATTTGTCAGGCGGTGTCGCTTCGGCCAGCGCGATCAATTGCTTCGAAACGTGGCTCCACTCTCCGTCATAGCCTTGAAATACACCTTCCGTTTGGGCCTGTAGACTCGCGGCGGCTACAACAATCGCTAGCAACCAAATTTTCACGCTTCCTCCTTCCGCGTGCCTGTCGGCCCCGTTAATCTCTCAGCCTACCGCTTCCCCGAATCGAAACGGCTAGCATCAACATCGAAGGGTCACATCGTGACGACACGTCCTCCGCTGCCTCCATTCACTCCTGACACTGCCATCCAGAAGGTTCGGCTGGCGGAAGACGGCTGGAACTCTCGTGATCCTGAAAAAGTGGCGCTGGCCTACACTCCCGATTCGCGCTGGAGAAATCGCGCCGAGTTCGCGAATGGAAGGAATGAAATCATCGCATTTCTTACTCGCAAATGGGCGAAAGAACTAGAGTATCGGCTGATCAAAGAGCTCTGGGCTTTCGACGGGAATCGCATCGCAGTGCGCTTTGCTTACGAATGGCATGATGACTCCGCAAATTGGTTTAGATCGTATGGCAACGAGAATTGGGAATTCGATGAAAACGGCCTGATGCGCTTTCGTTTCGCGTCCATCAACGATCTGCCCATAAAAGAAGCAGAGCGTTTATATCATTGGCCGCTTGGCCGCCGTCCAGATGACCATCCAGGCTTAAGCGATCTTGGCTTTTGAAAATGCGAGTTCTTTCAGTGAACGTCGGCTCTCCGAAGCAGGTGCAAGTGCGCAACGCCACGGTGCTGACGAGCATCTTCAAATCACCCGTCGAAGGCAAAGTGGCGGTGCGACGTCACAACATCGCCGGTGATAGGCAATCAGACCTCACAGTACACGGCGGTCCGTACAAAGCTGTCTATTGTTACCCGGGAGAGCACTACAGCTTTTGGAGCGAGCAACTGCCAGGCATGGATCTTTCCTACGGCATCTTCGGCGAGAATCTGACAACAGAAGGCCTCACTGAGGATGCTGTGCACATCGGTGATCAGTTCCGCGTCGGATCGAGCGTGTTGCAAGTGACCCAGCCACGTATGCCCTGCTTCAAACTTGGTATCCGCTTCGGGAGGCCCGATATGGTGAGAAGGTTTTGGCACAGCGGTCGATCCGGAATTTACTTCTCTGTGATAGATGAAGGCGATGTCGCGGCCGGTGACCTAATTGAAAAAACCGCCCCGGGCCCCGAAGGCGTCAGTGTGGCCGATGTAGTAAAGCTATACCGTGGTGACGAGAAGAGTCCCGAACTGCTGGAGAGTGCCTTACGATCGCCGTTGTTTGGAGGCTGGAAAAAAGAACTGCAGGAACGCAGCGATGCTTGGGATTTGCTTGAATCCTAACCTTAGTAATCCGTAATCCGTTAAATCCGTCGCGTCTACTGCCGCAATTCTAGGGGCGTAAAAGAAATCCGGATATCCCCGCTGATCGGGTGGGCCAGAGCAAGGACGGTTGGAAACTGGGGCAGCACGATGTTATCTGAGTGAAGCCGCGCCGGATCCCCGGTAAAAGAATCTGCGCCATCGCGCACCGCGTAGTCGCGGATACGTCCGTTGCTGTCAGTCGTAATAGTCAGTACGACTGCGCCCGAACCAAGCTGCAATGGAACCAGGTTCGCATCTGCCGTGTCACCGTAGAGGACAGGTACATCGTAGCTGACCGTGCGGGTTGCGGTTCCAATCGTAAAAGCCAGCGTTCCGAACAGAATAAAACTGGATAACAAGCCGCCCGTCGCCGGAATGGTCAATGGCCGGATCATCTCATCCATGCGGAACTTCCAGCGACTCCAGATCGCTCTCAGTTGCGAGCCTTGATTTTGCTCTATCACCTGCCGCTCGCGAGACGCAATCACGCGCAAGGCATTTATCAGATGAGCCGGAGCAACGGCTTTCGGCAGTTCTCGCGAAGCCGAGCGCAACGAAGCGATCTGCTCAAAGTGAGACGCGCAGCGATCGCATTTGCGCAAATGAGCGTCTATTCTGGAACACTCACCATCGCGCAGTCTCTTATCTACGAATGCCGTGATTTGACGCTTCGCGCTGAAACAGGTCATGTGCTTACCATTCTTTCCGCCATTCCTATGTGAACGCCTCAGCTAGGCCCGGATCGAGCCGTTGTGTAAGTTCGCACCGCAATGCTTCACGACCGCGCAGGATTCTCGATTTCACAGTGCCCAGCGACACCTGTAAAATTTCTGCTATCTCCTCGTAGCTTAGATTCTCGATATCTCGAAGCACGACTGCCGTCCGGAATACCGGATTGATATTGGCCAGAGCCTGTTCGATAAGCGTACGGTTTTCGTTTTCCACTGCCTGATCGAATGGTGAACGCCCCGGATCGGCCGCGCTCTCTAGCGCTATGGACTGTTCCGCAGCATCTTCCATAGCCACTTCGCGGCAGCAATGCCGCCTGAACCAGCGATGATGATTATGGGCTTCGTTCACGGCAATCCGGTACATCCATGTCCGCAAACTGCTGTGCTCGCGAAACGATCCCACGCCGCGAAACACCTTCAGGAACACCTCCTGTACTACGTCGGAAGCGTCTGCCGAACTCCCGAGCAGATGAAATGCGATCCCGTAAACCGGCTGCTGGTAATGTGCGATCAACTCTTGGTACGCATCCTCAATGCCCGCTCGAAGGCCGCGTAGAATGCGAGCATCTTCTTCGGAAACGCCATCCTGCGCGCCCGCCAGAATGGACAGATTGCCCGGGTTGGTCAACAAGCGTGGCCCCATCGCTGAATTCTACCGCTTTTGCCGCTCTATTCGAAGGCAGCCATTTAAGTAGACACCGCCGCCGATTGCGCGGTTCCCAAACCGTCACACACCCGTTCGTAGTACGCCTCGTACTGGGGAATGATGAGGTCGGTGCAAAAGCGCGTTTCGGCTGTCTTACGGGCGGCTGCCGAAATCTTGGCGTGCAGGTTCTCATTCGTCAGCAGCTCGGTGAGCCGCACCGCTTGCGCATCGATGTCGCCCACTTCTTCCATAAACCCGTCAACGCCGTGAGTGATCAGGTCCGGAACTCCGCCGGTACGCGTTGCCACGGAAGGCACACCGCAAGCCATCGCTTCGAGTGCCGCGAGGCCGAACGCTTCCATTTCGCTCGGCAGATGCAGAGCGTGCATGCGCGGAATCAGGCGTTCCATATGGTCCTGCTTGCCAAGGAAGCGAACGTCGCGGTCAACGCCCAGTTCCCTCGCTAACCGTTCGGTGTTGCCGCGTTCAGGACCGTCGCATGCCATGATCAGCTCTGCGTCAACGTGCTGCCGCACCTTTGCAAACGCGTGGATGCAATCGAGCACCCGCTTGACAGGACGGAAATTCGAGATGTGCAGGATGCGCTGGCGGCCCTTCCGTTGCGCCGCTGGATCGGGCCGGTAGAGCGAACAATTCACGAAATTGTGGATTACTTCGATCTCGTTTTGCACGTCGAAGAAGTCCACCGTCCGCTTGCGCATGTACTCGCTGATCGTCGTCACGCCGTTTGAGCGCTCGATGGAAAATTTGGTGATCAGAAAGTAAGAGCGGTCGGCCCCCACCAGCGTGATATCGGTGCCGTGCAGCGTTGTGATGAACGGCAAATAC
>JBPCLH010000266.1:0-52188 GCA_051003475.1 Bryobacteraceae bacterium
CACGCAGCGGTGAATCTTGTTGTCAGGGTTGTTCTCAGAGCGTCGGGAATTCCACTCAGCTGCGATCCATTCGATGCATAGACACCTTCTCGAGTCAGTGCTACCCCGACGGTTCGCCAGATGATCCGAAGATCCAACCAAATGTTTGCGTTTTCGACGTACCAGATGTCCAAAGCAATCCGCTCCGCCCAGCTGTGTTCTGAAGCGCCATTCACTTGTTGCCAACCCGTTATGCCAGGCGGCAGGAGAAGCCGCCGCTTATCTCTATCTGTGTAATATTCATAAAAATCTGGCGTTAGAGGCCGCGGGCCAACAATACTCATCTCGCCCCGAATGACATTGAATAACTGAGGCAACTCATCCAACCGAAAGTCTCTCAGAATGTTGCCCAAACGTGTGATTCGCGGATCGGCACTATGAACGACCTTTTCGGCTAGCGAGCTTGCCTCATGCACGACCATCGTTCGGAACTTGAAGATTGTAAAGACATCTCCGTTCAAACCCAGTCTCTTTTGTCTAAAGAGTGCTGGACCTGGAGAAGTGATCCGCACACAGATCGCAACGGCAGCGAGTACAGGACTGAATACCACCACGGCGGCTCCGGCGAGCAAAATGTCGAGAGTTCTCTTAATAAATAGATATCGATTGCCGGAGCGGCTAAATAGGCTCATGCATTCCAGTTTCCAACGTTCATGTTTGCATGCTGGCTTTTGCCTGCAGCGCCAAGTTCGATGTCACTGCCGTGCGGGCAGACAGATCATTGACAGCATGTCTCTTCCTCCTTATGTATAAAGGGGGAGCGACATTTCTCTATTCAAACTTTGAGTCGCGTCATGCGAGCCGGGCAAAACTTTCATTGAACTGCGGTCGTCTTGCCCAGACGTGGTGGGATTATTTCGACGGTTCCCTTGCCGATCTGCACACAACAGAGAGGCGAGCGCTGCCGACGGCTAGGCCTCTTCTGCAATGCGGTGATCTCGGATGTGGAATGTGCAGTGACGCTCAATAGTTAAACGCCGGCACTGTCCGGACACCTCGACCGGTCCCATTGTGGGGAGCGGTCGCTGCTGTCAAGAGTTCCTCTTCCTGCAGTGTTTGGAGCACGTGTGCACTGGGGCTATAGTCGGCTACCATGTCCTTGAGCCTGAGCACAAGGTGGCGGTCGCGGGCCACGCACATACGCTTCAATTCATCCATTGTCGCAGCAACGCCGGGCATTCCTGATCCATTCCCAGTGAAGATGTGAATTTTTTCGTGGTAGGTTGGCACCGTCTCTTCGTCGTTTGTGCTCAGCTCCTCATAGAGCTTTTCCCCGGGGCGCACGCCTGTAAATTCGATCTTAATGTCTATCTCGGGGCGCAAGCCCGAAAGCAGAATCAGTTGCCTCGCGAGATCGACAATCCGGATCGGACTACCCATGTCCAGCACAAAGATCTCTCCTCCGTTGCCCATGGCGTAGGCCTGCATCACAAGTTGGGCTGCTTCAGGGATCGTCATGAAGTAGCGGCGCATCTCGGGGTGGGTCACGGTAATAGGACCACCGCTTGCAATCTGACGCCTGAAGATCGGGACGACGCTGCCGTTGCTCCCAAGCACATTTCCGAAACGTACGGACACATATTTTGTTCGGCCAGCCTGAAGCGAGCTGACGAGCAGCTCGGCTACCCGTTTGGTTAACCCCATGATGCTCGTGGGGCGGACAGCCTTGTCCGACGAGATCATCACAAACTCATCGACGCCAAACTCACCCGCAAGCGCGGCTACATGATAAGTGCCGAGAATGTTGTTCTCGACGGCTTCGAACAAATGCGTTTCCATCATGGGAACGTGCTTGTAAGCAGCAGCGTGGAAGACAACGGTAGGCCGATACATCTCGAAAACCTCGCGCAACCGGGCCCGGTCCTGAATGTTGCCAATTACCGGCTCAAAGTGAATGCGCGGGAACAGCTCGCGTATTTCGTGCTGCAAGTGAAAGAGTGCGGTTTCGGCAATTTCAAAGCCAATGATAGTTTTGGGGTTAAAGCGTGCGATTTGCCGGCACAGCTCGGAACCTATTGAACCCGCTGCCCCGGTTACCAGCACCACCTCGCCCTGAACCTTCCCGCGGATCAGATCCGTATCCAATCTGGCGGCTGTGCGGCCCAGGAGATCTTCGACCGCGACGTCTCTAATCTGTGTCGCAAGCCCGCGCCCGTGGATAATCTCCGACAGGGCTGGAATGGTTTGAAAGCGGAGCTTTGCCTCAGTGCAGTGCCCGAGGATGTTTCTCATCTCGGTGCCGTTCGCGGACGGAATTGCAATCAAGACCTGGGCGACATCGTATTTTTCGGCAAGGTGCCCCAATGAGGTTCCCTGTCCGAGGACGCGGATGCCTTGTATGATCATGCCCGTTCGGGCGGGATTATCATCAATGAAGCCGCAGATGTGGTATCCCAGCTTGCTGTTCGAACGCGCCTCGCGAAGCACCATCACGCCGGCAGTTCCGGCACCGTAGATGAATGTCCGTTGACCGTTCGTCGCTGCACGCAGATGCGACAGCTCGAGCGCCATTCGAACACCAGCTCGCACTCCTACGCCAAGCAAGTAGCACAGCAAGAAATCCAGGATGTAAAGCGATCGGGGGAACTTCGGAGGACCTATTGCAAGGATTACCAGGACGCTGGCCAACGTGGCCCCGAGGTTTGCCCAAAGCAGCCGCACTGCATCGTGCAGCGAAACAAATCTCCATCCTCCGCTCCACAGGCCGAGCGAGTAATATGCAAGAGCTTGCAGCGGCACCCAGACCGCTAGCGCATAGAGTAAGGCCAGCCTTCGTTCCGGCGGAATAGTGAATTCGAAACGCAGTAGAAAAGCGCTTATGCCCGCTAGCAAAAACAGACATACCTCGGCGCCCCGCACAAGCGCAAGGTAGGCAATTCTGTGCCTGATTAAACTCCGAGAAAGGCGATATATCGCCGACATTGATCTCTCCCCCACTTTTCGCAAATGCTCGTTGGCATTTGTCTTCTTTATTGAATCTTCGTCACCGTCTATTAAAACTCTGTTGAATTGGCGTTAATCCCTCTTTAACTTCGCCGCAGACTCACTATCCTGCCAGAGCAAGCCTGGAATCGCACCCTGGTACACACTCAATTTGCAAGAAATTATGCCGGAAGTCGCTCGAGCGAGAAGCAACTTCCATGGGAAACAGTTGGCAAGGTGCCGTTGCGTTGACCATGAGCAACCACCTGTGAGGAGCTTTCCTACTCTTATTCATTTCGCCCAAATCCGCAATAAACGAACAATCTCAAGCCGTTAACACTAACGAAGCGATGAGTCGTCCCGTCAACATCTATCAAAGCGATCTCTGCGAACTGACTGCCCAATAGTGAGCTGTCGCCTCTAATTCTAGCTCAAATTGCGTAACTTGACGCAGGTTTAACGCTGCCAGAATCGTTCTATTGCAGTACTTTAGTACTTTCTTATCGCTGCTGCGAGTCGTTGCCGCCAGGCTGTGCAGTTGGGATACTGATTACGGGCGCTCTGTATATGGGAAAGTATGTCGAAGCAAGATAGCTATCACCGTGCAGTCCTGCTCGTTTTCGTCGCTCTGCAGAGAGAAACTCATAGGCCTCGGCATTGAGCACCCATCGACCCGTGTAGAACGGCAGATGCGTGCCGGAAAACATCGCTTTAAATCGGAACAACGGGTCATCATCCCGGCTGCCGCGCCCACCACCTATGTGAAGAAAGTTGTTGCCTCTGGCACGCGCCCAAAGTTGCGCTTTATGGAAGAGCCATTTGTTGGGCGAAAGCGCGGAACAGCGGTCATCAGATGCCGCAAGATGCACGCTCACAATGCCGTTGTACTCGATCAGCAGGAGAGCAGCGCCTACTGAACCGTCCCACATACAGAGAAAAAGACTACCGTGTGCGCCAAGTGCCTCTTTCAAGCCAACGAAATAGTCCCGAGAGAAGAAATAGAACGGGGCAGCATTGTTTCGCTGCAAAGTCGCATGATACATCGAGATGAACTCGTCAAAATGCTCCCAACCCGGATCGTACACGGTGGTGAACTCTTGCTCTCGCTCAACCCTGCGGAGGTGCTGGCGCAATTTCCGCTGGTAATCCGACCAAATTTCGTCAGGCGGTTTGGACAGATCAATCGTTACGGTCTTACCTTCTTTATAGGTATGGCCGAGTACACCGGGTGTCATCCACTCAGGTTGTAACCAAGCCTGATTACCTAGGATGGGATTGAACCGTGTAAATACGCTGACTACCGTTTGTGTGCGCCACGCCTCTACGCACGCTTCCCACGCCCTTAATCGAAATGTTTCATCTTCAGCACAGTTGTAAACAACCGGTCCGGAGTATCCGTATACTGATGTAACATCTCGAAACTGCGCTCCGAGGCCGGCCTCGCTGCTAATCGGCTGCAACAAATAAGGCCAGGCAACGAATTTGTCGCGGTTCCCATATAGCACGAGCCATGCTTCACCGTTTCCCGCAGCCGAGAAAGCGTGGTATTTTGCGGTCTGAAAAAAATCGTGTGGAACTCGTGAAAGATATTCGTCCCATTCTGGCGAGCATGCCCGCACGAGTTGCGCGGAAGAAGTTATCGACGGCTGTCGGCCAGTCTGTTTCACAGGTCCCGGAAAAATCTAAGTGTTCCGAATCTCCACTCTGGCGGTGAGTTTCCCCAAAACCTCTGTTGATACGTAAACAAACTTGCAGTTCCTCTGCCCGTATCGCTTTTGTACGAACTCGGCCACTCGCTGGCGAGGTCTATAGTTTTCCTCTCCATTCACGAGTGCAGAAAGAATCTCGAAGATATGTGCCGAGCGTTCGAAATCCGCTCCCAACATAATCTCGCTTGATGTACAGAGCTTCGTCAAGATTTAACACGATGCAACGAGGCAGCATAATGATCATCAGTTTGTAACTTTGAACGCGGCACAAACACTGCTGCGTCATAACGCAGCATCGTCACACCGTCCTCCCAATCGTCGAACAGCTCGTGCGGCTCTCGTCCGAGGATTTCTTCGATCAGCCATTTTGTAATGGGAGCGCCTGCACGATGCGCGAGCGGATAGCCGCCCCCGAAACGGGCGTTGATTTCGATAACCTTAAGCTCATCCGCCGCTGTCGAAAAACACTGGACGTTCAAAGCCCCGCTGGCGCCCGGCATGCTTTCGACGATCGTGCTCGCTAACTGCATAAGTTGATGATTTTTTACAGTTACTCCCTTGGAGACCTCACCTCCTCGGACCTCCATCCGGAAGTGTGGAACAGCGCACACGCAACGGCCTTGGCGATTAACGAACACATTGATGGTGTATTCGGCGCCCTGGATACATTCCTGAACAATCACGCCGTTCGACTTGAAGACGAGTGCGGTCAATTCGGCGAAGGAAGTCACTATTCGGATGCCCAGCGATCCGCTGCCATCAACCGGTTTGACAATCAAAGGGAGCACCCAATCATGCGAGTTCCGGAGGACGACCTCGGGCGCTGCTTGCTTGGGTACCGGGAATCCCTGCGCGACCAGCCACTCGTGCGTGAGGATCTTGTTATAGCAAATTCCGACAGTATCTGGGGATGAGATTGCAATCTCAGCACCTCGTTCGCGGAACTGCTCCCGAGCGGCGGCGTAAGCTGGCAGCTCGGTATCGATGGTCGGTACGACCAGATGAACCTGTTCCTGTTCGCAGATTTGCTGGATTTCCGGAATGAAATTGGGATCGGTGCACCTTGGTACAAGGTAGAATTCATCGGCGAGTTGCACGGCAGCGGAATACGGCGTCGCATCGACAGCTATGATGCGGCCGGAAATTCCTAGTTCCGAGAGGCTTTCCCGGAAACAGTTCATGAGCCCGACCCTACGGCCCGCCGAAGATATGAGTATATTCACCTGCATGGGCGCCTCAAACTCAGCATCGGGGTGGATTCGGAGCTCGCTCGGATCGTCGATTGCGCAGGAAATCGCATGTTCAAAGTGCCTGCAGGAACTGCGCGAGCACGATCCATACTGTCGTAAAAAGAATCCCAAGGTCAAGACAGCAGGTCATATGGTTTATACAAGCTGATCAAAGCTGTTTCTCGAGAGCGATCCCGCGCATTTCCCCGCGGCTCCAAAGTTGCATCGGTCTGACGGGTAACCTAGCGGCACAGGAACTCAAGGCTTTCAGCGATTTGTTTCTCAACGATAGCAGTCGGAGGCGATGACCAGGGTTCACGAGATCGTTTGCAGGGCGTTCTGTCCGGCGAGCGATGTTGCACCTGTCAGCGACTGAACCGCTTTCCGCAATTCCGTGCAAACTCGCTCAATTTGCATTTCGGATAGATGGTTGAAGAAAGGCAACGCAATCGTGCGATCCGAGACGTGTTCCGTCACCGGAAAAGCACTGGGGCGATAGCCGAACATGCGCTGGTAAAGCGGCTGCAAGTGAATCGGCGGGAAATAATTGCGGCAGCCGACGCCGCGCCTTCTTAACTCCGCGATAACTTGGTCGCGCTCGGGACGTCCGAATTCATCGGCTAACCGGACTACATATACAAACCAACTCGTGCGGCATTGCGGCTCTTCAAGCCGAGGGGCGATGACCTCCGGAATGGACTTGAGGGCTGCGTCGTAAAGCTCTGCCACCCGCTGACGAGCGCGAACGACCTCGTCCAGCCGGGAGATCTGCGATAGTCCGAGCGCGCAATTGATGTCGCTCAGCCGGTAGTTATAGCCGAGTTCATCATGCTCCAGCCACCCCTCCGTATCCGAGCGGCCCTGGTTGCGCCAGCTGCGGCAGCGTCGAGCGACTTCATCGTCGTCCGTTATTATCACTCCCCCCTCACCCGTCGTGAGTTGTTTATTGGGATAGAACGCAAATACGCCGGTTTGGCCAAACGTCCCTACTGGCACGCCTTGATGTTGAGCGCCAATTGCTTCGCAAGAATCCTCAATGACGGTAAGCCCATGCTTCCGAGCTATGCGCATGATCTCCGAGATTGCACAGGGCCTTCCAAAGACGTGTACAGGCAGGATGGCTCTCGTTCGCGGAGTGATCGCTTGCTCGATCTGCCCCGGGTCTAGATTGTACGTCAGTGGATCGATATCAATGAATACGGGCTTACCGCGCTCAAACAGAATGCAATTTGCCGACGCCACAAAGCTGAACGGTGTCGTAATGACCTCGTCTCCATCAGAGATGCCCGCTGCTCTGACACAGAGATGCAGTCCGCTAGTACCGCTATTGACCGCGATGGCATGCCGGGAGTTCGTCGTTTGACATACGGCTTGTTCGAAGGCTGGCAATTTCGGACCAAGACTAAGCGCGCTTGAATTCAGAACTTCGAGCACCGCAGCGCGGTCTTGATCGGTCACATCGGGCGATGACAACGGTATCTGCAACAATATTTCTCCAATCGCTTCTACAACACTGGAATATCGCCACTGGTGGCGTTTTTTCGCTAAGTCTTCGAGATGACACTCGAAGCTTTCCGCTTCGATGCGAACGCTCCATCGGCAGCGGCTGCTTTTCCTGCTTCTATTTTATGCTAAGAACGCTCGTCATGTTCAGCACAGGAACGCGGTCTTTCCAATAAATGGGCAGAAAAGAATGGGCTTCGCTGCAAAAGGTCTTTCGACGAGCCCGCTTATACCGTTCAGTACTACCCCACGCACGCCGAGCCGTCTCTAAATGCCTGCAGTCGCCTATTAAGTGTCGCGTTGGATCGTCTATAAGGTCGAGCCGCGTCTGTTTCGTGATATATCTCTATGCTGCCGACAATAGTAGTAGGCACTTATCTGAAAAGCGCTTCATTTTTATCGCACCGTCATAAGAGAAATACTGCACGATCCAAAAGTCTGTAATCCGCAGATTTATCTTAGACACGCCCTCCTGGCGATAGCTCGGACACACAACGCCCTCATTGGGGGAAGATCAGATCCTCTTCCTCGGCCGCGCTTTCGAGAGCTTCGAGCGAGATCGTCGATGCACCGAGTTCGCCGACAACAATGCCCGCCGCGAGGTTTCCAAGTCGGCACGCTTTCTCAAGTGACAGCCCGGCCGCTAACCCTAGCGCTAACGTAGCCACAACTGTGTCACCTGCGCCTGTGACATCGTAGACCTGCCGTGCCCGGGCTCTGATCGTCACTGGTCGTCCTCCACGTTCAAAAAGGCTCATGCCTTCGGAGCCGCGCGTGATAAGAAGGCTCGCGCTGCATCTACGCATGATCGTCTCCGCGATATCTTCGATCAGAATGCCCGAATCATCTCGCACGTGAAAGCGGCTGTCGTAAGTTCCCGCGAGCGTTGTCGCCTCATGAAAATTTGGAGTGATCACGGTGGCGCCAGCGTACTTTGTGTAGTCTGATCCCTTTGGATCGACAACAATGGGAATGCCTTTTCCACATGCTGCTGTGATTACCGCCTGGCAGATTTTGGAAGTAGCGACGCCCTTAGCGTAGTCCGAGATAATGCACGCATCAGCTTCGCCTACACATTCAGCAGCGCGCCCCGCCAGTGCGCCTTCTTCGTCAGCCGACAAATCTAGGTGGCACTCCTCGTCAAACCGAACGATATGCTGTCCCCCGGCCATCACCCGGCTCTTCGTTGTCGTGCGCCGGTCGACGGAAGCAATCAAGTACTCCGGGCCGACAGCGCGCTCGCAAAGCTCTTGGCGCAGTTGCATACCCGCGGCATCCGCACCGATGATGCCCACCAGCAGCGCACTGCCTCCCAAGCTAGTAATGTTGGCCGCGACATTTGCCGCCCCGCCCGGATGAAAACGCCGACTCTGAATCTCGACAATCGGTACTGGGGCTTCCGGTGACAGCCGGCGGACCTGTCCCTGGATATGTTCATCAAGCATCGCGTCACCTACCACCAATACACGCCGTCCTCCGAAATGGGACAAAGTGCTCAAGACGGGCTCCTTTGGGCAGCTCTCTGCATCATGTGCGTTCCCGAGCTAGCCTTGGTTCACACAGCATCGCGGCCGCAATAGCCATAGTAGTAATGCCCGTCATTCACGTTCGCCGCAGGCTCGTTCAACGCGATCCATCTCACATGTATGCGCTGCCGGGTCGTCGCATTCAGCATATTCGAGAGTCGCTACCATAGTTCGTACCGAGGTCGTTCTGGCAGCCGAAGCGAATCGAAAGATTTTTGACAGAGAAGCTATTATCGCCTGGGTTGCCGATCAGCGCTTGATGGAATGCAGGATCGGCCTGACCTGTGGAGCGTTTGACCTTCTGCACGCTGGGCATGTAGAGTACCTGGTGCAAGCCCGCCAGCAGCACTGTGATCGCCTCATCGTCGCGGTTAATTCCGATGATTCGGTCCGAGCGTATAAAAGCCCGCTGCGGCCCGTGAACAACCAGGAGCATCGGCTGTTCGTTGTTGCTGGTTTAGAGGCTGTCGATGCCGTCACGCTGATGCCGGAAACACGCCCTTTGGCACTGATCGAACTTCTCAAGCCGGATGTCTATATCAAGGGAGGCGGCTACACTCCAGAGGAGCTGAAGTCGAAGCCTAGCGTCGAATCCTACGGAGGAGAAGTCGTTTGCGTCCCCATAACGTTTGATACCAGCACCTCGGCGATCCTGGAACGAGCCGCCGCCATCGAGCTGCATGCAGCTGTCCCTCGATTCCCCCCTGATGGTGAGCGCCGCATAGCTTTCCTCGATCGTGACGGGACGTTGATCCGCGATTTTCCCTTTCTGCATGACCCCGCCCTGGTTGAACTCATGCCCGGTGTTCTGGAGGGACTCAAAGCTCTGCAGGATGCGGGGTTTACGCTGGTAATCGTAACCAACCAGCAAGGCATCGGGCTCGGTTATTACAGCGAGAGCGACTTCATCGAAGTGAATCGGGAACTGTTCAGGAAACTCGCCTCAGCCGGCATTCGCATTTCAAGGATCTATTACTGCCCTCATTCGTACGCGGATCAATGCCATTGTCGAAAGCCCGGTTCGCTTCTGCTGCAAGAGGCGCTCACGTATTACGGAGCGTCACCCGAACACTGCTGCTTCATTGGCGATTCTCCCCCCGACTGCATTGCCGCCGAGACCGTTGGATGCCCTTCCATCCTGGTATTCAATCACGCCTCGGAGGCGCACTGCAGCTACTCCGCCACTTCATTTCACGATGCGGTGATGTGGGTGCTGCATCGCGTAAACTGGCCATAGCGGTTGTATGCCCGTTACCATTGGAGCCAAACCATCGCCCGATTTCTCGAATCCAATCGAGTTGCTAACAGATTGCCACCGCCGTATTGAGCGCTTCTTGGGTGTCCTGATGAAGGTAGCCGCACAAGCGGAAGGTGGCCCAATGACAAAGGAACAAAGCCGTGAGTGGGAACAGGCGCTCGACTATTTTCGAAATGCGGCTCCGCGTCATACCGCAGATGAAGAGGAAAGTCTCTTCCCACGATTGCGCGGCCTTGATCACCCCGAGGTTGAACGCGCGCTCTCCGAGATGCAGGAACTGGAGGCCGATCATCAACAGGCCGCCCAATGGCACGAAACGGTGGACCAGCTCGGCAGGAAGTGGCTTTCTGAAACCGTCCTCGTCTCCCACGACGCTGGCCGGCTCAGCCAGGCGTTAGCTAGTCTTTCGGAACTTTATTCTCGCCACATTGCTTTGGAAGACGACAGTCTTTTCCCCATTGCAACCGCCGTTCTAGGCGGTAGCGACAAGGCAAATATCGGCACCGAGATGGCTCAACGTCGCGGCCTTGATCCTCAACGACTCGCGGAACGACTAGTAGAACTAAGCAACCCTGCTACGTGAGGCCGGGCAGTTAGATTTATCGCTTGCTTGAGGGCGGCACCAAACCCTTCAATCGAAGATAGACCGCCAGAATCCCGTATTGCTCGGTGTCATGAGTTGTATTGGCAACGAGCGCTCCCAACTTCGTTCTCTGCCCGTGCGGGGTCTTGATCATATTTGCTGCGTCTGCGTCCGTCGCTGTCTCGTAGACCTTGTCGCATTGCGCGAATGCGTCGTGGAGAGCGGTAACCAACTCGGCCTTGGATGCCTTTGAAGCTGCAGCCATCGATTTCTGCTCACCCATGATGGCGGAACACGTGCGCATCTGAGACTCCGCCACGTGACCAAGAACCTGACCGAAACTCCGAATGTCGGGCGTAGGCTTGAAACTGTAATTCTCTTCTGGCATCTCCTCTGCTGATTTCATGATATTGTTCTTCACTGTCTGATACGACTGCTTGATCTCACCGCTGAGCGGATTCTCGGCCCGCGTTTCGATGCCGACGGCCGGCGTGCGGTTTTGTGCTCGAAGTGGACAACCGCAGGCCAGCATCGCGCTGGCAATCAAGACTAAACCATGCTTCATCTTTGCTTCCTCCTCTCTTTCTCACAATACATTCTGACTCGCCTGCTTGCGCTATCTTTGAGAGTCTATGCAGCCCATTGGCCGGTGCTTGATTTTTCTGTTCTGCATCTCCCTTAACGGACAGTCCATCTCGCCCGACCTGTTCAGTGGCCTCAAATGGCGCCTCATTGGGCCGTTCCGAGGAGGGCGCGCCATAGCGGTCTCGGGCGTTCCTGGCGCCGGACGCACGTTTTACTTCGGCGCGGTGGATGGCGGAATCTGGAAAACAACCGATGCCGGCACGGTGTGGACACCGATCTTCGACACCCAACCGGTAGCTTCAATCGGAGCGCTTGAAGTTGCGCCCTCGAATCCAAAAATCCTTTATGCCGGCACCGGTGAAACGGACATCCGCTCCGATCTCGCGACGGGCGATGGCGTATATAAATCTACTGACAGTGGACGGACCTGGAAAAACATTGGCTTAGGTGATACGCGCCAGATCAGCCGTATAGTAGTTGATCCCACGAATCCAAACATAGTTCTCGTTGCCGCGCTGGGGCACGCGTATGCCGGGAATGACGAACGCGGCGTGTTCCTGTCCACGAATGGCGGCGAGACCTGGGAGAAAACGCTGAACCGAGGCCCGCAAATCGGCGCAGCCGACCTGGCCATAGCGATGGACGAGCCACATTTGGTGTTCGCTGCCATGTGGAATGCACACCGTCCACCTTGGATCACGTATGCTCCCAACTCCGGTCCTGGGAGCGGGCTCTATCGTTCTACTGATGGCGGCAAGACTTGGAAGCAGCTCAACGGTCAGGGCTTGCCCGAAGGTGAATGGGGCCGTGTGGGCGTGGCGGTCACGCGCGGAACTCGCGGCAAACGAATCTATGCCACGATTGACGCGAAAAAAGGCGGTCTCTTTCGCAGCGACGATTCGGGCGACACCTGGACCCGCGTGAACACTGATCCCAGAATTACCAGCCGAGCCTGGTATTTCAGCAGCATCACCGCTGATCCCAACGATCCAGATGTCGTTTACATACCTAACGTCGCCTTCTACAGATTGAGCGACGGCGGAAAGACATTGAGTATCGTCCGTGGCGCTCCGGGCGGCGACGATTATCACCAGGTTTGGATCGATCCGGAGAATTCTCTACATATGGTGCTTGCCACCGATCAGGGCACTACAATAACCCTCAATGGTGGCCAGACCTGGAGCACTTGGTACAACCAGCCGACCGCGCAGTTCTACCACGTCATCACGGACAACGCCTTTCCGTATCACGTCTACGGCACGCAACAGGACAGTGGGACAGCGGCCATCCCTAGCCGCACGGATCACGGCCAGATCGATTCACGCGATTGGTTTTCAGTTGGCGGCAGCGAGAGCGGCTACATCGCGCCTGATCCTAAGGATCCCAATATCATTTATGTCGCCGGAACTTATGGCGAGGTGAGCCGTTTTGATCGGCGAATGATGCAGAGCCAGAACATAGCACCGTGGCCAACGTCCGGTTTCAGTCTGGATGCTGGGCTGCGGAAGTACCGCGATCCGTGGACACCCGTTATCGTGTTTTCGCCTCTGCAACACAATGCGCTTTACCTGGGAACTCAGTACGTAATGAAGACGCTCGATGGCGGCTTGCACTGGCAAAAGATCAGTCCGGATCTGACCGGCGATTCCAGAAGTGATATTCACGCGAAACCAGAAGCCCCAGTCACGGTCGAGAATGCCAAGCACCTCGGCTATGGAGTCGTTTACACCATCTCGCCTTCACCACTCAACAGCGCGGAGATTTGGGCGGGCAGCGATACAGGGCTCGTCCATCTCACCCGAAACGCTGGGAAAGCGTGGTCGAACGTCACCCCGGGAGGACTTTCGGATTGGAGCAAAATCACACATATCGAAGTTTCCCATTTCACTCCGGGCGAGGCTTATGTTGCTGTCGATCGTCACCGCCTGGACGACATGCAGCCTTATTTGTTTCGTACCCGCGATTACGGAAAAACGTGGACGCCAATCGCTGAGGGCATAGCCTCTCACGCATTTTTGAATGTGGTTCGTGAAGATCCGAAGCGAAAGGGTTTGCTATTTGCCGGGACCGAATTCGGAGTCTACGTGTCATTCGACGAGGGAGATCGCTGGCAGCCGTTGCAGCTTAATCTACCTGTAACCTCCGTGCGTGATTTGGTGATTCATGACAGCGATCTCGTGATTGCCACGCACGGCCGCTCCTTTTGGGCCCTCGACGATATCGCACCGCTCCGCCAAATTTCACACGATGTTGCTAGTGTCGATTACTGGTTGTTTAAACCAGATCGCGCCACTCGAATCACAAACGACGTCTTTCTCGGCACTCCGCTCCCGCCTGAGGAGCCTCAGGCCCAAAATCCTGCGCCCGGAGCATATCTCGACTACTATCTTCGAGAGCCTCCCGCGGGCGAAATCGTACTCGAAATTCTTGATCTGCACGGGAAAGTCGTCCAGCGCTTTTCGAGCCGCGACAAGCCGCCCATTCCGCCGGCGAACTTGGCGATTGCTCCACGCTGGTTGCCGAAAGCTCAGCAACTGACCGGGAAGGCGGGCATGCACCGTTTCGTTTGGGATCTGCGCTGCGCCGCTATCCGCGACGACACTTCGGGTGATGAAATCGATTCTGAAGGTGGTCCTGCTTGGCGGGCTCCTTTGGTGCTGCCCGGTACATATAAGGTCAAATTGACCGTGAATGGTCGCCAATTGATTCAACCTCTCGTAGTTGTGATGGATCCGCGTTCGCAAGCCACGACGGCAGATTTAATACAGCAGTTCCAGTGGGCTCAACGTGCCTTCGCAGACATGATTCGCGCTAGAAAAACAGCCGCTGAGGTCGATGCTGTCGAGAAGCAGGTCCACGACAGAACGCCCAAATTGGACGAAAAGCAAAAAGCTTCGCTCGCCGCCGTGACTGAAGGACTACGTTCTGCCGTGACCGGCCTCACGTCGGCATTGAATGCAGTTGAGAGCGCGGATCGCAGGCCCCCTGCTCAGGTCATCGCCTTATATCTCGAATCAGCCAAGGCGCTAAAAGCTACATTGGCCGATTGGGAGGCGTTGAAACGCGTTACATTGACCGGACAAAACCCGTAGTTCTCCCAAAGAACGTCAATTTGGCATATAATTCAACGACTCTACAATTTGCTCGACGATCGCGTCGCGAAAACTGAGTGTCGAATTCAGAACAGGAACAACGCTGATTTCGACAAAGTTACAGGCATGGCATAAGGGGGTTCGGAGGCGTGGCATTTGAAATCGGCCAAGTAGTCAACGGCTACGAAATTCTCGGTGAGTTCGGAAAAGGCGGGATGGGACGTGTGTACCGGGTCCGCAATGTTATTTCCAACCGCGCCGAGGCCATGAAGGTCCTGCTCGCCGATCTCGCCCCCGAAGCTGGTCTTACCGACCGGTTTATGGGAGAAATTCGTACGCTGGCCAGGTTGGAGCATCCGAACATCGCAAAATTTCACACTGCTTTCACCTTGGACAACCAGCTTGTCATGATCATGGAATGCGTCGAGGGCTGCACGCTCGCGGATCAGGTGAACCAGGGTCGTATTCCGCTTCCTGAGGCACTTAGCTATATCGCCCAAGTCTTGTCCGCGCTAGCCTATGCGCACGAAAATGGCGTCATTCACCGCGATATCAAGTCATCAAACGTCATGATCACGCCGCAGGGAATCGTGAAATTGATGGATTTCGGAATCGCGAAATCTACAGCTGATCCTCTTACAACCCGTTCCGGCGCGACCATCGGTTCCATTCTCTACATGTCGCCCGAGCAAGTGCGCGGTACGCCTGTCGATGCATGCTCAGATCTCTATTCTGTCGGCGTTTTGTTCTACGAGATGACAGCTGGGCGTCGCCCCTTTGAGGGGGAGAATACGTTCGCGATTCTGGATCGGCAACTAAATACAACGCCGCAACCGCCGATTGAGTTGAATCCATCGTTGCCGCCGGCTCTAAACGAGATCATCATGGCTGCTCTCGCGAAGGAGCCAAGTCATCGTTTTCGAAACGCCGCCGCCTTTCGCAACGCTCTTCAGAATGCGAAGGAACATCAGACTGCGGCACAGGTCCCAACGCTGCCCTATTCACCGGCCATGATGGCTTCGAATTCAGTGCAGAACGCTGCCCCTCAGACCGCTCCCGCTCACATCGCGCCGAACAAGAGTCGTCGCAGTTTATGGATGGCCTCGGGCGCAGTTGCTTGCGTTTGTGTTCTGGCTGGAGCGGTTGTCCTCGTACCGCATTTCTGGAGAACTCTCGCAGCCAATCGCCTCGTCTCTTCCAAGCCAAGCGAAAATGCCAAAACTGAACCTTCGCTTCCAACCGCTAGTCCGGCTGCAAATCAAGCCACAACTCCGGTTGGCAATGGCACTGCCGAGCCGCCCTCGGTGGCAGTTCCTCCCGACAGTTCGTCGCCACAGAACAAAACGGATAACGGCAATTTAGAATTTCGTTCACAACCTGACGAGAACTCGCGCACGGCGCCCTCCAAAATGGTTCAACGACTCTCTCAAGAGAAGACCGTCAAAGCGGAGCCGAGCACGTCTGAACCTGCGCCGACTCCCGAACCTATCGCACCGGGTGCCCAGCAGCCGCAAACCGCAGCTGCAGAAAACGGACCTTCGCAGGAAGAACTGGAAAGTCTCAATGACGGTCTAATCCAATTGCAGGCTCGCTCGGAGGCCGTTAAAAGCAGTCTCGACAGATTACGCCAGCAACAAACCCCTAATGGGCTTGGACTGCGACAAGACATAGTAGCTTCAGCAAACCGTTTGGATGCTAATTTGCAAGCCACCGAAAAGGCGATCCAGAATAAGGGCGTGCAGACTGCACGAAAGAGTATGGACCGCGCCGCTGAAGAACTTAATAAGCTAGAAGGCTTTTTAGGAAAATAGGAGCATCGTCGAATGAGAATCCACCTCGGACTGCTAAGTGCCGCACTTGCAATCGCCCCTGCTTTGGCGCAGCAAGCACCCCAGGAGAAACGGCGCGTCGCTGTGCTGGATTTTGGGTATGGCGCCGTGCAGAGCAGCGTACAGGCGTTATTTGGAACTACCCAGAATGTGGGACGCGGCATATCGGACTTGATAATCGACAGACTTATTAACGACGCGACTTATCGCGTCATCGAGCGCCGTGACCTCGATAAGATTCTGCAAGAGCAGAATTTCTCAAACAGCGACCGAGCCGATGCTGCAACGGCTGCTAAAATCGGGCGCGTGCTCGGCGTAGACACGATTATCACCGGCGACATCACGCAGTTTGGGCGGGATGACCGCAACGTTGGGGGCGGCGGGAGCTTCGGTCACTGGGATAAATACGGTTTGGGAAACGTCGGTGTTCGTAAAGCCAAGGCTGTGGTTGGCATAACCGCCCGGATGGTTAATGTAAATACAGGAGAGATTCTTGCTTCCGTTACTGGACGAGGGGAATCGACGCGCTCTGGCACGAACCTTGTCGGAGCAGGCGGAGGTTACGCGAATGGCGGCAGCGGTCAACTCGACATGAGTAGCTCGAATTTTAGTCAAACGATACTTGGTGAGGCCGTCAGGGCTGCCGTGACCCAGGTGAGTAGCCAACTCGAACAGAACGCCAGCCGCTTGCCGCACGAGACCGTTCAAATCAGTGGGCTAGTGGCCGATGCCTCCGGCAACAATTTGATCATCAACGTAGGCAGCAGCGCAGGCGTTCACGTCGGTGATAAGCTCGCCGTCACGCGTGTCAGCCGCGAGATAAAAGATCCAGCCACGGGCAAGCTTCTCCGTACGGTCGAAGAGCCTGTCGGCGAGCTCAGCATCACTTCCGTCGATCAAAGCTCCGCAGAAGGCCGTTTCACGGGCTCAGGTCAACCTAAGGTTGGGGATGCTGTAAAAAGCGCGCACTAGAAGTCTTAGTGCTTTTCAAGAGCCTGGTCGGGCCGGACGGTTTATTGGTTGCTCCCACCGCTCTTGGTATGCGACCACGGCTGAGCTTGATAGGTCCAACTGCGGCTGTTATAGTCGCTAAACGTTATCAGGATCATGATGCTGAGCCAGACCAGACCGGCCACGACAAAAAGCCGGGTGAGAGTAGTCGTATACCGAACTCCCATAAAGATCCATACCACGAGAGAGGCTTTTGTCACAGCGATGAGCAGTGCAACCACAATGTTCCATTCGCCAAGCTCCACGTACGAAACAGCCGAGGTCGTACCGGTCAGAATCACCAGCGCCGCCCAAACGATAACGAGCGTTTTAACTTTGGGGATGTGTGCGGTCATTTGCGGTGTCCAATCAGATAGAGCAACGGGAAGAGGAAGATCCAGACGATATCGACGAAGTGCCAATAAAGTCCGATCATTTCGACAGGAGCGAAGTAGCTTGCATTGAAGACGCGGCGGATCGCCTGCACCAGGAGGAATGTCAACAGCCCTACGCCAACGATCATATGGAGCGCGTGCATGCCGGTCATCATGAAATAGAGGAAGAACAGGATCTGCGCGTTGTGGACGTATCGCGGGTCTTCATACTGGAAATTGAAGCCCGGGACCAAATGCTCGACCCACTTGGAGTGCCATTCAAGCCACTTGATGTAGAGAAAGATCGTCCCAAAGATCATGGTGAGGACGATAAACAGAATCAGGTCTCGCCTCTTGCTGAGCTGCGCCGCTCGAACGGAAAGCGCCATCGTCAAGCTACTGCAGATCAAGACTGCTGTGTTGGTTCCGCCAAGCACGACGTTCATGTATTGGCTCGTGCTCGCGAAGGCAGCAGGATACATCGCACGGTATACGGCGTAGCCCGCAAACATGCCGCCGAAGAACAGCACTTCGGTGACGAGGAAGGTCCACATGCCGAGGGTGGACGCATCCATCTGCTGCTCCGGCGTTGCAAAGTGGTGCCGGAGATGTGTAGCTGCCGCTGAGGGTTCGTGACCGACGGGAACAATGGTTTCAGCCAACGACTTCCTCCACTTCGCCGTAGTGGTACGCTTCTTCAGTGACTACAGGTGTCTCATCGAAATTGAAAGTAGTAGGAGGGGACTGGATCTGCCACTCAAGACCCGTAGCTCCCCACGGGTTCTTGCCGGCCTTCTGACCATACTTTAGCGACCAAATAAAATAGGCCAGCGGAAGCACATAGCCAATGGCGAGAATGGAAGCGCCCGCGGTAGACATAACGTTCAACATCTGAAACTCGGGGGGATACGCGTGATAGCGGCGCGGCATGCCCATGTAGCCAAGAATGAACTGCGGGAAAAACGTCAAGTTGAATCCGATGAAGATAATGAACGCGGACAGTTGCGACCACACCTCGGGATACATGCGGCCTGTGATTTTTGGCCACCAGAAGTGAAGTCCGCCCATATAGGCCATGACCATGCCGCCCACCATGACGTAATGGAAATGCGCGACTATGAAATAGGTGCCATGGGTCGGGACATCTATGGCAAGCGTGGCGACAAACAGCCCGGTCAATCCGCCCATGGTAAACAGCCCAATGAAGCCGAAAGCGTAGAGCATGGGCGTGGCAAAGGAGATCGAACCCTTATACATGGTAGCTGTCCAATTAAAGACCTTTATGGCGGAAGGGACGGCAACCATGAAGCTCAGGATAGAGAACGCGACGGCCGTGTACACGCTCTCGCCAGTAATGAACATGTGATGTCCCCACACGACGAAACTAAGCACCGCAATGGCCATGCTCGAAAAAGCGATAAAATTATAACCGAAGACGCGCTTGCGCGAAAAGCAAGCGACAATCTCACTAATCACACCCATGCCCGGCAGAATCATGATGTAGACGGCCGGATGCGAGTAGAACCAGAACAGGTGCTGGAACAAAATGGGATCGCCACCGATGTTGGGATCGAATATTCCGACATGGGCAATGCGTTCAAAAGCGATCAGTGTGAGTGAAATCGCGAGTACCGGAGTACCGAGCACTTGAATTAAGCCGGTGGCGTAGTTCGACCAGACGAACAGTGGCAAACGGCCCCAGGTCATTCCCGGAGCGCGCATCTTATGAACCGTGACGATGAAGTTCAAACCGGTCAGAATGGACGAAAAGCCGGCGATGAAAACTCCGGCCACGGCAGGAAGCACATAAGAATTGGAATACGTGCTGCTGTAAGGCGCGTAGAAGGTCCAACCAGTATCGACGCCGCCGACAAAGACGCAATACATGGTGATGATCGCGCCGATGACATAGAGATACCAGCTCAGCAGGTTGACTCTTGGGAAGGCGAGGTCTTTCGCTCCGATCATAATCGGTATCAGGAAATTGGCAAGAGTGGCTGGAATTGACGGAACCAAAAAGAAAAAGACCATGATGATTCCGTGCATCGAAAACAAGCGGTTATAAGTGGTGGCGGAAAAATAAGTGCCTTCGGGAGACAGAAGGTTAATGCGCATCATTACGGCGAACAGGCCGCCTACGAAGAACATCAGCGTGATCGAGATGAGATAAAGGACCGCGATACGCTTGTGGTCCGTGGTGAATAGCCAGCTTTTCCAGCCGTGCTCGACGTTAAGATAATTTACCTCTTCCGCTATGCTCGGTGTCCCGTGTGCGATGGTTGCCATAAATTAGTCGCTTCCCTTAGTTTCTTACTACTGCGGCTGCGAATTCGCGGGTGTCCTTGAATTATTCGACGTGCTGGTCGAAGAGGAACCGGGCGCTGTTGGCGCGATCACGATGGGCGGTTGCTGGCTGCCTTGCTGCGATGCAGGAGTATTGGGTGAGAGCGATTTGACAAAAGCGATCAACTGGATGACATTCTCCTCGCTAATCTGGCCCTTAAAGACAGGCATTATGCCCGGCTGGAAGCTCGCCGTAATCTTGGCGTCGGGATCTAAAATGGATTCTCGAATGTAGGCGTCGTTGGCAATTACAGTGCTTCCGTCGGCCAGCATCACGGGCTTGTTATAAAGCCCTCGCAAATTCGGACCGCGCCCCTGCTGATCTAATAAGTGACACGTAGAGCAGCCGTGCTGCTCGTATTGCTGCTGCCCCAGGTCCGCGAGAGTTCCCTGTCTGCCTGCGCCATTTTGCCAGGCATCGTAATCGCGCTTATCGAGTACATCTACCCAGCCGATCATATGTGCGTGCTGGTTTCCGCAGTACTCAGTACAGAATAAATGGTAGCGGCCCGGCTTATCTGCCGTGAACCAAAGTGTGTCGTAATGTCCGGGCACGACATCGTGTTTTACCCGGAATGCCGGAATCGAGAAGCTATGGATGACATCTTCCGAGGCCATGGTCAGTTTGACAGGCTGGCCAGCAGGGACATGCAGCTCGTCAATCTCGCGCCCGCCATCCGGATATTGGATCTTCCACATCCATTGCTTCCCGGTGACGAAGATTTCCATGGCGTCTTTGGGGGGCTGGGCATTCGCAAAAAAAATCCTAGCACCCCACCAGAACATCACGAGCATGACGAAGAACGGCAGAATGGACCAGGTGAGCTCGAGCTTGGTCGAGCCTTCAAGCTGTGTTGCGCGCGGATTGCGAGTGCGGTGATACTTGAACGCGAACCAGGCGATGCACCCGAAGATGAGTATGGTCATCACCGCGGAAACGGCGATGAGGAAGAAGTAGAGTTGGTCAACCTCGTGCGCTTGAACCGAAGCCGTCGGTGGAAAGAAAGGAAGATCAGCTAGAGCATGGAGGCTAGCGAACATGACGGGCTTCTCTCCACGCAGCTCGGGTCTTTTGTTTTTTCTCGCGCCGTATGAACACGAAAATAAGCCCGGCCAGGCCGAGGATGGTTAGCGCTGCCCCGAGCTTGAGGACGTTGAAGATCGCAAGCGTGTATTTGCCTTGAGCCGCATCGTAACGGAAGCAGAAGAGCAAAAGATCGTCAACGGGAGAACCGATCTTTTCTTGTGAGGCTTCGACCAGCGCGAGCCGCAGATCCGCGGGCGCATATCGGACGCCGTAGAAGTAGCGCGAGAGCCTTCCATCGGGAGTCGCGACCATGATGCCCCCGGCGTGAACAAATTGGCGTGTGGGCGCGTCCCAGCGATATCGGAAGCCGACGGCTGAGGCCAGGCGCGATATCGGGTCTTGGGGGCCTGTCAAAAAGTGCCACCCGGAATTGAAACCTTGCCGCCCGAACTCCTTCGCGTAAGCGGCCTTGGTTGTGGCGGCCAACTCCGGCTTTTCCGATGGATCGAAGCTGACCACCACCACGCTGTAATCGCGGCCCGGCTCAAACGAAACGCGGCGTAACGCGTGGACCATTTCAGTCAAAGTAAGGCTGCATAGGTTTGGACACCCATAATAAACAAGGGCCAGCACAACCGGCTTATCGCCGAAATAGGTTCGAAGCGGGACGGCTTGGTTCGCTTCGTTACGAAAGACGAGATCGAGCGGAATCGCAGAATTCAATTTCTGCTCAATGGTGACTCCCCGTGCGAGCGTTGGAAGATTATTATTCTGAGCTATCGCAAAGGACGCACTCAGAAGCATGATCCACGCCCCGGAGAGAAGACTACTACTGTGCATGTTTACGAATTTCTCCCTGAATTTGCGGCTTCCGGTACGCGGGTGGCATCGCGTTCACGCTGCCCGAGAAGTCGCGGCCCTGACCGCCGGGGGTGGTGATTCCGGGCGGAGCGTCGGGACTGACGTTTAGACGTGACACAACAAGGTCCATGGCGCGATTGATGGGAACGTGCACATGCCCTTCAGCATCGGGCGCAGCGCCGTTGAGTACTTGATCCTCGTGAGCGCGGACATCTGCCAAAGTTTCCCACGGATGCACCTGGATTTGAGGTCCTGGCGGCGTGATTCGAGCGGGAGCAAGGGGGCTGGGAGGCTGACCCAAGGGTGTTGTGTTGTTCAAATATTTCTCCAGCCAGATGGTGATTGCAAACACGATCACCAGCGTCCCCGCAATGATTGCCAGCGACCAAATAACCATTTTGATGCTCGCATCGACGGCCTCGAAGCTTGTACCGCCGTGTCCAACATGCGGCTCTGACTCGATCGGCTCTCCAGGCTTGTGCAGGATTTTTTGAGGGCTGCGCTCGGTGCTCATGCGACCGCCTCCGGCATCGGCTCAGCTACGCGGGGGTCCCGCAGCGGTAACAGTGGCCGCCGCCGCAGCTGCCCCAGATACACGTAAATCCAGATACCTCCGATGCCCAGGAAAGCCGCGAAATCGGTCCAATAAATTGCCAAGCCCTTGGTCCTATATGTAGGCGCCACAATCCAGAAGATGTCGACCGCGCGCGCACAAAGGATCCACACCGCTACCCTCATCAGACGAATCGGATTCCGCTTGCGTGCCTGAGACAAGAGCGCCAGAAAGGGGATGGCGAACATGGAGAAGCCTATGATCACCGCAAAAGCCTTCCACCCCCCCCTTACCCGGACCAGATACCATGAGATCTCCTGAGGGAGATTGGCAGGCCACGTGATGATGAGTTGTGATGCCGACAGATAGGTCCAGAAAATCGTAAACGCAAACATCATATTGCCGAGGTCGTGGAGCACCTTCGGGTTCACGCGTCCTCCAAACCTGTCTCTGCCCGCCGCAAGCACCAACACAATGATCACCAGGGCAAAGGTCTGCAAGACATCGCCAATCAGGATCATCGCTCCGTATACGGTCGAGTAGTACTGCGCGTCAGCCGATAAGATCCAGTCGATGTAGGCGAAACTCGCGCTCAAGGTGAAAATCAACAGGCCCGGCGCGCTAAATCTGCGCATCCGCTCCCGTAGGGTCACATCTCCGGTCTCGTCCTGCAGGTCCGCCATTTTGTACAGCCGGAAGCCCCAGAAGAACCAAATTGCGAAGTAGATCAACGTACGCAAAAGAAAGAAGGGTAGATTCAAATATCCCTGCTTGTGCAAAAGGAAATCATTGTGCTTCACTATCTCCGGTTGCGCCCAGGGGTAGAGGTCCCGGATACCAATTAAAAGCGGTACAAACAAAACGACAAGCAGCGGAAGCGTGCGAACTGCGGCTCCTAACAGGCGGCGGGTCGTTACGCCCCAAGTTCCGCCTACCACGTGATTCATCAGCAGCACGCCAAGACCGCCGATCGTAAACCCTCCCCAGTAGATAAAGGCAAAAAGGTAAGACTGGAAGAATTGCGCTCTATTGGCAAAAAATCCAGCGCAACAAAGCAAAAGACCGAGGGCGCCGATCACTCCTGAAATCTGTTGAACATGAATCGCTCGTGGCCCGAGCCGTTCTTCATGGATGGCAACAGCCGTCCTGTCCCGGTGACCGGTCACTTCAAACCTCCCCCGTTTGGACCGCCCATCTTTTCGCGCACGGGCGGGGGCTGTTTATGGGCCTCGGCCGTCACGGGCTGGCTTACGTTCGCGAGATTTACACGACCGTTCGCGCTTGCCTGCAGTGCCTGGATATACGCGGCAATACGCCATCGATCATCCACTGGAACTCGGGATGCATAGCTGAACATCGCGCCAAAACCATTTGTCATAACGTCGAAAAAATGCCCGACAGGGGCGGTCACGAGCCGTGGCTCGTAATAGCTTGGAGGCTGTCGGAAGCCGCGTAACACGATCATCCCGCGTCCATCTCCTAACCGGCCATGGCAAGGCGAGCAATAGATGTCAAACCGCTCTCGCCCCCGGGTCAAATCTGCGCGTGTGATCTGGATCGGGAAGTAGTCGATGTCCTTCCCACTTACCTTTCCCGTGTAGCGCGCGTCGTTCAGGTGCAGTTGACCACGCGCCACTGTATCTTCGATGGTGGGTCTTTCGGACCTGCCGTCGCCAAAGAAATCCGTCGGCGCGAAGGGTTTATAGCGAGGCTGATTGTGCATATCCTGCCGGCACCCCGTCGCACAAAGTGTGCCTAGCATTACGGCCAGCAACCATGCCCTAAGACGGAACAACCGTCACCTCGTTTCCTCCCAGATCGCGAAGGAATCTCAACGCTTCTTCCGCGCGAAACTTTGGATCAGACGACTCGAGACACAGAAAAAATTTGTCCGTTGACGCTCTCGCGAATTCGGCAACATTAAAAACCGGATGATACGGTTTTGGTAGTCCGTTCATCGCAAGCATCGAAACCAGCGCAGTTAACGAAGCCAACAACACCATGGTCTCGAACGTGATGGGAATGAACTCCGGCCAGCTATGAAGAGGCCGGCCGCCCACATTGTGAGGGTACGCGATGACTGTGATCCAGTAGAGCAGCCCGTAGCCGCCAACGACCCCACCGATACCGCCAATGAGTACGCAAAACGCAACCCAGTTTTTCTTGTATCCAATCGCTTCGGCGAGCCCTTCCACGGGCATGGGAGCGTATGCGTCCATCTTCCGGTACCCTTCCGCATAGGCCCGCTTGGCGGCTCCAATTAATTCCTCCGGTGTATCGAACTCTGCCATCACGCCATGGATCGTCGGCAACTCATTGAGCACAATTTCACCGCTCATAGGCAGCCTCCACGTGCTTCTCGTGATGCACCACCTCGCGCACTTCGAAGATCGAGATGGACGGAAGGAAGCGCACAAAAAGAAAGATCAGGAACATGAAAAATCCAATTGTGCCGGCATAGGTCGCCCAGTCCCATTTAGTGGGTACATAAATACCCCACGAAGAGGGGAGAAAATCGCGATGCAGGCTGGTTACGACAATGACGAAGCGCTCCAGCCACATGCCGATGTTCACTACGATTGAAATGCACCACACTAAAGGGATATTCAGCCGTACCTTGCGCGACCACAACGCTTGCGGGATGGCGATATTACAAAGGATCAGAAGCGCATAAGTGAAGCCGTATGGACCCGTCATGCGGTTCCAATACATGAAGCTCTCGTACCTATCGCCGCTATACCAGGCAAAGAAAGCTTCCATCGAGTAACCGTATGCCACGATGAGCCCCGTGCCCAACATCACCTTCGCTGCCGCCTCGATGTGCCGCATCGTAATCAGGTCCTGCATCTTGTACCAGGAACGCAGCGGAATAATGAGCGTCAGCACCATCGCAAATCCGGAATAGATCGCGCCTGCAACGAAGTACGGCGGGAATATGGTGGTGTGCCATCCGGGTATGATGCTGATCGCGAAATCCATGCTGACGATCGAGTGAACCGAAAGCACCAGCGGTGTCGATAAGCCAGCCAATAGCAGATAAGCCTTCTGATATCGATGCCAATGGATAGCCGACCCGCGCCACCCTAGAGCCAGAACGCCGTACGCGCGCTGCACCCATAACTTAGGGGCGGTATCCCTCATACTGGCGAGATCGGGGATTAAGCCGACATACCAAAAGACTAAAGACACGGTTCCGTAAGTTGATACTGCGAAAACATCCCATTCGAGCGGACTTCGTGGCTGAGGCCACAACCACATACTGCTGGGATAAGGAAACAACCAGTATGCTAGCCAAGGGCGTCCTAAATGCAGTATCGGAAACATTCCCGCGCAGGCGACCGCGAATAGGGTCATCGCTTCGGAGAACCGGTTAATCGAAGTGCGCCAATCCTGCTTCAGGAGAAACAGAATTGCCGAGATCAGCGTGCCCGCGTGTCCGATACCGATCCACCAGACGAAGTTGATAATCGCGAAGCCCCAACCAATTGGTATGTTGATGCCCCAAATACCAACCCCGCGCAGGAACAACCAGCACATCGCTAGCACGAGTATGTTGACAAATAAGAACGCAATGAAAGCACCAACCAGCCATTTTCTCGGCGCTTTCTTGAACGGCAGGTAAACGACACCGGCAATCTTGTCAGTGACACTGTTGTAATCGTGCCCCGGCCCGAGTATCGAGTCTGGTCCGGGGTCGATTACCTGAACGTTCGTTTCCAGTAGTTTTTCTTCAGGATTCTCTCTTGGCATGCTCGCCTCTTAATGCCTCGTTCGAATTTCTGACATAGCCGAGATAGGTGGTACGGGGACGTGTGTTTAAATCGTCCAGCAGTCCGTAATTACGCTTCAGTGCTTGAAGCTTAGCTACTTTACTGTTGGGATCGTTCAAATCGCCGAATGTAATGGCCTGCGTTGGGCAGACCTGCTGGCAAGCAGTCTGGATCTCGCCATCCCGCGCGCGCCGCTCTTCCTTTTCTGCCTGGATTTTCACTTCTTCAATCCTCTGGATGCAATACGAGCACTTTTCCATCACCCCGCGGCTGCGCACCGTAACGTCCGGATTACGAACACCGTAGAGACTCGGGGTCTGCCAGTCGGAGTAGAGGTAAAAGTTAAACCGCCGTACCTTATAGGGACAGTTATTCGAGCAGTAGCGAGTGCCGACGCAGCGGTTATATACCATCTGGTTGATTCCTTCGCTGCTGTGTACCGTCGCCGCGACAGGGCAGACGACCTCGCAGGGCGCGTCCTCGCAATGCATGCACGGGACTGGCTGATTGTAGATGTCGGGGCTATCAAGATTGCCCGAGTAGTACCGGTCGACGCGAATCCAATGCATGTGCCGCCCCCGCGCAACCTGATCTTTGCCAACCACTGCGATATTGTTTTCCGCCTGGCAGGCGATGACGCAGGAATGGCAGCCGATGCACACGTTCAGATCGATCGCCATCCCCCACTTGTAACCTTTGTATGGAAATTCCTCGGGATGGTAAAGGGTCATGTCCGGCGGAAGTGGCTTCTCGACCATCGTGGGGAAATCAGGATGCTGCCGAAACTCGCTCAAATCCGCCGCCCGGACTGGCTCTCGTCCGGCCATGGTTTGGGTCTCTTGTATATCGGCAATGCGATAAATCCTGCCGGTCTTCACAACCGAACCCGACGCGACATAAGGTGACGTCGCATTTTGGAGCGAGTACGCGTTATAGCCAATCTTGTTGCCCACGCGCCCGGAGGCTTCGCGTCCATAGCCGAAAGTAATCGTGACGGAATCTTCCGCGTGTCCAGGCAGAATCCAGGCCGGGCCTTCGATGCTCTTACCGTTCACAGTCACACGCAGCACGTGACCCTTATCGATATGCATATCGGTAGCCGCTTTAGGACTGATCAGCACAACGTTGTCCCAGGTGATTTTGCTTTGCGGTTTGGGCAATTCTTGCAGCCAGCCGTTATTTGAATAGGTGCCGTCCCCGATGGTCGGATCGGGGCGGAAAGCTACTTCGGTACCAGTGATCGGTTGAGTTTGCAGTGGCGAAAGCGTTATCGCACCGGCAGCATTAATCTGCCCGACAGCACTGCCCGCAATCAAGCCATCGTGTAGCGAGGTCTGCCACAGGGTCGTGAAGTCGCCGCCGTTGTTTTGCTTCTCCCAGTAAGCTTTGACAATGTCGTGCGAGCTCACGTCGGGTTTGATCTGCAGAATCGTGAGGATTTCGTGGGCCGACTTGCCCTCGTAAAGCGGGAGAATTAAGGGCTGCTGAATGGTGACGGTACCGTCGAAAGCCCGGGAATCGGACCAGGTCTCCAGATAGTGCGCTTCGGGAACGTGCCAGTGACTCCAGCGTGAGGTTTCGTCGAAAAACTGTCCTAGCCGGACAACCAGACGCGCTTTGCGAATGGCATCTTTGAAGCCCAGCGAGGCCGGGGCCGTATAGACCGGGTTCGGTCCTAAAACGATGAGTGTCTCGACGTGGCCCCCATTGAGATCATTTGTGAGTTCTTCGAGTGAATGGGCTTGATCGGATTCGACGCCTTCGAGAATCCGGACTGTCTTGCCCGTGTTGCCCAGGCCAGCATTGATTGCGTACGCCGCTAGATGGACGCTCTCAGGTTGGAACTCGCCGGGAACCACAACGCAGCGGCCTTTTGAATTGTTCAGATCCTGGGCAATTGCGCCCAGCCATTCGGGAGCAGTACCAGGCGCATCGGGCGCAGCCACGCCACACGCTTTTGCGAGCTGGTAGGCAATAGCTGGAATCGTGCTGCTCTTCACGGCAAACCGGTGATCCGCTACGGAGCCGCTGACTGAAGGCGCCGACTCGATCGCATAAAAGCGGCAAGGAGTCGCACCGTTATCGACTGCCCGGCGTGCTGCAAACTGACGCGCATAAGCGAGCATGGCGGGGCCGACATTCATGAAATCGCTCTCGAGCGTGACAATTACGTCAGCCTGCGAGAAATCGTAGACCACCATTGCATTACGCCCGGCAATCTTCTTTGCCGCTGTGGCGATCCCCGGATTCACACAAGGTTCGTGAACATACCATTTGGCCGCGGGCCATTGCGACAGAATGGATGTAATTTGCGCCATTAATGTTGGTGAAGTGGTTGCGCCCGTTAAAATAGCAAGCCCTTCGCCTCGCCTTATGCTGAGACTCTGGGCCTCGGCAATAAAGGCGCCCGTGAACTGACCCCAGGTGCTTTCCCGGCCCTCATGCAAGACGGTTTCTGATCGGTCGGGATCATAGAGGTTCAGCACCGATGCTTGTTCAAAAATGCTGGTTGCGCCGAGGCTCGCGGGATGATCGGGATTGCCTTCGACTTTTGTGGGCCGGTTGAGATGGCTTTCGACGAGCAGTCCACGTGCATAGCCGGCCGTCGGCATAGCGGTCGCGTAAAATAACGCAGTTCCCGGTATAACGTTTTCGGGTTGGCGCACATAGGGCGCGATGTACTCAGGCGGCTGACGCGTACAAGCAGCCGCACCGGCCATGGCGAGTGAAGCGGCCATCACTTTGAGTAAACTGCGCCGATCCACGCCTTGCGGTATTTGTCCTGAAAGTCCCGGAAACTCCTGCTCGATGTACTCGCAGAGCGTCTCGTTTTCAGCAGCTTCGTCGAGCGTGCGCCAGAAGGCGGGCCCACGTCCAGCAGCCAATTTCTCGCGAAGAGCCTGCAGGTCCGGCGCGGGCTTCGCGGGTGGCTCGAGTAGCGATTCCAATGATACGAACGCAGATGGTTTCATCGGTGGCAGGTGAAGCAATCGGTCAAGGCGCGCGGACCCTGGACGTGGTACGCGGCTACCAGTTTGCGCCCCAATTCGGGCTGATTTGACGGATATTCATAATCAATATTAAAGACCTCAGATTTTGGTCGGATGTATTTTCCCGGATCCCTGTGGCAGTTGACACACCAGTCCATATAAAGGTTATTGACGCGATAAGTGAGAGGCATCTCGTCAACGTGTCCGTGGCATGTGGAGCACCCTATTCCTTTGTTGACGTGGATGCTGTGGTTGAAATACACGAAGTCGGGAAGGTCGTGCACGCGCCTCCACTCGATTGAGCGGCCGCTGGCCCAACTATCGCGAATCGGCTGGGTCAGACTTGCGTTCGACCAGATTTGCGAGTGGCAGGTCATGCAAATTTCGGTGGGAGGCAGGCCCGCAAAATGCGAGGTCTCCACGCTCGTATGGCAGTAACGGCAATCGATGCCGTCGTCTTTCACGTGATGTTTGTGGCTGAACGGAATCGGCTGTTCAGGCGCTTCACGAACAAAAGTGATCCAGTGGCCGCGGTCTATGATAAAGGCGGCGGCGACTGTCCCACCGAGCAAGACGACTACTAGCGCGATCGAAACCTTGGCGATTGAGTTCGAGGCCGGCCGAAAAAGTTGTGGCATCTATCAAAACCAAATTGTGATTATAACCACCCTCGCAATGAATCGTTCCGTTTTAGCAATAACAATTCTAGTCTGAACGTAATCGTTCAAAATATCGGTAGTTTCACTGGCCAAGGATTCCGGGCAATTAGAACAACATTCCGTGACTGACACGCCTCCGGGGGGGCAAAAATTATCCCGCCCCGTGCTGGGAATCCGGCGTCGAACAGCTTCATGCCCTTGCCCGGCAAACCGGAAACAATCGCTGCGAGAGGGTTGAGTTACAGGACTAGGCGTGGAGGGATCTGGTGGCCGTCAGATGGCTCGGCCATCAAAAAAGGCGTCCTGCTGGTGAACGATGGAAGGTGGTTTGGTGAACACGATTGAAACTGTGTCGAAACGAACTTGACTCCAGTCGAGGCCCGCGCGCGTTGCATAGCTGCGCGCTGCACGAACGATACGTTTCTGCTTCTCTCCGTCAATGGCGCGCGCTGGGCTGCCGAAATCGGCAGAGGTACGCGATTTCACTTCGATGAAGACCAAGATGCCATTATCGCGGCATACGATGTCGACTTCAGCGTCGCCGGCACTCGGGCGGTAATTTCTGGCGATGATTATAAAACCAGCGCTGCGGAGGTAGCGGTGCGCCAGATCTTCACCTCGGCGGCCGAGCGCCGCGTCGGGTGATAGCGTGTGCCGCTCGCGAAACTGCCTGGCTGAGTCACTTAGCTTCCACAGCAACTGCCGGGGCTGTATGAACCCGAAGGGTCTTTGACTGCTTCCAGTTGCCATTCGATTACCTTGCCTCGCACGAGATAGCAAAGGTAAAACTCCCAAAATCGCCGGAATCCCCGAAAGCGATTCACCAGGAATTCGAACCCGAGATATCTCCAGAAAGCAAGTAACTTCACCCGGGTTGAAATCTCACGGAAACGAGCGTTCGAATAGAAGCCGAAACCGCCGTGATTCTCGCCGAAATAGCGCATCGAGAAACTATTCAGGTGCCAGCGGTGGGTGGGATCGCAGAAAGAACTGAAATCGGTATAGTGCGGGGTAACGAGAACGATGCAGCCGCCGGGTGCGAGCAGCCGGTGGAACTCTTCGATTGTACGGATCACGTCAGCTACGTGTTCAATCACGTGGGTGGCGCGGATCTCGCGGAATGCATTATCGCGGAACGGAAACGGAAAATGATCCAGGTTTGCGATGACATCAGCCCGGGCATGCGGGTTGCAATCCAGTCCAATAGCACCGGGGTGCTTCTTGAGCCCGCAGCCGACGTCGAGAACCGGCAACTGGTGTACGGAACGGGGCTCGGCAGCGGATGCTTCAGGTTCAGAGATTAGCGTTCCTGAGCCTTCAGGCACTGCTCCAGTGTATCGATTGCGAAAGCCGCCTGATCGCGCGTGATGACAAGCGGCGGACAAAGCCGGATCGAGTTTGCGCCGGCGCCGAGGATCAGTAATCCACGCTCAAAAGCCATAGTTTCGAGCTGGTCGCGCAGCCGAGGCGCACGCTCTTTGGTCTGCTGATCGTAGACCATTTCGAAGCCGATCATCAGACCGAGTCCGCGTACATCGCCGACATGCTTGAACCGGCGCGGCCACTCTCGCATTCTCTCCAACATGTACGCCCCTATTGTCGCGGCATTCGCCATCAAGCTCTCTTCCAGCAGCTCAATCGTGGTGAGCGCGGAAGCAATGGAGACGGGGTTGCCTCCGAACGTCGAGGCATGGGCGCCCGGAGGCCAGTTCATGACCTCGGCTCGGGCAACTGTTGCGGCGAGCGGCAATCCGCTGGCGAGGCCTTTCGCGATCGTCACGATATCGGGTGTCACACCGAAGTGTTCAGAGGCGAACATACGGCCGGTCCGTCCCATGCCTGACTGGATTTCATCGTGGATCAGCAGGATGCCGTACTTATCCGCTATTCGGCGCAGCTCTTCGTGGAACCTTTTGGTCGGAACGAGATAACCTCCTTCGCCCTGGATAGGTTCGACGATAATCGCGGCAACTTCTTCCGCCGGAAGAATGGTTTTGAAGAGTTGTTCCTCGAGAACCTTGAGGCACTCGACGTCGCAAGTGGACGGCTCTTTCGCGTAAGGGCAGCGATAGCAGTATGGATACGGAATGTGCTGCACGGGGAGCATAGGATGGAAGCCGCGGCGCTGAACGACCTTGCTGCCGGTGAGCGAAAGCGCTCCCATCGTGCGACCGTGGAATCCGCCCAGGAAAGCGATGAATTTGTCACGTCCGGAGTGATAGCACGCCATTTTTAGGGCCGCTTCCACCGCTTCAGCGCCGGAATTGCCAAAATAGACGCGGCGCTTTACACCACCGGGCGTGAGAGCCGCAAGCTTTTCGGCCAGACGCACCATGCCTTCGTAATAGAAGTCAGTTCCCGACATGTGCAGGAATTCAGCGGCCTGTTTTTGAATGGCGCTAACCACCCGTGGATGCGCATGACCCGTTGCGACAACCGCAATGCCGGCGTTGAAATCGAGGAAATGATTTCCATCCACATCTTCGACAACCGCGCCCTCCCCCCGCTTCATCACAAACGGATAGCAGCGCGTGTAAGAGGGCGAAAGGACAGCCTGATCTCTTTCGATGATCTCCTTTGCCTTTGGCCCTGGCAGAGCGGTGACCAGGTTCGGCAGCTGTGAATCGACAGCAATCTGCTTCAGCATAGAAACCTCAACTTTTCTTTTTAAGATTGGACGAAGTGGGAAGTGCCGCGGGACGGCCGAACTAGTCTGAGCCGAAAAGAGAGGGGCGGGAGATGGCGGGAACAGCCATGCTTCTACTGTAACGAAAGTTGCGGCGAAAGGCTAGCAGCCTTAATTGAGCCAGCGAGCACATGCACGCCCGCTCGACCCCGATTTTTCCGATATCTGCCCTACTCTGGCATGGGTGCACACTCACCGCTACAATAAGGCCATGCCTGAGGAAAAAACATCCTCGCCCGGTTTTGAAGTGAGCCTTGAAGAGCTCGAGCGAATCGTGAAGCAGCTGGAGAAAGGCGATCTGCCGCTCGAGCAGAGCTTGACGCTGTTCGAGGCAGGCATGCGGTTGAGCGCCGACTGCAAACGGCAACTCGAGGAAGCTGAAACACGCATCGAAATTCTGATGAAGAAGGGCTCGGAGGTCGTCGCGGTGCCCTTCGATCCTGAAAAACCTCTCAAATGACAAGCGCGGACCGTGCGAGCTTGCACGAATATCTCGCCGAGCAGGTACAAGCGGTCGATCATGTTTTAGATTCGTGGGTACCGGATGAGGGTGTGGATCCCGTCTCGATTCACAGGGCGATGCGTTACAGCCTTTTCGTTGGTGGGAAACGAATTCGTCCAATTTTGGCGATCGCATCTGCGCGCGCGATATCAGACGATTCCGCAGACGGAGTGGAGCACGCTGCAGCGGCGCTTGAACTAATTCATACGTATTCATTGATCCACGACGACTTACCCGCGCTCGATAACGACGATCTGCGGCGGGGACGCCCAACCTGTCATAAGGTTTTCGGTGAGGCAATGGCGATTCTTGCCGGAGACGCCCTGCTCACGCTTGCGTTTGAGGTGCTCAGCCGGATGCAGCAGGTCGGCGCGGAACGAAGGATTCGACTTGTCGAAGAGTTATCTCGGGCCGCGGGAACGGTCGGTGGCATGATCGGCGGCCAGGTGAATGATCTCGAGGGCGAGCGGAAAACGCCGACAACGCTTCTGCTCGAATCAATTCATCGCGCGAAGACAGGGGCCTTGCTGCGCGCAAGTGTGCGTATGGGAGCGATCTATGCTGGGGCGCGCGATTCTGAATTAGCTGCGCTCTCTCAGTATGGCGAGCACATCGGGCTGGCGTTCCAAATCGTCGACGACCTTCTTGATGTTGAAGAGCCAACGCAAGCGCTCGGCAAAACTGCGGGCAAGGATAAAGCGCAGCAGAAAATCACGTTTCCGGCAGTCTACGGTCTAGAGAAATCGCGCGAAATGGCGGAAGAAGAACGATTACAGGCTCACTTAGCGCTGCGGACCTTCGGTGATCGGGCTGACAGATTGCGGCAAATCGCGGATTTCGTGGTACAACGCAAGGCTTAATACGTGATGGCGTCATCAGAAGCTTGGTCTCGGTCTGACTCGCCTGCACTGGGCCCAAAGAAGCAACGCCTCGATACGGTGCTGGTCAATCGACAGTTGGTTGAAACGCGTCAGAAAGCTCAAGCTCTCGTCCTTTCAGGGAAGGTGAGAGTGGAGGGCCAGAAGGCAGACAAGCCCGGCCGGATGGTCAACAAGGCGACGCGCATCGAAGTAGAGCAGCCGCTGAAATATGTGAGCCGCGGCGGTTTCAAGCTGGAGGCCGCTCTGGGTGGTTTCGACATTCGGGTGACCCGCCGTGTCTGTCTCGATGTCGGTACTTCGACCGGCGGCTTTACGGACTGTTTGCTTCAGCATGGCGCGGTGCGCGTGCATGCAGTCGATACCGGTGCCGGGCAAATTGATTGGAAGCTGCGGACCGATCCACGCGTAATTCTCCATGAGCACGTCAACGCCCGCTACCTGACGTTTAAGGATATCGGCGAGATCGCGGATGTGATCGCCTGCGATGTCAGCTTTATTTCGGTAACGCTGTTGATTCCTGCATTGGCCCCCTTGCTCCCAGCCGACGGCGACTGGGTCATTCTGGTCAAACCTCAGTTTGAGGTAGGACGTGAGCTTGTCGGCAAAGGAGGAATCGTCCGCGATCCCGGGGCCCATCGCTTCTCGTGCGATAGAGTGACTACGGCGCTACACGCAGCAGGTTTTCGGACTGATGTCATGGACAGTCCACTTGCGGGGGCAAAAGGTAATCGTGAGTTCCTCGTACATGCCAGGCGGATCTGAGCAAGTATCCTGAATCGAGTTAAGCTGTTCGTGCGCCATTGAAGCCAATCGGCGGTGGCTAAGAGGAATGCAACAAATCGCGACGGTCGCCATCATCTCAAAGCCGAAGATCGCACACGCGCCGGAGATTGTTTGCGGCTTGCTCGAGTGGCTGGACGAGCGGAGTATCCGGTACCGTTGCGACCAGCAAACCGCCGAGTACGCCGAGCTAACCGAATACTATTCACGCGAGGAGCTGCCCGACGGTGCGGATTTGGTCATCGTGCTGGGGGGTGATGGAACGCTTCTGTCGGCGGCGCGAGTAATCGCTGGCCGGGATATACCGCTTTTTGCCGTAAATCTTGGGAGACTCGGATTCCTGACCGCCATAACGGTGGACGAACTCTACCCTGAATTGGACCGCGCGATACGAGGTGAACACCGGATTGCCCGTCGAAGAATGGCCGAGTGCGAGCTCTTGCGCCAGGGAGAAATCATCGCGTCCTATTCAGCGCTGAACGACATAGTCATCAACAAATCCATGCTCGCCCGAATGATTGATTTGGATACCCACGTCGACAGCCACTTTGTCGCGGCGTACAAGGCTGACGGGCTGATCATTGCAACGCCGACGGGCTCAACCGCGTATTCGCTTTCGGCCGGTGGCCCAGTGATCTTTCCGTCTGTCGCAGCCTTCTGCATCACTCCAATTTGCCCCCACATGTTGACCAACAGGCCGGTCATCGTTCCGGACACGAGTGTCATAAACGTTCTCAGCCATGGCGATGAGGGAACATTTTTGACAATCGACGGGCAAGTAGGAGAACCCATGTCCAAGGGGGATCGCGTGATCTGCCGATCCTCTTCTAAGACCATCAGTTTGATTCGTCCACCCAAGATGCTTTTCTTCGATGTGCTCAGGGAAAAGCTAAAATGGGGCGAACGATAGTCTTAGTGAAATTAGTGAAGAAACCATCGCTAACTTCATGGATCTTCATTGCTTTAGTGCTGGGGATTGCGATAGGAATTTTCTTTCCTGAGTTCGCTAAAAACCTCGCTCCGATTAGCAATATCTTTTTGCGGTTAATCAAGTCGATTGTGGGCCCGCTCCTGTTCGGCACGCTCGTCTACGGCATCGCATCCGCCGGCGAGTTGAAGACCATGGGGCGGATTGGGCTAAAGGCCATCACCTATTTTGAGATTGCGACGACTCTCGCATTGCTGATCGGGTTGGTCGTTGTGAACGTGATGCGGCCCGGCACGGGCATGAGACTAACCGGGCAATCGGGCGCCGGTATACCCGTGCTCCCCAAACCTGCCTCACTTAGCCAAATTCTGGAACATGCGGTGCCGAGCAACATCTTCGAATCGCTTGCGCAAAACGATGTGCTCCAAATGGTCGTCTTTTTCTTTCTGTTTGGGGCCGCGTGTTCAGCGATCGGCGCGAAGGCGCTGCCCGTCGTAAATTTTGCAGGGTCCGTCGCGGAAGTGATGTTCCGGTACACGAAGTACGTGATGTACCTTGCGCCTTTCGGAGTTGGCGCTGCAATAGCCGTGACGATTGGCTCGAAGGGAATCGGCGTGTTGTTCGGATTGGGGAAACTGGTCGGCTCGCTGTACTTAGCGCAAGCCTTGTGCGTCGTTCTCGTACTCGGCTCGTCACTGGTGATAGCGGGCGTCCCGATTGGACGCTTTTGGGAAGCGGCGCGACAGCCGTTCCTGATTGCGTTTTCGACTGCTTCGAGCGAAGCGGCATTGCCTCTCGCGCTTGAGAACATGGAGCGGTTCGGTGTGCCGAAGCATATAGTCGGCTTCGTGCTGCCGACAGGTTACAGCTTCAACCTGATTGGTTCTACTCTGTACTTGTCGCTGGCCTCGATCTTCATCGCGCAGGCGGCAGATATTCACATGCCGGCCGGAGCACAAATCAGCATGATGCTCACGCTGATGCTGATGAGCAAAGGCACGGCTGGCGTTCCCCGGGCTGCGCTCGTGATCCTGGCTGGCACATTAGGCACGTTTCAGCTTCCACAGGAAGGCATCACCCTGATTCTGGGCGTCGATGCTTTGATGGACATGTGCCGCACGTCTGTGAACGTGCTTGGCAATTGCGTGGCTACAGCGGTCGTGGCGCGTTGGGAAGGAGTGCCGCTCGGACGCGTTGGGGACGACCTGGAAATGGCGATTGCGGAAGCGTAGCCGGTCTACGCATTCTTCTCTTCTGACTCCTCTCCGTGCTTAACGATGTCGCCCCCTTGAAAGAGGATGCCCTGTAAAATCGCTCGCCATTTTGCCTTGCGTCTCAAGAGAAACTCGAGGTCCATCCCAAAATGCTTAAATTCCTCACCTTGAGCATCCGCCATGATCGCCTTGGCTTCCTTATTCTTTTCCACCGCCATCCGCTGTTCGTACCAGTTAATCGCCTCCGCCTCTTCGGCAAGAGAAGCGATCATTCGGGCGAACGTGCGCGTCTCGTCCGGCAAGTCGTGCGCCGGCTCATGATACTGCTCAAATCCCATCGTTTACTTCCTCGCTTTGAATTTCAGATTTGCGCCCGATTTTCGGAAACCTACTTGATGCAGCGAATGCGTCGGATGGAAGTTGCCTTGCCGGTTGCCTCGTCCGCGTTGATGACTACTCCGTGCAATTCAATTCCATGACGTGCGGCTTCCATGCGGCCGGCAACCCCGGTCAAGAAGCGGCGCACAATAATGTCCTTCTCAACACCGATGATTGAATCATACGGTCCGGTCATCCCCGCGTCCGTCTGATACGCCAGGCCGCCGGGCAGGACGCGAGCATCGGCCGTTGGAACGTGCGTATGCGTTCCGATCATGGCTGTCGCCCGGCCGTCGAGATACCAGCCCATGGCAACTTTCTCGCTTGTTAGTTCGGCGTGAAAATCGACTATTCGGATCTTGAGCGATGAATCAAGTGAAGCTATCAGTTCATCGGCTTTACGAAATGGACAATCGATGCTCGCCATGTGAGCCCGCCCTTGCAGATTCAACACCGCATAAGGCACACCGTTGCGGGCAGTAGCTGTGTAAATGCCGCGTCCGGGCAATCCGTCAGGGTAGTTCGCAGGGCGGAGGACACGAGCTTGGCGGTCAAGATAGTCATGAATTTCGCGTTTGTCGAAGCTGTGATTGCCGCCGGTGAGGACATCTAGCCCGAGCGCCAGTAACTCTTCAGCGATCAGCGGAGTGATGCCAAAACCGCCCGCGCTGTTCTCGGCGTTTGCGATTGACAGATCAATCTTGTATTCGCTGACGAGTTGGCTGAGATGTTCGGCGACTATGCTTCGGCCACCGGAGGCGAAGATATCGCCAATAAAAAGGATGTTCATTAACCAGGAATGGCGAGGAAAAAGCGTTCCCTGCGAGAGCTTCCTGCTCAGTCCCCGTCACTGACCCCATAAAAAGCAGGGGGGAATCCTCCGAGCGCCTTCAGGCTTCTCCATGGCATCGTACAGACACCGGAGCTTGCACACCAGCGCTTAATTCGAGTTGGACTCCATGACATTGAGTATCGGATCAATTTTAGGAGACCAAGAGACGCTCTCGCGGGAAACGCTTAGGATTCAGGATAACAGATCCGGGAAAGTACCTGTTTAAGCGCGAAGCCGCGGCAATAGGCCGTCAGTTCGCCTTAAGGCGTTCGGCAATCTCTTTTTCGGTAATAGCGCCTTCTCTGATAACGCGCCAGTAGGGTTCCGTAATGTCGACAGTTGTCGAACCCGGGCCGCTGCACAGGCCCCCGTCGAGCACCAGGTCGATGCGCCCGTCCATGGTTGCGAATAGCTCTATTCCGCTTGAAATCGTCGGCTGGCCGGACATATTTGCGCTAGTCGCGATCAGGGCATGACCTGTCTTCTCGACGATTGTATTGAGCACACTCGAGTTCCCGTAGCGCATCGCGAGTCGGCCCGTGTTGCCCGTAACTTTCAGCGGCACGTTGGCCGACGCGGGAACGATCATGGTCAGCGGGCCTGGCCAAAAATGACGTGCCAGAATGTAAAACCGGCTGGTCAGTTCCTTCGCCAAATCCTCCGCCATCAGCGTGTCGGATATCGCAAGCGGCAGGGAACGCACGCTCTCGCGTCCTTTGGCGGCAAACACCCGCCCAACAGCGTGGAGATTCAGGGGGTCGGCAACCAGAAGGTACAAAGCGTCGGTTGGTACGCCGACAATATGGCCGCTAGCAATCTCTCCGACAGCACGATCAATCGCTCCGCCGTAGGGATTGTCAACGTCGATTTGAATGAGGTCGGTGGACACTAAAAACAATGCCTGGGATTAGGGGTACCCGAAAAAGAAATAATTGTCAGTTTAGCGTTCGCCGAGAGCCTCGGCAACCTGCACGGCCATTTCGTAGCGGCCGAACGGAGCACTCAATTGTACGCCCTGCACCATGAACCGGACCTGCCGGGACATCTCTTGCGCAATGGCGATACCTTCCGCGCGCGCCTTTTCAGCGGTGTCTGCCTTGCGCATTCGCTCCATGTATTGCTCGGGAACGGGGACGCGAAGCTCGTTCACCATAAATTCAGCATTGCGATAGCTGGTAAGAGGCCAGATTCCCGCAATGATCGGAAGCTTGTATTGCTCCGTGTTCTTCAGGAACAATTCGACAAGATTCAAATCAAATACCGGTTGAGTCACGACGTATTCCGCGCCGCCCTCCACTTTCCAGGCAAACCGGCGTAATTCCTGATCCATGTTGAGAGAGCCAGGGTTAGCCCCTACGCCGAGAAGCAGGGCCGTTTGCGAGCCGATTGGATTCCCGCCGATATCAAGCCCCTGATTCAGATTGTTGACAATATTTGTGAGTCCGATAGAATCGACGTCGAAAACCGCAGTTGCATCCGGATACGCGCCCATCCGTGGGGGGTCGCCGGTAATGCAGATCAGATTCCGTACCCCTGTCGTGTGTGCGCCGAGCAGCTCCGATTGTATGCTCAGGATGTTGCGATCACGGCAACAGAAATGAAGCACTGCTTCGATTCCAGCTTGTTCTTGGATCAGCTGGCAAGTGACTTGGGCGCTCATCCGTGCGCTTGCGCGGGGGCCATCGGGAACATTGATGCAATCGATTCCGGTTTCGCGGCACAGTCGCGCTCCGGCTATTTCCTTCGAGGCATCAATGCCGCGCGGCGGGAGAATCTCGACAAATGCAACGAATTTCCCAGCTGCCAGCTTCGCACCCAATTGCGACTTCTCAGCAATGGGAACTTTCGGAAGGGGCTTTATCGGAGTTTTCCCTTCATCAACAACCGGGGTCGCTGCCGCCTTACGTTGAACAGGCTGCAAGGAACGCACTTCACTACAGATCAGCTTGATGTGCTCAGGCGTTGTACCGCAGCAGCCGCCAATCATGCGCACGCCTGCCTGCAAAAATCGCCTCGCATATTGAGACATGTACTCGGGTGAACACAGATAAATGTTGCGCCCCTCCACGTTTGCGGGCAGACCCGCATTAGGCATTGCGCTGAGCGGCTTTACCGTGTGTGGAGCCATCTTTTCGATGGTTTCTAGTACGACCTTCGGACCCGCCGAACAATTCACTCCGATGACATCGACAGGCCATTCGTTCAAGCTTTTCGTAAATGTGAGCGTAGTCGTACCATCGCGGAGTCGGCCTTCATCATCAACCGTCACTTGCGCCACAATGACCGTCTCGGGCCCTGCAGCTTCGCGGGCTGCGAAGATCGCCTCGCGAAGCTCATTGAGTTCGTAAAAGGTCTCAAGCACTAACAGGTCTACTCCGGCCGAAAGCAGCGCGTCTGCCTGTTCTTTGAAAATTGCTCGCGCTTCCAGAAAGGACATCGGGCCAAGCGGTTCGATCTGTGTGCCCAGGGGGCCAATGGCCCCGGCTACAAAAGCCTTATCACCTGCCGCCTCGCGAGCCAGACGCACGCCGGCTTGATTGATGGCGCACAGTTTTTCTCCAAGCCCGAAGGCGGTCAGACGAAGCCGATTGCCCCCAAAAGTGTTACTCTCGATCACCTCGGCGCCAGCCTTGACGTACTCCTGGTGGATCTCTCTCAGCAGTTGCGGCGAGGAAAGGTTCAGCTCATCGAAGCAGCGGTTGATGAAAACGCCTTTGGTATAGAGCATCGTGCCCATAGCGCCATCAGCGACAACAACTCCCGATTGCAACTTTTTGCGGAACTCGGCAGCTCGAGACAAGATCAGTGGTTCAGCGACGGTCATGAACGTATGCTACTTTTGCAAGTCTAACAATCGCAGGAAGGCAACGTCTCCCGCCGAGGCGTTCAGCGCTGCTGCGGCGCTCTGCTGCTTGACAGCCAATTCGATGTAGCCTGAGCTGCCGAAGTAGGCGATACAAAGCCCGTTCGGTGCCTCTCCGAAAGTCCGTTGAAATCGTGTGATCCGGCGGTTGCCCACGCGCAGGCTGAAGCGGGAAGTAGAGAGCGTTGGGAAATCGGAGCTGCGGAAGTTGGTAATCGCATTTCCAAATCGATCAATGCTTAGCAGCTTGCCCCGCCATTCCCCGGGCTTGATCTGTCGCGCATCTATATCCGGAAGTAACTCAACCTTCGCGAGGATCGGCCCAACTTTGTCCGCCCTGACCGTCCCACTCGCCAGCGCCGCCGCAACTGGCGCGAATATGTCTCGGCCGTGAAATGTAGAAGAAGGCAAAGCAAGCCACAACTTGCGATTTGTAATTTCACGCGCTTTGGCCTTTTTGGCACGGCCGATAATCATGCTGAGAACTCCGTTATCGGGAGCGATGAAAAGCTGGCCAAGTGCTTCGAGCAGCAACGGCTTGCGCGCGGTGCCCACTCCTGGATCGACGACAATCACGTGAATCGTGCCGGGAGGAAAATAGGGTGCTGCCTGATCGATCGTGTAGGCACCCGAATAGATCGAAAACGGCGAAATCTCGTGCGAAATGTCGATGATACGCACGCCCGGACAGCGGCTAACGAGAACCCCCTTCATCGTGCCTACGTAATGATCGGCCAGTCCGAAATCCGTTGTCAGGCTAATGAGCGGGCCTGGATGAAGGGGCTTCATACACTGTTAGAATTGTATTGATATTTCCCTTCTGATGGGCCGAAGTTGCCCGTCCGCCCTACCTGCGCAGCGCTTGCCTGATGGTGATCCGCGTTGGTCTTTCGTATGCCGACTTTGTATTTCGATCACAACGCGACCACATGCATCGCGCCCGAAGTGGCGGAAATGATGATGGCCGCGGCGCGCGACGTGTACGGAAATCCATCAAGCATCCACGGACCGGGTCAACTTGCGAGGCAGCAGTTAGAAGGATCCCGCCGCACGATTGCGGAGTTTTTGCATGCCTCGCCGGCCGAGTTCGTATTCACGAGCGGCGGAACGGAATCGAATAATCTGGCCCTGCTTGGTCTGGTGCGGAATCTTCCGGGCGATCGGAAGCACGTCATCACGGCCTCGGTCGAGCATCCGGCCGTATTGGAGACTTGTCGCCAGCTGGAGCGAGAGGGCGTTGAGGTTACGTACGCAGGTGTCGACAGAACCGGGCTCGTTGACGTAGACCTAATTCGGCAAAGTTTGCGTCCGCATACGGTGCTGCTTTCCATAATGCACGCGAACAATGAAACCGGTACGATTCAGCCGATCCGAGAAATCGCGACAGTCGTTCGTGAGAGCCGGGCTGCAGGGCAGACGCTCTATCTTCATTCGGACGGCGTTCAAGCTCTCAGCAAGGTCGATGCCGATGTTCAGTGGCTTGGTGTGGATCTCTATTCCGTGAGTGCACACAAGATTTTCGGGCCAAAAGGCGTCGGCGGACTCTTCGTCCGTAAAGGCACGCCGCTGCAAGGCATACAATACGGCGGACGCCATGAGCGGGGGCGAAAGCCCGGGACTGAGAATGTTCCTGGAGCAATGGGTTTCGCGCGAGCCGTGGAATTATGTACTTCAAACGATGCAAGCTATTTGGCTGGGCTGCGCGATTTCTTCGAGGCCGAGATGCTTGCCGCGTCGCCCGAGATCAAGATCAACGGAGCAATGGATAGCAGATTGCCGAATACCAGCAATTTACTTTTTCCCGGACGATCCGCGGAAGCATTGGTCATCGCACTCGACATGAAAGGAATCGCGGTTTCGACGGGATCGGCTTGCAGCAGTGGTTCGACTGAGCCTTCGCACGTCCTGCTCGCCATGGGCCGAACCCGCGAGGGAGCAAGATCCAGCGTTCGTTTCTCATTTGGACGTTACAACAACCGTGAGGACGTCGGCAATTTGATCGGTGGGGTTGGCGCCTGCCTTCGGCAACTTCGAAACGCAAAACAGGAGTCACGCCTTGTCGGAGTCTAGCGCCGCATCTCCGGTTGCGGTAGCGATGTCGGGTGGCGTGGATAGCTCCGTCGTCGCGGGCCTTTTGCGTCAGCAAGGTTTGAGTGTCGTCGGTCTCACGATGCAACTCTGGAATCAACGCCGCTTGCCAGAGATCACCCCCGAAGGTGGCGCGGTCGGACGCTGTTGCTCGCTCGACGATGTCTACGATGCCAGATTCGTAGCTTCAACGCTTGGCATTCCATATTACGTCGTCAATTTTGAAGAGCGCTTTGAACAGCAGGTGGTGAAGCCGTTCGTGCAGGACTACCTCGAAGGCCGGACCCCGATTCCGTGCACGCTGTGCAACAACTTCATCAAATTCGATCAGTTTCTCGAGATGGCTGATGGAGTGGGCGCGGACAAGATTGCAACCGGGCACTATGCACGATTGAGCTTGGATGAGTCTAGTGGCCGTTACCAGATGCGAGCGAGCTTGGACGTGCACAAAGATCAAACGTATTTTCTTTTCGGACTCACACAGGTTCAACTCGCGCGCACTTTGTTTCCTCTCGGCGGGATGATCAAATCGCAGGTCCGCGAGCTAGCGAGAGAACTGCGCCTGCCCGTCGCCGAGAAGAATGATAGCCAGGAGATTTGTTTTGTCCCGAACGGCGACTATGCAGCTTTTATCGATGCCTATTTTCGCGAACAGGGTGTTGATCCTGTCGCAATGCAGGGGGAAATCGTCCATACAGATGGACGGCTCTTAGGAGAACACGGCGGCACGCATCATTTCACGGTAGGTCAGCGCCGAGGACTGCGTATTGCAGCCGGTAAGCCGCTTTATGTCATCGCAACCCAGCCCACCACACAGCGCGTGATCGTTGGCCGAAACGAAGACTTAATGAAGCAATCGCTTCTGGCAAGAGAAGTGAATTGGCTCTCAATCGATGTGCTTCGAGAGCCTCGCCGTGCTCAGGTGAAGATCAGAAACAAACATGTTCCAGCCCGAGCGACGCTCATCCCAACCGGCGACTCTTCTGTTGAAGTTCGTTTCGATGAAGCGCAGCGCGCCGTAACTCCAGGGCAAGCTGCCGTTTTCTACGACAGCGATCTTGTGCTCGGCGGCGGCTGGATCGACTAAACTCCACAATTGGGTAAACAGAAGAACTGGCTTCAGACTCGTTTGGAGTACGCCGTCGCTCTGGCGCTCATGTACGCTCTCAGACGGTTGCCCTTGCGCATGGCGAACGCTCTTGCGCGCACCATCACTCGGTTGCTCGACCTCGCCGTACCGAAGCTTCGCCGCGTCGCGTTGAAAAACTTGTCATTCGCGTTTCCTGAACTGGATACGCATCAGCGCAATCAGATCGTCAATGGAGTTTTTCGCAGCATCGCGCGACTGCTTACCGCTCTCGCCCGCTTCGTATCTCTCGATTCATCGAACATCTCTCAATGGATCGCGTACGAAGGTCTCGAGAACTATCTGGAGGCTAAAAGGTCGGGCCGGGGCGTGTTAGTTGCGACTGCACATCTCGGCAATTGGGAGCTGAGCGCCTTCGCACATGCATTGATGACCGAGCCGATGCATGTGATGGTGCGTCCGCTTGATAATCCTTTTATCGACCGATTCGTGGAACGGAGGCGCACACAATCGGGCAATCATCTGATCTATAAGCAAGATGCCGCGCGCGCAGTTCTCAAGGCGCTGCGAAACAACGAGGCCGTGGGCATTCTCGCCGATCAGAACACAATGTCTTCCGAGGGAGTATTTGTCACGTTCTTCGGAAAGCTCGCATGCGCGGGATCGGGCTTTGTGAAGCTCGCCTATCGCTCACAAGCCGCCGTAATTCCCGGATTCGCCATATGGGACGAAGGCACGCAACGATATGTCCTACGCTTCTATCCGCGAGTAGAACTGAGCGGCGATGCCCAGACCGACACGCAGCGTATTCATTCCATTTTCGAGGAGATTATCCGGCAACGTCCCGATCAGTGGATGTGGATTCATCGGCGCTGGAAAACGCGTCCGCCCGGTGAGGAGCCTCTTTACTGAGCTGTACTCTTTGCCTTATGGTGCTGTGCCACAGGCCTTTGATCGAGACCCAGCACGGCCGTAATCACTCCTTTGAGCGGCTTCGGGACCGAGATCGATCCTGCATAGCTGAGACACCGTTGCCCTTTGGCTTCGACGATCCGGAGTTGAACCTCGAACGCCTTTTCCATCTGTTCGACCGCGCCTTTCACACGCAGGGTACGGGCTGCCGCATTCTCGTCTACAACCTTCAGCCCATATTGTTGGACGAAGGAGCGAACCGCTGCCACGTCCTCTGGCTTGGCCGCGATTTCCTGCTCTGCTTCTTCTCTTGAAATCCGCGGCGCTTCACCGGATAACAGCTGTTCGCTCTTATTCAACGCTGTCCCGGAGCTTTCCTTCCGGCGCAGAACCAGTGTGACCATCACGTCTTCATTGGCCGGTGCGGCGCCCACGAATTGAGTGTTCGACCCGTGCTTGGGAGCGCTGCCTGGTATGCGTGAACGCGGCGCGCCCATTGTCGTTGACGTACTCGCTGACAGTCCGGCCAAAATGGCTGCGCCGTTCGGGGTTCCAAGTCCAGTGCAGGCGTCCCAGCCTGATTGCGCGCTATAGTACCCGAGACTGCTGTCATCGTTGTTGCCGGTCGTGATGTCGTTAAATGAGCTTCTAAGCCCGTAAAGAGCGGGGTTGACGAAGCCGACTGGACTTCCGAGCTGCTGATTGATAAGTGCAATCAGAGCGGCCCACAATGGTGCAACGGCACTCGTGCCGCCGACTACCGCATTCTGTCCGCCAACCAGAATTAAGTAACCGGTGGTTGGATCGGCATCTCCGGCGACATCGGGAACACCGCGCCCTACAAAGCCGGTTTGCGGCTGTGCTGGAATTCCTGCTGAAGTTTGGTAGGCCGGTAAGGGGAACGCGTTACTGACCCCTCCGCCCGTAGCGCCTTCATTATTGGCAATCTCGTTCCAGACGACTTCTGAAGAAATCGTGCCATCTGCGCCTTGCAAACTGGTGCCTCCACAAGCCAACACGTAAGGGCTCGAAGCGGGAAAGTCCACGTGCAATTTTCCGTCACCCACGCCGTCCGTCGAGCCGTTGTCGCCCGCCGCAACGGTTACGGTCACCCCCAGAGTGGCGGCGTCCTGAAGTGCCGCGTTCATGGCTGTTTGAGACTGCTGAGTCCAGGAATCTTCCCCACCGCCCCAGCTGATCGATACGACAGAAGGTTTACGCGTAGTGTCGTGCACCGCGTCAGTAATGGCATCGATAAAGCCCTGATCCGTGTTCGGAGCAAAGTAGACTGCAATGTTTGCTCCAGGCGCGATTGAGCCAGCCACTTGGATGTCCAGCATCACCTCGGCGTCGGCATCGGAGCCCGGTGTATTCGCGCCGCCATCCACGGATACCGCAGTGATGTTCGGCTCCGTCACTCCCAGGTTGCTGAAATACGTCTGAAGATCCGTGGTTGAGTATCCACCTCCGAGCTCAATAATCGCGGTGGTTTGCCCAGCACCGGTAACTCCCGGCGGGAAGTTATACAAAGCCGCGACTTGGGGCGGGGTGAATGTACCGCTTGGTGGGTTGACTGCTTGCGCGGCCGAGACCATTGGGCTTGAAACCGGCCTCTTGCTTCTGCGTATGTGAGGCTTCGCTATCGGACGCGTGTCAAGGCCCAACACTGCGATTACCACGCCTTCTAGTTCGGCAGGTATGGTCAGAGAACCCGTACGCCCCCGGAAGTTGTGACCGGTAGCCTCGATTCTGTAACATTCGAGTTCTGCTCCAAAGGCTTTGCTCATCGATTCGGCTGTGCCGATCAGCACCACTCTGCGCTTTCTCAGGCTGCTTTCGACAACCGTGAGGTTAAAAGCATGAGCGAACTTCTCGACAAGGTCAATGTCGTCTGCATTGGCGCCATGGCGGGACGCCAGCTGTTCGTGAGATAGATATCTGCGTACTCCTCTTCCCTTCGCGATTAGGGGGTCGGCGCCCCTTCGCCGCAGAATGACAGTGACGCGGACGGGCTCATCCTTCTGGATCGTGCCCACCGGCTGTGAACCGGCAAGAGGGTTCTTCTCGCTTCCCGGCAAGCTGACACTTCTTTCAAAAGCCATGCTGATGCTCCTCTATGATCGAGCGGGTTCTGCTGCCCCAGTTACTATGCCATGGCTTAGCCTTGCCTTACAATGAGGGCGATTACACACGCATAGAAAAGATGCCGCAGAACACGGCGATCGAAATTCGCCAGCTTACGAAACATCAGGAATTCGCCGATGCCGTTCGCCTGCAGCGAGAGATCTGGGGCTTTCAAGATATTGAGTTGATGCCGCTTCGTTTGTTCGTCGTGGCTGACAAGATCGGAGGCCAGGTGTTGGGTGCTTTCGATGGCGCCAGAATGGTCGCGTTTAGCCTATGCATTCCCGCTCTCAAGCCGGGGAATAAGTTCTATTTGCATAGCCACATGCTGGGAGTGCTTCCGGAGCATAGAAACACAGGTGTAGGCAGGAGTTTGAAGCTGAAGCAACGCGAGTACGCGCTGGGGCGGGGAATTGATCTCATTGAGTGGACGTTTGATCCTCTCGAGATTAAGAATGCGTTCTTCAACATCGAACGTCTCGGCGCAATCGTGCGTCGCTATGTGCACAATCAATACGGAACGACCACGAGTCATCTCCACGGCGGTCTTCCCACTGACCGGTTGGTAGCCGAATGGTGGATTCAGTCTTCGCGCGTAGCAGCTTTCTGCAATCACCATGCGCTCCAGAGGCCTATGACCGAAGCACTAGTTTCCGTACCATCGCAGATTGCCGAGTTGCGCGAGAACGATCCAGAGCGGGCGCGAGAGATTCAAAAGAATCTGAGCAACGAATTCGACCGGCACTTTCAAGCTGAGCTTGCGGTGATTGGGTTTGAGAGGACTGATACAGCGGGGAGTTATTTGCTGGGGCAATGGGAATCAAAGTAGATCGGATCGTACTGCGGCAGATACGCATGCCGCTGGTCCATGTTTTTGAGACCAGCTTCGGCCGCACGCATGAGCGCGACATCATCCTCGTCGAAGCCTTCGCGGATGGCATCTCCGGATGGGGCGAGGTGACCGCCGGTGAGAATCCTTTTTATAACGAAGAATGGACGGGCTCTGTTTGGCCGCTTTTGGTGAACTATCTTGCTCCACGAATACTCCGGCACGACTTCGCTTCGCCAGATCAAACAGCTGCACGAACAGAGCATATACGTGGCCATAATATGGCCCGAGGCGGCATTGAGACCGCGATCTGGGACTTGCAGGCCCGGTTGAACAACGAACCACTTTGGAAAACAATCGGGGGTGGCGCGCGCCGTGAGATTGCGTGTGGCGTCTCCATTGGCATCCAAAACACTGTTCCAGAATTGCTCGCGAAAATCGAGACGGAACTTGCTGCCGGCTACCAACGCATCAAGATGAAAATCAAGCCCGGCTGGGATGTCGATGTCGTGCGGCAGGTACGTGAGCGCTTTCCCGGCATCAAGCTCATGGCGGATGCCAACTCCGCTTACACTCTACGGGATCTTGAGCGCCTGAAGAAGTTGGACGAATTCTACTTGATGATGATCGAACAGCCGCTTGCTCACGACGACATCATTGACCATGCAGTGCTGCAGGGCTCCCTCGAAACTCCGGTTTGTCTCGATGAGTGCATACGTTCAGCCCACCATGGCGAACAGGCGATTCGTCTGAAAGCTTGCCGCATCATCAACATTAAACTCGGGCGCGTTGGCGGCTTTAGCGAAGCTAAACGGCTGCACGATGTCTGTGAGTCGAACGGCATTCCCGTCTGGTGTGGGGGCATGCTCGAATCGGGGATTGGACGCGCGCACAATATCGCGCTTTCGACGCTTCCGAATTTTGTACTTCCGGGCGATGTATCGGCGAGCAAGCGCTATTGGAAGCGCGATGTAATTATGCCGCCGGTTCAGGTAACCTCTCACGGGACAATCGAACTGACAAATCTTCCCGGCCTGGGTTATGACATCGACAAGGAGTACCTTGAAAGCGTCGTTGTCCGCCGCGAAGTTCTAAATTAATGCGCCCGTCCCGGAGGCAAGCGGACAGAAGCACACCGCTATTCTGAAAGCACATGCTCAAGCCCAGCATTTTCCGCGAATACGACATTCGTGGCATTGCCGATGAGGAACTGCTTGATTCAGATGTTGAGTTCTTAGGGCAAGCACTGGCCACTTACATCATTCGCCACAGCGGGCGCACGATTTGCCTCGGGCACGATTGCCGCTTGACCAGCGCCCGTCTTCACGCCGCCCTTATGAATGGGCTAGTTGCCGCGGGGTCTCATGTCCTGGATACGGGAACCGTCCCCACGCCTGTTCTCTATTACGCGGCAGTGCACTTCAAAGCAGATGGTGCAGTAATGATCACAGGCAGCCACAATCCACCCGATTGTAACGGGTTCAAGACGGTATGCGGTACCTCCACTTTGTACGGGCAAGCGATTCAAGACGTATATAAGCTGATCCAGAACAACGACTACGAGTCTGGTCAAGGGTCAGTTCGCAGCGTTGACGCGATCACTCCATATGTCGACGAGATCGCGTCGCAGTTCAAGTTTGAGCGTAAAGTGAAACTGGTCGTGGATGGGGGCAACGGCACGGCCGGTCCGACTGTTCATCGCCTATTTGAGAAGCTCGACGTCCATGCAACAGAAATGTTCTTTGACATGGATGGTAATTTTCCGAATCACCATCCTGATCCCACCATCCCCGCAAATCTCAAGGATCTGACCGAGGGAGTTCGCAAGCACAAAGCGGATCTCGGGATTGCGTTCGACGGTGATGCCGATCGGATTGGTGCTGTCGATGAGCATGGAAACGTCGTCTATGGCGACATGTTGATGCTTATCTTCGGTCGCGAGATTCTTTCCCGGAAACCAGGCTCCACGTTCATCGGGGAAGTGAAGTGCTCACAGGTTATGTTCGACAAGCTGAAGGAGCTTGGCGGGAACCCAATCATGTATAAGACCGGCCACTCGCTCATCAAGGCAAAGATGAAGCAGGAACACGCCGAATTGGCTGGCGAGATGTCCGGCCATATGTTCTTCGCTGATCGCTACTACGGCTATGATGACGCGATTTATGCAGCGTGCCGGCTACTCGAGATCGTCTCAAAATCAGGCAAGCCGCTCTCCTACCAGCTCGAAGGACTCCCAAAGCTTGTCTCAACGCCTGAGCTGCGCATCGATTGTCCAGATGACCAAAAATTCCACATTGTGGACAAAGTCGCCGAAATCTATCGCAAGCAGCGCCCGATCGTGGATATAGACGGGGTACGGGTGCAGTTCGAAGGAGGCTGGGGATTGGTCCGCGCGTCAAACACGCAGCCAATATTGGTCATGCGCTTTGAAGCAACCGGCAAAAATCTGCTCGATCAGTACCAATATGAAGTAGAGCAGATCGTGGAGCAGGCTAAGAAGGAAATCGGCGTTTAAAGTTCTGCCGTCAAAACGTGACTGAAGTGCGAGCGAAACTCAGTTTCGCGGGCCAAAATGTTCAGTGCGTCCTGCCAGCGGTTTGATCGCAGGTCCGCCGCACACTCCTACGCCGGTGTTCAAGAGAGCATTCAGCAAGTTAAAAAGCACCGCATAAATCACCTGCTCGGTTACGGGTTGGCGTCCCGGCATCCGAAAGGTTCCGGGCAATTCCTTCGCAATTTGCAAACGAACTGCATGGGGCAGAGCCCTTCCCGTCTTATCCCGTTGATTGGCGAGCGAAAGAGGCGTCTGCAGTACGCTGCCGGATTTGCCGTCCACGTAGAACTGGCAACGCGAAAACCACCCGAGGTTTCCCGGATCTGCAGCGTCGAACAGAAGCAAAGGAGCTTGCCGGTCGGCCGCCGACAGGTCGAGCGATAGCACACGGCTTTGATCGTCGATCTTGAACTGAAAACCCGCCTGACGGGCGATGTTTCCTATAAACTCAGGATCTAATTCGAGAAGTAGATACTGGTGCGCTCCAGCGTCGAGAACTTGCATCGGCCATCTACATTGTATGTGAACTACGCGCCGGTGCCGAAGCGCCCGCCCGCTCAAGTGCCAGTACCCGCTGAGAATTTTCCTCGCAGCTTCTCCGCGTGCATCCGATAGACCTGATGATCCCGCTCACTGAACTGCACGAGCTTTGCTACCCGCACGGGACCTGTATGTTCGCGCAGCCATGTAGCTACCGTCTTCACCGCGATTTCGGCAGCGTCTTCGATGGGGTACCCGTAAACGCCGGTGCTGATCGAAGGGAAACTGATGCTTTTAGCGTCGCGTTCCGCAGCCAGCTTCAGGGAGTTCAGATAACAAGCCTCGAGCAGCGCTGGCTCGCCATGCTGGCCATCCCGGTATACGGGCCCGACCGCGTGAAAGACGTATTTCGCCGGGAGCCGCCCAGCCTGCGTTGCAATCGCGTTCCCTGTCTCGCACCGGCCGATCTGAGCGCGGACTTCATCCAGTTCCCGCATGATCTCCGGACCCCCGGCCCGGTGAATCGCCCCATCTACCCCGCCGCCTCCGGCTAGCTGCGAATTTGCTGCGTTCACAATTACATCGACAGCGATATTCGTAATGTCACCCTTCAGCAATTGGAGCTGGCACAACCCAAGTTGAATGACAAAGTCGGACGGCATAAACTCCCTTAACTACACTCGCCTCCTACATGCAGGCGCCTAAAGCTTTCAGGAAGAAATCCGCATTCTCGTCAGTCGCGAGCGGTCCCATTGTTCCGATGCGAAGGATCTTGCCCGTGAGCTGGCCGATTCCCCCCGCCACTTCGATCCCGTATTTTTCAACCAGCCTTCGACGCACTTGCGCTTCATCCACCCCGGCGGGCGGAATAACCGTAGTTAGATTCCAGATCCGCTCTTCCGGATTCGTGACCAGCGGCTGAAAGCCCAGCTTGGTCAACCCGGCCACCAAGCGTTCGTTTGTGCGCTGATGCCGGTTCCACCGATTGCGCAAACCCTCCTCTTCAATCACGGCAAGAGCCTGATGCATTGCATAGTAGAGCGGCGGCGATGGAGTGTGGTGATACACGTGTGGAGCTTCAAAATACTTCGCCAGCAAAAATAGATCCAGATACCAGGTAAAAGGCGCTTCGGGGCGCCGCTCCAACCATTCCCATGCTTTGGGAGAAATCGAGATGGGAGACAAACCCGCCGGGCAGCTCAAGCCTT
>JBPCLH010000267.1:0-17309 GCA_051003475.1 Bryobacteraceae bacterium
CTCACGATATGGTACGGTTTCTTCACGGCGGTGGTGTCCTTTCCAAGGATTGTTTTTGGCGAATCGATTCTAACGAACCGGCCGCCACCGCCGCCTCTAGCCTTCAACTAAGCCTGGGACACCCTCGGATGAAGATTCCTTCCGGACAAGGCATGTGGCCGGCTTTCTGGATGCTCGGCGACGATATTGAGGCTCTAGGTTGGCCAAAGTGCGGCGAAATCGATGTCATGGAAAACATCGGGAAGGAGCCGGCAATTGTGCACGGCACAGTGCATGGGCCACAGTACTTCGGTAAGGGCGGCATCACCTCGCAACACTTTTTACCCGCCGGAAAGGCATTGAGCGATGACTTCCACGTCTACGCCGTTTTGTGGTCACCGAGCTCTATCAAGTTTCTACTCGACGGCACCGTGTATACAACCGTTACTCCGGCCTCGCTCCCGAAAGGCGCGAAGTGGGTTTTTGATCATCCATTTTTTCTGTTGCTGAACTTAGCGGTTGGCGGAGACTGGCCTGGGGCTCCTGATGCAACCTCTAGCTTTCCTGAGGCGATGCAGGTGGATTGGGTGCGGATCTCGCAGCCGGTTGAATAGTGGGGAACACGTGTTCTCGACTTACAGAACGCTTTCTCCCCTGTCATCGTTTCGAATGCGAACCGCATCGGCCACGTCGTAGATAAAGAGCTTACCATCGCTAATTTTCCCCGTTCGAGCGGCGCCAGTGATAGCCCCGATCACGTCGTCCGCTCGAGCGGTGGCTACGACCAATTCGAGCTTTATCTTGGGTACGAGATCAACCGCGTACTCGGCCCCGCGATATGTTTCTTTGTGTCCCTTCTGCCGCCCATGACCGCGTACTTCGCTGACGGTGAGTGCATCCACTCCAACTCGCGCCAGAGCCTCTTTCACTTGGTCTAACTTGAAGGGTTGTATGATCGCTTCGATCTTTTTCATTCGTTCCTTTCACAGACAGCGCCGACCAAGTAATCCAGCGTCCTCAGGAAGGTCTCGGGTGCGGCGCGCCTAGAGTGACACGCCCACCCGGTTCAGCGAGCGCCTGATCGGGCCCACCGACATGCATGCCCATTGGTCGGCCTGCTGATGAGATTGAGTATTCCGGATAAGCCGGAATTCCGTGCTCATGCAAATCTAAGCCATAGCGCTCACCGTCGGCGGAAACTCTGAGCAGTTTGAACGCGTTCACCAGGTACATGACGGCCATCGCTATAACGAATGTGGAGACTGTGATAATGGCACTTCCGATCGCTTGAGCGGTCAGCACTGTAAATCCGCCTCCATAAAACACTCCTTTAAGAGGCGCCGAATTATCGGGTGCGAAAGGCCCGGTAGCGCCGTATTGCCCACATGCAAAGAAGCCCAGCGAAAGGGTCCCCCAGATACCGCAGAAGCCGTGTACCGGTACCGCCCCGATCGGATCGTCAATGCGCAGCCATTCCAAGACTTCGACACCCGCAACGACCAGCACGCCAGCTACTCCGCCCAGAAGAATCGCACCCGTGGGACTCACCCAGTAACAGGGGCACGTGATGGCAACCAGACCTGCAAGGAATCCATTGACCGTGAAACTCACGTCCCATTTCTTGCTTCCGATATAGGCGTACGTCATCGCGGTGAGTCCAGCGGCACACGCTGCGAGGGTAGTATTCGTGGCGACACGGCCAATGCCTACAAAATCCATAGCGGAGAGGGTGCTGCCCGGGTTGAAGCCGTACCACCCGAACCAGAGCAGCAGGCCCCCCGAAGCCGCGATCGTTAAATCATGAGGCAGCATAGGTCCGCCTCCGTCGCGTTTGAATTTCCGGCCCAATCGAGGGCCAAGAACGATAGCCCCCGCCAGAGCGATGAAGCCGCCAATCGTATGGACCACCGTGGATCCAGCGAAATCGTGGAAACCCGTTCCCAGTGATGGCAAGAAGTACCCCGCGCTGCCCATGGTTGCTAAGAATCCGTCAGGACCCCACGCCCAGTGCCCGATGATCGGATAGATAAATCCTGAAACCGCGACACTGTAGAGCAGATCGCCGACGAACCCAGTGCGCCCGATCATTGCGCCGGAAGTAATCGTCGAGCACGTGTCAGCAAACGCGAATTGGAAAAGCCAAAATGCCAGAAACGCGACGCCGGTACTCTCGTATGTGGTCGGCGCTCCTTGCAAAAAGAACCAGTGATAACCGATAAAACCGTTCCCGTGACTGAACATGAACGCAAAGCCGAATGCATAAAAAAGCAGCCCGCAAAGACACGTGTCGACGATGCACTCCATCAGAACGTTGACGGTTTCTCTCGACCTGCAGAAGCCCGCTTCAAGCATGGTGAAGCCGACCTGCATGCCAAATACAAGAAAGGCCGCCACTAGAGTCCACACGGTATTTATTGGGTTGACGATGTCGTTTCCCTTCAGCGCGGGATCTGCCGCAAACACTTTGAAACCCAGCAAGTCGGGATTCAACAGATAAGTGCCGGAGACGAGCACTGCAATACCAATCAGCTTGCCGGCGAGAAGGAGTGCGCCATAGTGTCGCCATTGAGGGCTGCGCAACCGTCCCATCAATCGCCTGATTTTGCCCGGCGTGGCGCTCAATTTAGAGGTTTTCTTAGTGGACAGCCGTCTCGCCGTGAGTAAGAGGAGAGTAAGAGTCAGTACGGTGCAAAAGATGATCACGTGAAATTAGCTCCCATTGGTTCATTTCAGAAACGACTTGATTTGCTGATGTAACCAGCGGGACGGGGCCGGCGGCGTGACGGGAGTTTCAGCGAGTAATTTGTAGTGTATGCTTTGTTGCCGGTTGGTGTCTAATCAATATCTTGAATGACGGCCTGAAGTTTTTCCGATGCCCATAGATAGTAAACGCCTAACTTGGCGTTTCGCTCTTCCTGCTGAGCTCTTCCGAAAGGATGATCGCGTCCGCTAGCTCTCGCATCGGTCGCCGTAATCTGCGGCTCTCATTGCGCAAACGCAAATAGGCTTCCTCTTCGGTCAGCCGGTCGCGCTGCTGCAAAATGCCTTTTGCACGCTCGACGACCTTCCGCGTTTCGAGCTGGACGCGCATCTCTTCCGTCTCGTCCTGCAGCCGGGCATTGTCTTCCGCCAGGGAAGATTTCGTGATCGCGCCGCCCATCTGCTCACCTATAAATGTCAGGAGCGAAATCTCCTCCGACGTTTGGTCATGCGGCTCGCGATGGTGAACATTGATGACTCCAATCACGTCGCCTCCGCTGATGAGCGGAACAGACAAAAACGCCTCATATGTGTCTTCCACTAAAGCTTGGAAGCGCTTAAAACGATGATCCGCGGCCGCGTTCCTAGGAAGAGCGACTACCGACCGGTGCTCAACCACCCATCCCGTAACGCCTTCGCCAATTTTGAGGCGGATATTTCCGAGATCCCTCTGGTGAGGCACTTGCGACGCGCGCAACACAATCTCATTTGTTTCTCGTTCGATGAGGTAAACGAGGCACGCATCGCACTCCGTCACTTGAGCTGTGAGGCCCACAATTTCCCCAAGCATTTCGTCCAGGGAGAGGTCCGAACTGACAATGTTGCTGACCCGATGAAGCAGTGAGAGGTGGGAATCCGGCGGCTCGGATGGTTTTCCTGCTGTCGCCATGCCCGAAGGTAGCATAGATCGTGACGGTCGGTGCGAATCCCATTTAGTATCCCGCGAGCAGATCAGGATCATACAAAGTTTTGATTGGATTTGTGGCCAATTCGCCGATAGAGTAAATACTGGGATCGGTGATTCCGACCGACTTACTCCGTTGTTGCCCTGACACCGCGTTCCGTGTCGAATCTAAGTTTTGGGAGGAAACATGCGAACGCACAGGGTAAGGACCGCGCTCCTGGTATTGGCACCATTCATTTGCCCATATGCCTGGGGGCAGGCCAGCCCCCCAACCGAAGCACCAGCACAAACGCCGCCTGCTGCACAGGACCAGGCTCCTCCCGCAACGGCTGCGGCGGCTTCTGGATCATCACTCAGTTTCGGAAAGATTGATTTTACAGGCATGGTGGACGGCTACTACGGCTTCAACAATAACCATCCTGAGTCGGGCTTTAATAAGTTATACAACTTCAATGACAGGACCGATCAGGTAGACCTGAATCTGGCGAAGCTTACGGTGAGCCGCGATCCGTCGCCGGTCGGTTTCCGCGTAGACGTTGGGTTCGGTCGTGCATTCGAAATCGAGAAAACACCACACCCCGACCCCGATTTCTACCGCTTCATTGAACAGTCTTACATAAGCCTTAAGCCTAAGAACTGGAAGGGATTTGAGGCGGATTTCGGAGAGTTTGTAACTTCGGCGGGCGCGGAAGTGATCGAAACAAAAGACAACTGGAATTACTCGCGGTCGTTACTGTTCTCGTGGGCAATTCCGTATTACCACTTCGGAATACGTACTTCCATGCCGATTGGCAGCAGCCTCAATGTGGGCTTTCAACTGGTGAATGGATGGAACGCCATTGTGGATGACCACGGCAACAACATGCAGACCGTTGGCCTGACTGGCGCCATTACTCGCAAAAAGTTCACTTGGAGTCACAACTATTACGTCGGCCCGCAATATACCGGCCCGAATAATCGTAACCGCAACCTGTATGACACGACGCTGCTTCTGACGCCGAATGACAAAATCAATGCCTATCTGAACTTCGATTACGGGCAGCAACGACATCCGCTGAGCAGCGGCGTCGATCATTGGATCGGATTTGCGGGAGCAGTCCACTTTCAGATGAATCAGCACATCGCGATTACGCCGAGGGCTGAATATTTCAACGATGCGACCGGGTTCTCGACGGGCACACGCCAGAGACTACATGAGGTGACGGTTACTGGTGAGTACAAAATCTTGAACGGACTTTTGACTCGTCTCGAATTCAGACGTGATGGCTCAAATGTTCCATTCTTCGATCATGGAACTGTCCCGGCGTCTTCGAAGAGCCAGACCACTGTAACGCTTGGACTAGTGGCTTACTATCCAGTGAAGCGCTAGTCAGTATTTGAAAGGCCACAACACCAATTCAACAAATGAATCCACAGGAAGTTTTAGATTTCGCCAAGCAGAAGGAAGTGAAACAACTCGATCTCAGGTTCAGCGACATCCCAGGATTGCAGCATCACATCACTTATCCGATTTCTGAGCTCAGCTTAGACTCGTTCGAGAACGGCTTCGGCATTGATGGTTCGAGCATCCGAGGCTGGGCGGCGATCAATGAGAGTGACATGCTGCTGATCCCCGATGCGAGCACGGCATTTGCCGATCCGTTCTACGAAATCCCCACGATCGTCATGATCGGCAATGTGCGCGATCCCCTCACGCGACAGAGTTATGAACGCGATCCGCGATGGATCGCACAGAAGGCCGAGGCTTACCTCAAGAATTCCGGAGTGGGTGATACAGCGTACTTCGGCGCGGAGGCTGAGTTCTTCGTTTTCGACAACATCCGTTTTGATCAGAACGCTCACTCGGGTTTTTATTTCATCGACGCCGAAGAAGGCCGCTGGAACTCGGGACGCGAAGCGAACAATCTCGGGTACCGGCCCCGTTATAAAGAAGGCTATTTCCCTGTTCCTCCGACCGACCATTATCAAGGACTGCGGTCAGAGATGGTGGAAACCATGCAGGAGTGCGGCATCGTCATCGAATGCCATCACCACGAAGTGGCTACAGCAGGCCAGTGCGAGATCGATCAGCGCTTCGACACCCTTGTGAAATCGGCGGACAACATGATGCTGTACAAGTACATCGTCCGCAATGTGGCTCAACAAAACGGTAAGACCGCCACCTTCATGCCTAAGCCGCTCTTTGGCGACAACGGCAGCGGCATGCACACGCATCAGAGCATATGGAAACAGGGTCAAGCTCTGTTCGCCGGTGACGGGTATGCGGGACTCAGCCAGACCGGGTTGTGGTACATCGGAGGACTCCTGAAACATGCCCGGGCGTTGTCAGCCATCATCGCTCCGACTACAAACAGCTACAAGCGGCTTGTGCCGGGTTACGAAGCTCCGGTGAATTTGGCTTACTCACGGCGGAATCGGTCGGCAGCGTGCCGGATTCCGATGTATTCAGCAAGCCCGAAAGCGAAGCGCGTCGAGTTTCGCCCGCCCGATCCTTCAGCGAACCCGTACCTGGCATTTGCCGCGATGCTGATGGCCGGGCTTGACGGTCTCTTAAACCGAATCGATCCGGGCGAGCCGCTGGACAAAGACATCTACGATCTGTCTCCGGAAGAGATGAGCTCCGTCCCTTCTATGCCCGCCTCACTCGATGAAGCATTGACGTGCCTCGAGCAGGATCACGGCTTTCTTGTGAAGGGTGATGTATTTTCAGAGGACCTGATCGACACCTACATCGCCTATAAGCGCAAGAGCGAAGCCGATGCGGTGCGCCTGAGGCCGCATCCGTACGAGTTCGCTCTTTACTACGACATCTAGGCTACGCGCCCGCCGGTTAGCGTCGCGATATCACGCGCAAATCCATATCTTCTGCCCGGAGGATAAAGCTGCTACTGCTGTTCCCGTCGCGCGGGACAACCGTAATCCTGGCCGGGTTCGATGCATTGACCAAGTCATCAACCGCATCGGTTGCATCCAGCACAACCGTTTTAGGCTGGATGCCCATCCGCATTGCGTCCGCCACGACTGCCACGGTTCCAAGATGTTTCATGCTGCTGCCACGAACCGAAGTAATGTCAAAAACTCCGGTCGCATTCTCAGGGACCGGAACACCTCGAAGTACGATTGCGACAGAGCCCTGTTCTCTGACGGCTTGACTCAGACTCGTCTTTACCGTGTAAGACAGGTCCAGAGCCGGGCCAGGACGTAAGGCGTTTCCGGAGTAGTTCAGCTTAGCCTCATACATGTCCACGACTGGTGCGGTGCGCGGAGCTGAAGACGAAGAAAGCGCAGTGGTCGGCGATGCGGCTGCTGAAAGAGAAGAAGTTCGGGTTGTCGTTGTAGTTGGGGCGGGATAAGTGTATCTGAGATAGGTCGGATGATTGAGCACGTCAGCAGCACTCATTGACACAACTCGTCCATTCTCATCGTAGAAGTTCCAACGCTCGGAAAGGAACGCTGGATCGGTTGGATTCCGATAGGCCGGGGATGGACTGGTAGCACTGAGAGCATTCCACTGGCTCCAGATTTTGTCTATATTGCCGTGATGGGAGTAGAAGATCGGATCGCGGGCAGCGTAGCCAAGGTGGCCCATATCATGAAACGGGGATGTATGCAATCCAATGTCATCGTGAATGGGATCATGCGGATTGCTTTCGCAGGCACCTCCCCTCGTGGCGGTTCCGCCGAAAGTCGCAAAGTCAGTGATTCCATCGAGCAGAGCGATGCGTGCCGCTGATCCGTCCGTTGAAGGTAAGTTTACACCCTGGTTAATTGGGGCGTAACGATTCGCATCATAAAGAGAATTGCTGGAGTTTGCGGGTATTGCGTAGATCTCCGGAAGGAAACGGTGGTTTTCCCAATCCCAATACGGGAGGCGGAAATTGTTGATATCTCCGACCAGAGAGCCAAGGATGCGTTCAAAGTAGTAGAGGAAAGCACGATGCCAAGGGAAAAAAATCCAAGTTCCATGAACTGATTGGATTAGATCGTGATTGCATGCCTGGCAGTAGAGCGCGTGCATATCGGCCTGAATCACCCACCTGCGGTTATCAGTGGAGGGCAGCGCCCGCAGTTTCGCGAACGCGAGCCTGAGTTGGCTAATCTGCGAGGACGTTAGTGCGCTGACCGACTTACGCTGAACTATTGGCCGGGTATCTTGACCACGGCGGAAAGGAGTGCCGTTTACGGGCGCCGGCGGGCAACCACTCGGCGGGTTTTGAGCGCTGGCGGTGGCGGCCGTCCATAGACCGCCGGTTGCTAAAGTAGCGCCTCCGGCGGCGATTCCCTGTAAAAAATTTCGTCGTTTCATAAAACTCTCCTGAAGTCTAAATTCGGGACCCTCGAACGCGAAGGCTTTTCTCGCCGGTCGTGCGCGCTTGACATCCAAACTGGGCTCGCTCGCGCATATTTCGTAGAGCGACACGCCTTATCAGGCAAGTGCTCGGCCGATCAGCCACAGAACGTCTTTGCAATGGCTTGAGAGCGATCGGGAGTGTTGCGATTGAACTAGGTGATGAATGCTTAACTGATCGGATAACGCAAATTGCCCTTATGCGGCGGATTGGATGGGAGACTCTTCTTACCATTATAGCGCCTTAAAAAACCGCCGGCCGCTTCGAATGACGATCGCGGAAAGCCATGCTGAACTGGAAGAAAACGCACCAATCCTAATTTCTTGCGACGGCTTTGTTGTTCGACATGTGCCGCCGAAAGACCCGTCGCTTACTTCGAAAAATCGGTGCAAGCAGGTAGAGCGCACCGAAGAGTCGGAAATTCTCTCCGCGTTACCTCAATCAGAAATTAACCCTTTGAATGTAAATTATTAACCGGAATTCGCCGGCTGTCAATTAGGAGGGTGAGAAGCTCTAACGAAGTAAGCCATTGTGATCAGGAGGCTTACGGTCGCGACCGTAGCCTCTGGTCATTTGAGTACGTACTATCGGTTTGGGCAACGGTACTGGGGCCGATGGAATATCATAACTTCTATTTATCGAAATCGAAAATTGGGGGAATCTCTCCGAGCCTATGGTAAGTAGAATTTAAATACTAGAAATTAAGGCTGGGTAGATCAAAACTGACCGGGTCCAACCTATGGCATGCGTCAACATTTGACAAGTTGCTTAGCTTGCACAGCGCTCGGGAGTAGATATTCCGCAAGCATGTTTCGACGTTGACGGTACTCGGCTTCGGCTCGTTCCACTGCGTCCCATGCTTTTTGGACGGCAACGCTGTCTGCATTCTGATCTGGTTTCAGAGACTGCCAGTAACTAACCCGTAACAGAAGTCGCGCCCAGGCTTCGCGGTAGGCCGCATCGAGGGTTTGGAACTCCGCTTTCTCTTGTGTGGTCAAACGTCCCATGGCTGTTTAGACGCAACTGAGTGCCCGTGAGATCCGTGATCCTGGCGAGAAGCGCGAATTGACCGGCGAACGGCGAGATGTGACTTTTGGCTGCCGATGGGGCAATTGTGGTTCACTGTCATTGATGGCAATCGACAGGCGACGCAAAGGAACCAGGAATAACTACATTCTTGTGGTTCTCGATAGTTGCCGGTATGATTCCTTCACACGCGCGCGGCCGAAGGTCATGCGCAAGCTGGGCGCTTTCGAGCGGCGGTGGTCTTATGCCTCATGGACTGCACCCTCTCACTACAATCTCCTGATGGGGTTAATGCCCCATATCAGCCCACGAGAAGTTTTTGCCTCTGACTATTACAAACGTGACTTTCTGAAGTTCAACGAGCGGCTGGGGGCCGAGGACTTGGAATTCAAGCGATTCGTGCCGCGGCTGTACCTTCCGGCGCTGCTGCAAAGTCTCGGATACCGTACAAATGCTTTGGTGTCGATGCCGGTGCTAAATCCGTTTACGATTCTGAACACGGGTTTCGACAGCTATAAGTTGATGGAGCGGCACAACGATATGCGCGCCATGTTCGCCGATATGACGTTCCCCGAGGAACAGCCCTCTTTTTATCTCCTCAATGCCGGCGAAACGCACTATCCTTACGCGCTGCCCGGTGAGCCGGAAGAAGAATGGCCGCGCATCGGCGGCGTTCACGGAATATTCAAACACCTGGATGACGAGATTGTTGGCGGCAGATTGCGACGAACTCGCGGGAAGATGTTCGACGAGGCCAAACTTCGCGTGCTGCGGCAGCGCCAGATTGACGCGGTGAAGTATCTGGACACGGTGATCGAAGAGCTGTTTGATTTAGTTCCAAAGAACACGTACGTCACGATCACGTCCGATCATGGTGAACTGTTTGGCGAAGATGGTTACTTCGGACACGGCCCAATACAGCACGAGAAGGTTTTCGAAGTGCCATTCGTTGAAGGAAAAGTGAGATGACCGCGGCTGGCGCGCGGCGGCTCGCAATCCTGTTGATCACGTTGGCGACCGTCATTCTGCTGTGTGAGCATCGCCAGGCTCACCAATCACAAATGCAACTCGCCTACATCGGACCTGGCGCGGGGTTTGCATTTCTAGGCTCGTTTCTGACGGTGGTCCTCTCATTGCTCGCGAGCTTGGTGTCATTTCTCTTCTGGCCGTTCCGAATGCTCTGGTTGCTGATTCGGCGCAGGCGCAAGTTCGGCAAATCGCGGATAAGGAAGCTCATCTTTCTGGGGCTCGACGGCCTCGATCCTGCGCTCACCGAAAGGTTCATGGCCGAGGGGAAGCTGCCCAATTTAAGCCAGCTCAAAGAGAAAGGTTCGTACCACCGGCTGCGCACTACGTTCCCCGCGCTTTCCCCGGTTGCGTGGTCCACTTTCGCGACCGGAGTGAATCCCGCTAAGCACAACATCTTTGATTTTCTGAATCGCGATCTGAGAACGTATGCGCCGGAGATCTCTTCCGGCAGGGTCAAGCCGTCTAGTCGCGTGCTGCGACTTGGAAAGTACCGGATCCCATTAGGGAGGCCGTCAATCGAGCTGCGGCGAAAAAGTGAGCCTTTCTGGAAGATTCTCGGGCGGCACGATATCGGGAGCACGATTCTTCGGGTACCGGTTACATTTCCGCCTGACCAGTTCAAGGGCCGCCAGCTATCCGCAATGTCGACGCCCGATCTGCGCGGAACACAAGGCACATTCTCCTGGTTCTCGACAGAGCCTGAAAACGGGTCCTGCGAAGGTGGGATGCGAAGCACTCTGGCGGCAGACGGAGATGGTTTTCGAGGCACGCTGCTTGGTCCGGATGATGAAGTAGTCGAGGGCGGCGCACTGCGCATCCCGTTCCGAATTCGACGGAATACTGGGGCTGAAATGCCGATACTTGAAATTCAAGACGAATCTTATCCGCTTCAAATGGGTGAGTATACGCCTTGGATTCGTTTGAAGTTTTACGCTACCGGCGGAGTTTGCGTGCACGGCATCGCACGTTTTCTGCTTACCAAAACTGAACCTGACTTGTCGCTGTACGTCACCCCCGTTGAGATCGACCCCGAAAATCCCGCGCTTCCGATCAGCCATCCTCGTTATTACGCGATGTACCTGGCAAAACTTCTTGGCTCATTCGCAACGCTCGGGATGGCGGAGGATACGTGGGCACTCAATGAAGGAGCGATTGACGAAGAAGCATTTCTGAAGCAGTCCGAATTCATCCAACGTGAGCGGGAAGCCATGTTTTTCGGGGCGCTCGACCGTACGCGGAATGGGGTGGTCGCGTGCGTATTCGATACGAGCGATCGCGTGCAGCACATGTTCTACCGATATCTCGATCCCTCGCGCGGCAGCCGATGTAATGACTCGCACTCCACGGTCATTGAACGTTTATACCGCGATATGGATCGGGTGGTTGGAGAGACGCTTCGGTACGTGGATCAGAAAACAGCGCTGTTTGTCCTCTCCGATCACGGCTTCTGCGCATTTCGCCGCGGTGTAAACCTGAACGCGTGGCTGCATCAGCATGGATATCTGGCGCTCGAAGCGGGAAGATCGGAAGGATCGGAGTACTTGGAGGGAATCGACTGGAGCCGCACGCGTGCGTACACGTTCGGGCTGGGAGGTCTGTATCTGAACCTCAGAGGCCGGGAAGCGCAAGGCATTGTGGATCGCGACGAGGTTCCAACTTTAAAACAGGAGCTGATCGCTCAATTGACGAACCTCCGGGATGACGATAGGAGTGAAGTCGGCATACGCGCGGTTTATGACTCGTCCGCAATTTACAAAGGACCGTATATCGGCGCGGCGCCGGACCTGATCGTTGGTTACGCGGCAGGCTATCGTACGAGCTGGGGAGCGGCGGTCGGCAGAGTCACGGCACGAGTGTTCGAAGACAATTGCAAAGCCTGGAGCGGAGATCATTGCGTCGATCCTGTGCTGGTTCCTGGCGTCCTGTTCTCGAACCGCAAGCTGGATGCGAATGATCCCGGGATTGAGGATATGGCTCCGACAGCTTTGGATCTTTTCGGAATCGAGCGGCCATCCTGGATGGAAGGGGAATCGCTCGTTCGTTTTGCGTGAGTTTCGCGCCGCATCGGTGAGTCACCTCGTTCGTGCGTCACCGGCTTTACTCGTCGTGCTCTTAACGGCGTGCCGGCTGTCCCACGCTCCGGTGCAAAGCAAGAAGGTTATCGTCCTCGGCGTGGACGGCATGGATCCTAACTTCGTCGAGCGGCACTGGAGCGCTCTACCCAACCTTGCGCGGCTGCGGAGTCGTGGGAGCTTTAGCCGTCTTGGAACTACGACGCCGCCGCAGAGTCCGGTCGCCTGGTCCACGTTCATCACGGGTCTTGAACCCGCTGCGCACGGCATTTTTGATTTCGTGCATCGCGATCCGTCTACCTTGCTGCCATTCTCTTCAATGAGCAGGACTCAAGAGCCACGCTACAACCTGCCTCTCGGCCCATACCGGCTGCCGTTATCAGGTTCGCGAGTTATTTCGCTCCGTAGGGGAACGGCATTTTGGCAGATTCTCTCCGCAAGGGGAATACCGGTCACGATCGTGCGGATGCCGACGAATTACCCGCCGCTCGAATCCGGACGCGCGCTTTCGGGCATGGGCACGCCCGATCTCGAAGGCACTCTTGGCACGTTCAGCTTCTACATGGACGATCCGGAGGAGCTGACGCGTTCCGTTTCTGGCGGACGTATTGTGAAAGTCGACCTTAGCGGCACGCGCATCGTGTTGCCCATCCAAGGGCCGCCGAATTCGCTTCGCAAGGATCATCGAATCTCAACTGTGGATCTGGTTGTGGACGTGGATCCTGAACAGCCATTCGCGCGTGTCGCGGTTGCCGGTCAAATGGCCATCATTCGGGAGGGTGAATGGTCCGGGTGGCTGGCCGCTGATTTTCCTCTGATCCCGCACGTGGCCTCGGCCCGCGGCATGTTTCGAATTTTCGCGAGGCAGCTTCACCCGCGCTTCGAACTCTACATATCGCCAATTAATATCGACCCTGTCTCGCCGGTCCTACCCATCTCTGCTCCTGCATCGTTCAGCCGAACGGTCGCCGATAAAACCGGGCGATATTACACGCTGGGTACACCGGAAGACACCTCTGCCCTGCGGCAAGGCGTATTCAATCTACCGCAGTTTCTGACACAGAGCCGCCTGGTTCTCGAGGATGAACGAATGCAGCTCCGTTATGCCCTGCGGCATTTCGAGCACGGTTTCCTGTTCTTCTATTTCTCCTCGGTTGATCAGAATTCACACATGCTGTGGGATCGGCACGAACGGGAATTGCTCGATGTGTACCGCGCTATCGATGATTCCATCGGCGAAGTTATGCGTCAGGAATCAACCGCTGAATTGATTGTGATGTCGGATCATGGTTTCACGGCGTTTGATCGAGCCGTCCATCTCAACACCTGGCTGTACCAGCGAGGCTTCCTCGCCCTACATGGGCAGCCGGGCAATGACACGTCTCTTGGCAATGTCGACTGGTCGCACACTACCGCGTATGCGCTCGGTCTGAACGGTCTCTATGTGAACCTGGCTGGCCGCGAAAAACGCGGAATTGTTCAGCCCGGCTCGGCGCGCGAGGCGCTGCTCGAAGCTCTCCGGGAACAACTGCTCGCGTTTCGCGATGCTACAAACGGTCGTCAGGTTGTCGAAGCCGTTAGCGCCACCAACGCTGATGCAGAGAACGCGTCTGTAGCTCCCGATCTGATTGTTGGCTACGCGGCCGGGTTCCGGGGCTCCTGGCAAACCGCTCTGGGCGGGATTCCGCCGACGGCCATCGAAGATAACGTCGATGCCTGGATTGGCGATCACTGCATCAATGCCGCTGATGTACCGGGCGTTCTCTTCACGAGCCGCAAGATTCGCAAAACTGATCCAAAACTGCAGGACATCACTGTTTCGGTGCTACGGTCATTCGGAATTGCGGCGGATTCAGCGATGTCGGGGCAGTCTATATACTAATTGACCATGAGCTCAAGAACCACGGTGAAGCTCAATAAATCGCTCTGTGATCGGGCGCGGCTGCTGGTGCAAAAGGCCGGTTATAGCTCGCTCGAGGAGTTTATCGAGCATGCTATCGAGAAAGATCTGGCGCGGCTCGAAGAAGCGGACTCTAAAGAGGACCTCATCAAGAAACTCAAGGGACTTGGTTATCTGGAATGAATCAAGTCGATTTTGGCGCTGAAGCGCTCTGGAGTCTGGTTATCGTAAGCGCTCTTGCAGGTCTTGCGATGGTCTACGTATTTCGACGCTGGTCAGATCAGCATGCGCTTCATGCCACGACAAATCGTATGCTGGCGCACTTGATGGAATTTCGGCTCTTTGTCGATGAACCGGCGCTGGTGATGCGGGCGCAGCGCGATCTTTTCGTCGAAAACTGGCATTTATTGAGGCTTTTGGCTCGCCCTTCGCTGATTCTTATCGTTCCGTCTGTGATTCTTCTTGCCCAGATGGACGCTTGTTATAGCCGGGCTCCGCTGAGAATCGGCGATGCGGCTGTAATCACCGTTCAGCTCAAAAACGCGGACGAAGCTGCCCAACCTGGAATTGTTTTAAAGACGCCCGCGGCCATCAGGGTGGAAACTCCTGGCGTGCGAATCGTGAATGTGAACCAGATCAGCTGGCGGATTCGACCGATTGCTCCTGTATCCGGCGAGCTGCAGGTAATCGGACCGGAGCGTGTCACCACGAAGAGCATCGCGGCGGGCCAGGGCGTTCATTATTTATCGGAGCGACGCGTGAGCTCACTACCAGCGTTTTTCCTGCATCTTAATGAACCGCCGGTAGTCAATTCGTCGATTGCGTCGATCGAGGTTCTGTACCCTTCGGCGACGATTCTGCATTTGCATTGGCTAGTGTGGTTCCTGGTCATCTCCAGCGGAACCGCGATTTTGATTTCTGGGTTACCCGGTTTGATGAACCGGATACTCGCGAGATGAGAGGAAAACGTTGGGTCGTTGCGTTGGTAGCGCTTGCAGCAAGCGCTTTGCCCGGCTGGTGTAGTCATCTTTGCGCGCAGTGTCACGCAAAGGAGGTTGCAGGATACTCCGCTACGGCCATGGCGCATTCGCTCTCTTCGCCTAAGCCACAACCCTCCGGGAGTTTTGTGCATTCTGTGTCGAACACCCGCTTCACAATACGGTCAGATGATGGCCGGATGATTCAACACCTGGAACGGCATGGAGCGAGTGCCGACCACCAGGTTGCGTACATTATCGGCTCGGGAACGCATGCGTTTGGATATCTCGTGGAGATCGGCGATCATCTCTTCCAATCGCCGATTTCTTACTACACGAAGCGTGGAATTTGGGACATGGCGCCAGGATATGAGGAGGACCGCAGACCGGATTTCGACCGGCCCATCACAGCGGGATGCTTGTTCTGCCATGCAGGGCGTGCGAAATCGATTCGAGGAACTTTGAACCGCTATGAAACTCCTCCATTCGAAGGCGAGGCTATCACGTGTGAACGGTGTCATGGGCCGACCGAAGCTCACTTGCGCAGCCCCGTGCCGCATTCCATCGTCAATCCTAAAAAGCTTGCACCGAGGGCTCGGGATAGTATTTGCGAACAGTGTCACCTAAGTGGGGAGGCGAGAATTCTCAATCTGGGAAAGCAATTTGCCGATTTCCACCCAGGCCAGGAGCTCGAAGACGTGTTCTCGGTTTATGTTCCTGAAGCATCGCCGGATTCCACGCATACGAAGCCTCTGAAGGTGATCAGTCATGCGCAGCAACTTGCTTTGAGCACGTGCGCCCGGCAGAGCAAGGGAAAGATGTGGTGCGGGACCTGCCACGATCCGCACGAGCAACCGGCGGATGCAAAGACATACTTTCGCGCACGTTGTCTTTCATGCCACGGTACCGCACTCGTCAGTTCTCAGGCCGCGCACAACGCAGCCCAAACGTGCTGTGCGCTTAATTCGCATGCTAAGCCAGCCGATGATTGCATCGGTTGTCACATGCCGCGCCGTCCCGCTAAAGATGGCGGGCACACGGCGTTTACCGACCACCGCATCTCGCGATTCCCACAGCCGGAGGCTGACAGTGATGAACCGCAAAGCCTGGTGGCCTGGCACGAGCCGCAGGGTGCTCTCGCCAAGCGCAACCTTGGGCTTGCTTATATTGAAGCCGGTCGGACGTTGCAATCTGCAAAGTACATGCTGCAGGGATATCCGTTATTGGTGGCGTGTCTGCCTGATTTCCCAAACGATCCAGCTGTGTTGACTGGGATAGGCGTGGTGCTCTTAGGAACCGGCCGCGCAGCGGAGGCGGCAGTGGCGTTCAAGCGTGCGGTTCGGGTGGAACCAAACGTCGCTTCGCATTACATTGATGAGGGATTTGCCTGGAACCAGACACACGATCGCACCAAAGCTATCGACAACCTGGAGAGAGCGCTGCAAATTGATCCTCTGTCTAAACTGGCGTATCAGAAGCTAGCCGAAATTTATGTGCAAGATCACGAAGGTGCGAAGGTGCAGGAGACTTTTGAGCGATATCTCAAGGCGTTCCCGGGAAGCATCGAAGCCCAGGTGGCTCTTCACACGATTGAATCGACATCCCCATAGCGAGAAACAGGTGCGAATGAGAGTATTGATCCCGATCGTCATTGTTTGTGCCATGGCTCCGGAGTTGGCCGCAGCAGAGGTACAGCCGAGCAAGGAGCTGAGCCAGCTGTTCGCGCCAGATCAGGCCGCACGGTTCTGGAACCAGCATCATTGCGATCTGTTCCCTATGGGCGACGGTGTTTTGCGCCTCTCTTTCCATAAGGGATACGAAACGACCGGTATCGAAACTTCGCGGCTGCCGCTCGAGGATTGGACGTCCTGGCGCTCGCTGCGATTCGATGTCGAAAATCCGAATCCTGAGCCGCTGTCCGTATATGTCCGTAGCTCAAGCCGAGCGGATCATCCTGCCAGCCATACATATACCGGTGGGACATTCGATGGTTTTGTGATTGGACCTGGCCGCAGTACGGTTGAAATCAGCCTGGAGAGCATGCAATCTCCCGAGGGCGTTGCTGTCGATCCCAAGCAGATTAGGTGGCTGGGAATTTTTGTTCAGCCGCTGTTCATCCGCGATGGAATGGAGCTGAAATTCGAAAAAGATACAACACTCGACTTATCAAATCCACGACTGAGCCCCCAGCCAGCAAGGCTGCAGAAACAGCCTTATGACGATCTGCTGTTCAAGGAGACCGAGCCGGCTTTGCGATCTCAACGCGAAGCGGTCGAGCGAGCATTAGCGAGCTTAGAGAACACGATCGCGGAG
>JBPCLH010000268.1:0-1072 GCA_051003475.1 Bryobacteraceae bacterium
GATTCTTCGTGCCACGGCTGGATCAGCCCGTTCTCTTTACGGGTGAAGTGTTTCGCACATTTGGCGTTTTGGTCGGTACTGCACGGGTCTAGTGTAAACCTAAACTCTCTGTCGAGAGCTTGGAATAGCCATTTCGGAGTCGGCCACTCATCTGTCTTTTTTGAATAATGAACGGCGCCGAAGGTGGCGGGTTTTGGCGGGAGGCCAGTGTTCAGGGTGTCGCGCGGTTTTGGGCTACAGGCACTTGCTGATGGTGGGATGGCGGATTGAAATTTGTTTTGGGCGGGGATAATTGTATTCATCCATACCTTCTGTTTCCCTTTGTTGAAACCTACAGGAAGTATTTTTCAACAACTACGCAAAAGCTGGTTGCGTGGATCTCACTATTACCTAAATCGCTTTTGCCCTCTGCTTGAGTCTGACTGGGCTCGTACGGGAGCTTGTCGATTCCGCTTTTCTGTCGATCCGTGTGTTCCGTGCGCTTGCCGCCCGTTCCAACGAGGTCGCAGCTCGCTGATTCGCGACGAGAATGATCTCAGCATCACGACCCGAGCTGACAATTGACACGACATTGCTCCACTGGATATCACGACCATCTTCGCGCGCGTTTCGTAAAGCGGCGTTGATTGCCGGTTGCAATCCCAACTCCCTGCTGATTTTTTCGATCCACCCATCGAGCAGTGCGAGCAAGGTCAGCCCCTTCGCCTTAAGCACGGCCGCTTCTGTGAGAATCCGGAGTTTCGGTAATGAGACTGCTGCGAATGTGTCCTCCGCACCAGTATCCACCGGTTCGATGAACGCTCTCCAGGCTTGGATCCGATCCGCGAGGCTCCCTTCAGTGTCTGGATAGAAGTGACGCGGCCTACCCCGCTTCTTTTTTAGCGAGTCCGGAAATACGCCGACCGCGAGCGCAATCCGTGTAGAGATCGAATCGTTCACAAGGCGCTCACCAAGTTCGAGCTTCTCAATATAAGACGCAGAGACGCCGAGAAACTTTGCAAACTGCGGCTGTGTAAATCCTAATGCATTGCGAATGTGTCGGACGGGGTTTTTGAACTGCGGCGGTCTCGGC
>JBPCLH010000269.1:0-9681 GCA_051003475.1 Bryobacteraceae bacterium
TTTCGTAAGAATTCATCAGACTCTCAGGACCACTCCTGCGATGGCCGCTGGCGTAACAGATCGCCTCTGGGACATTTCAGATATCGTCGCTCTCTTGGATCAGGAAAATTCAAACTGACCCACTACCGAATTTCCGGTAGTGTCCTAATAGTGCGTTGCTAGAGCTTGCGGTGTGACGTAAGGGGCAGATGCAGATTATTTGTAGTCGGTGGGGTTCTGAAACCATCGTGCTAATTGTTCCCTCCAGCGCTCGCGCCCTCGCTCGAAAACCGGCTTGCGATGACCGTTCGCACCCGAGGGGTGTGGAAAGCCCGTGAAACAACGGTCTGGCCTGATCAGGGGTGGTTCGTGCCCGTGGAGAAATTGGATTACTTCGTTAGCGACCGTGCCGAGCGGCACGATCACCGCTTCATGCACGGATGCGAATTCCTTTGCAAGGTTCTCCAAAACCCATTGCTTCAGCCTTGGAACTTGGAGCAATTGAGGTCCATAACCTCGATAGTTGGAACCTTTCCTGAAGATCGGCGCACTCACCGCAGAGGTAAAACCGGCGAGTGGTGGGCCGGGTTTCTGAAGATCGAACAGATCGGCGCACGAACCGATTTTCAGACAACGATGTAATCCGATCTCGTTCAACATTGAGATCAGATTGTTGCGCATTAGACCGCCGCCGAAGCAGGCCGTCATATCGATGTGGTGAAACAGGGCTTCGCCGTCCAACCCCTGTGCGATGCCAAGTCTCGCGGCGCGGAAGGCTTTCTCCATTTGCGTCCAGCCGGGCGTCAGCCCCATTAACAATACGCGGGCGTTTTTATTCAGATAGTGAAACGGCGCATAATACACGTCCAGCCCGCAGTCACTGAAATCATGGAACCGCTTATTTATTAATTCCTCCCGCGTATAGCCGTGCGGCTTCACCGGCAGGGCGAAGAGTTCGGCACGAAAATGATCAAAATACTCAATTGGCAGCATGAGGCGCGATCATGGGTAGTGGCTGAGAGGTGCGTTGCAGAGGCATTTTAATCGGCGTCAAGGGTCGACCTCAACGCGGGAAGAAGGCACCACGTAAAGCCAGCTCGGTGAATCTTTCTACCGAAATCTCCCCGTTCTCGTACGTCAGGCAAACCTCCTTTAAGAAAGTCAATGCCATTGTAAACACCATTGTCCTGTTGTTGCGCGACGACCGAACCTCCACGCTTGGATTCTGCTGATTAAACGTGATAATGACTCTCTAGCGTTCGCTGTTAGGTTCATCCGGGCGTTTTCCCTCAAAAACCATCACGGCAATAGTGTGATTCGCCCTACCACTGAATTCAACCGGGAACCAACCGCGCAATTGGGAATAGTACTCGACTGCTTGTTCAGTCGCTCGGCAAATGTTATCCCACAGTATCGGTGCTTTCCGAAGGATCATCTCTTGACGCTGACTCTCGTCGTTCCACTCGTTGGCAGCGTTCTTGATCCATTCCATAAAATCTCGCCTCGTTTTAAAGTTTATGCTTGCGACAGAAGCTCACTCAAGTCCCACACGTGATCAGTAATTCCAGCTTGCATCGCAGGCGTAACCCTTAGGTTCGGTGAACGCGCACAAAATTGTACCACGCGAAGTGCAAGGCGAGCGCCGCTCTCAGATTTTCCCATTTCTTACTGAACGCATTCGTCAGGCGCGTGAGCCTGCGGATCTGCATTCGCATCGTCAGGTTCTGACGCTCAACGTGCGATGTGCAGATGCGGTCTGGATCGGGGTTCCCAAATATGGGCGTTGGTATAGTTTCGATCACATCGCCCGGCGAATATCGCTGCTCCCCCTCACGAGCAGTGGCGTACACTTTCACGAGTTGCGCAAAATCGACCCTACGGCCGAGCTGGTATTTTACGGCTTCTACATAGGGCCTGAAGCCGTCACTCGTAAGCTGAAACCAATGCATCGGATTGAGCGCCTTTCGCAGTTTTCCCATAAAGTGCATCGTGGAAATTCTTGTGCGACGGCCCAGATGCCACGCTAGGACTAGCTTTGTATTCCGCTCGATAGCGACGAACGTATACGCATCGCCGATACCGGCGTCGTCGGCTTCCTCCGGTGTTTTCTTGTTTTCCTTTTTTCGGATATACGTCCACACCTCGTCAACTTCTACGTCCTTCGCACGAATATTTTGTACCGTTTCTCCAAGCAGTATTTCGCAACGCTCTCCAGCTAGAACCAGTAAGCGCATAATCGTGTCGCGGTGAACTTCGGTGAGGCGCTCAATGCTTCTGATGCTCATGCCTTCAACCATGAGTTTCAGAACCATTTCCGCCTTTGCCACCGGTAAGCGCATCTCATCGAGCGGGCGCTCGTGCGGTTCAGTAAAGGTGTTACGGCACTGATTGCAGCGAAACCGTTCCAATCCATTTCGGTGCTTTCCAGATCTCTTGCATTCGCTCCGGCAGTTGTGGCAGGTCACTGTGAATCTCCTTGAGATCCACAGCCGAGAAGCCGATAATGGTTTGCAGGTCACTGCGGCTTTGGCTGTGGTGATTCCAGCCCCGGTGACGGTTCCAGCCGTTATCGGGGCTTTGCTATTCATGGTTCTATTCTACAGCAAGGTTGTTGCTGTTACAAGACATAAATTCGGGACGATTGCGCGAGAGAGCGCATGGGCTTTACACTTGGAGTGAGCGGAGAGAGTGGGGGTCGAACCCACAAACGCCGGGTAGACGTAGCGGCTTTAAAGGCCGCTGGGCTTAGCCGATGCCCAATCTCCTCCGATTAGCGAAGAAGGCCCTCTGCCATCAACGGTTTGGACCCTTGGAGATGACGGCGGGCTTTCTGCGTTTGGACCGCAGAACTCCTTGGTGGTCCTCTGATCTGGATTTACCAGTCGTTCATTGCTGTACTCTTTCTACGAGATTCCACCCGTCATCTGTGTAGCAAAATACGGTGTCGGCTCGGTGCATGGCGGCATAAAGCCGATTTTTGTCGGCGCGATCATCTCCGTTTGAACGCCACTCCGGGAAAGCTCGCGCACGCTGGAGCATATCGTCCAGCTCTAGCGGACCGCCATTTCGTAGCAGGATTTGCCGAGCTATTTCTCCGGTGGCTGTGGCGTTCGGGTTAGAGGGCTGGATCGGAGATCGCATTCCGATGAAGATGGGTTCACGAGGGGATGCACCTGCGCCAGTACCATTGCTCGGCGCGACAGGTGCACTGGGATTCACCAGGGTCTCGACAGCCTCTATGTAGCGGTTGAGTCTTTGAATCTCTGCATCCGCCCATTGCTTCTGTTCTTCAAGGTCGGCAATACGTTTCCTCGCTGCGGCTAGGCTCGGCGGTGCTTCGCTCGACCAGTTAGCGGCCATCGTTCAAATATACGAGGTATTCTAGACAGATTCAACGAGGGTGCGTAGATTATTCTACGCTACGTTGACCAATGTCTACGAGGTCCGCAACGTTACACCTACGGTGATTTTCTAGGTCTTCCTCCCGACCTGGTTTTTCGCATAGCGGCTATTTTCTTAAAATACTCTGGTCCGCGTTCTGCCGTCTTCAGTCCACCCTGACGTCCAAGTTTAACCGGCCTCGCGGCGATGACTTCGGAGAGTTTTTCGGTGCGCCGCACTGCCGATGCAACGAGCGCACGGCATCTCTCGCGGTCGTCTTCATCCAAAGCGTTTTTAAGGGCTTCTAAGATCGCTTCAAATTCTTTGGAGGCGTTGGCAACGTGACTCTTCATGCCCCAACCGTAACAGGGCCGCGACTATATTACAAGCTGGTTGCTGTTACCAATTTTCTATTAGCAACGCACTATTAGGACACTACCGAATTTCCCTAATTCGATAGTGTGCAACACTCCGGAAATGAAATACGCGAGGAAGGTGAAATGAGCTCTAGGAAGCGGGGCCGCATAGCCGGCGCCCTATGGACCTTGTCGACAGTTGCCGTTCTTATTGCGCCAACTGCTGCCATGGCTCAACGTCATGCGCCCCCGCAACATGTCGTTGTAGACGCGAAGCCTTCTCACGCCGTAAGCTCTTTCAGCCCGTTCCGTTCACTCGGCGCGGGCATCGATCGACTGCGTGGAGGCACTACCGACAAGGTCATGACTCCGGAGTTCATCAAGAAGATTCAGTCAGCGGGCTGGCAAACTGTCAGCTATCGTCAGAACACCGAACTCTTCGCGGAAGCATGGCATTGGAATCCAAGAGGTAAGTGGAGCAACGCTGCTGCGAAGCAGGGCTACTTCGTCGGCGACGCGACTCCCACCGAGATGATTCGCCACTCCTGGGCCGCGCCGCTGCCGCATCGGGGCTACACCCGAGGTGATGGGAACGGGTATTCGCGCCTGACGGATGGCGTTCTGAATACATACTGGAAGAGCAATCCTTATCTCACAAAACAGTTCACAGGCGAGGACGATCATCCGCAATGGGTCACGCTCGATCTCGGCAGTCAGGTCGAGATAAACGCGATCCGCATCGCCTGGGCCGCGCCTTACGCGACTAAATACCGCGTGCAGTACTGGACGGGTGCCAGCGGTCCTTTCGAGCATCCAGGCGGCGGAATCTGGCAAACGTTTCCGTTGGGTTCGGTGAGTGATGGCAAGGGCGGGACGGCGACGTTGCGGCTCGCATCCTGGATGACGCCGGTGCGATACCTGCGGGTCTGGATGACGCTATCTTCCGGAACCTGCGACACGCATGGATCTGACGACCCGCGCAACTGCCTGGGGTTCGCGATCACGGAGCTCTATGCGGGAACTCTTTCGGAGAATGATGACTTTCACGACATGCTGAATCATGTCCCCAATCGCCAGCAATCAGTTACGGTCTGTTCGTCGATTGATCCATGGCACGCAGACACCGACATGACTGAAGCCAGCGGCGACCAGGTGGGATTCGACCTGTTTTATACAAGCGGAGTAACACGCGGCTTGCCCGCCATGATTCCCGTCGCCGTTCTCTATTCCACGCCTGAAGATGCTGCAGCGCAGATCTCCTATATCAAAACACGCGGATACCCGATTTCATACATCGAGATGGGCGAGGAAGCCGATGGCCAGCACATGCTTCCGGAAGACTATGCGGCCCTCTACATACAATTTGCGGGTGCAATTCACAAAGTAGATCCAAGCCTGAGGCTGGGCGGGCCATCTTTCGAGGGCGTGATCGAGGACGTCCAAGTGTGGCCGGATTCCGAGGGCAGAGTCTCATGGCTGGGCCGCTTCTTCGGCTATCTCAGGAGTCACGACCGGATCAAGGAGTTTTCGTTCCTCTCCTTTGAGCACTATCCCTACGAAGCCTGCAACACGTCGTGGAACGATCTCTATCGAGAGCCTGAAGATATCGGTCATATCATTCAGACCTACAAAGATGACGGATTGCCGCCAAAGACCCCCATTTTTGTCACTGAGGTGAACTTGGGAGCCCAGGTTAGTGACGCCTTCGTCGACATCATGGGCGGACTTTGGTGGGCGGACTTCACAGGAGCACTTTTCGCCAACGGAGGAACCGGCGATTATTTCTTTCACTACATTCCCGGACGCTTGAATTCTGACTGCAATAATTCTTGGGGCTCGTTCGGAATGTTCCTTGTCGACCGCGATTTCAACATCACGAACTACAACTCGAATTATTTCGCCGCTCAATTGATCACTAAAGAATGGGTGCAGCCGGTAGATGCCACGCACCGGATCTTTCGCGCTACGAGCGATGCGCGCGACCCGTTTGGAAATCTGCTTGTGACCGCGTACGCCGTAGAGCGGCCGGATGGGCAGTGGTCTGTGATGCTGGTGAACAAGGATCCAGAGCGCGCGCACGGCATCGAGATCAGGTTCGCCGACGCTGAAAAAGGCGACCGATACTTCAAAGGAAACGTCGATCGCATCAGCTTCGGAGCGAATGAATACCGCTGGCGACCCAACGGCGCGAACGGCCATGCGGATCCGGATGGCCCGCAAGTGAAATCGACGGTGAACGGCGGCGTGGGAATGGTGTACGCATTGCCCAAGGCTTCGATCACGGTATTGCGGGGCCGGATTGGTTCCTAGCGTAGCGTGACGCTTTGGAGGTGGAAACTAGAGCGCGCGAATGTGCCGGGTGAGTTGTTCAGGCGGCGACATCAGGGCCACCGCGTACTGGAACCCACTCAGACACCCACGTTCGATGGCGAGGCTGCGATAGAAATCGTTATAGCGGAACCCGTTTTCGCCGCGCCACATCGGGAAAGCGGCACAGGCCTCCAACCAGCGCTGAAACACCGGCGTGATATCCAGGTAAGTATCCGCTTTGAAGCCGTCCGCGTCCTCCCAGTTATCGGCGAAGAAGAGTTTCGAGACGGTGTGCGCAGGTTGTTTCCGGACAATGGCCGGCAGTGCGGCATAAAAGATGGCGTCGTTCACGACCTCGTAGCACGTTTTGTGATCCTTGTGCCAGCTACCGCGCCAATGCGTCACGACAATCTCAGGCTTATGCTCCCGGATCAAATCGCAGACCGCGAACTTCGTTTCGTCATTCGCAGGAATCTGGCCGTCGGGATAGGTGAGAAAGGACGCGCGCGCGGCGAGCATCCCGGCAGCACGCTTTGAGGCTTCGCGCTGGAGAGTGGCATACTGCGCAGGAGGAATTGTGGAAGAACCCTTCTCTCCGAGCGAGAGGCTCAGGAAATTACCTTGGCCTCCGAGATGCAGGTGGAGAGCTACAGGCAAGCCCATTGCGAAGAATGCGTCGCCAGGGTGCGCGGCGATCGCCATGATGTTTGAAGCGCGCGATGCGGGCGGTGCGGGATCTGACGACGATGGCCGGCCTGGCATTTGGTTCCCACTTACCGGCCGAGCTGCGAGCGAAAACGCCGCTGCACTGAGCCCCAGATTCCCGAAAAAATTCCGCCGAGTAGGACTTGCCATGTTTGTGAACGTCTTTTCTATTCTAAGTACGCTTGTAATCATGGCCCCTATGGGAGCTTCTCAGTCACGTGCTGAGATAGGCAGGGGCGAAGCTCAAAAATCGTTCTACCCCCTCGCCGTCTGGTACGGCGGCGGCAAAGCGCGAGCGCCGATGCTTGAGCGAATTGATGCCTCGAGTGCCGCCCGATGGGGCACAGACCTGGACCAGATCAGGTCGCTCGGCTTTAGCACGATTAAAACCTGGGTGGATTGGGCGACTGCAGAATCCGCGCGGGGACAGTTTTCGTTTGCGAACCTTGACCTACTCTTACAACTTGCGAACGCGCGCGGCATGCGTGTGATCGTTCAGATTTATCTTGATTCTGCGCCCGATTGGGTGGGCCAGCTTTACCCGAATGGACGGTTCGTCGATCGAAGCGGCGCAGTGATCACCTCCCAATCCGCGCCCGGATATTGTATTGATCACACCGGAGTGCGGAAGGAAATTATCGCGTTTCTGGAGGCGCTCTCGCGTGAAGCGAATCGCTCTCCGGCCCTGTATGGTTGGGACGTGTGGAGTGAGCCGCATGTCATCAATTGGGCAGAATTCCCTTACTTGGCTCATCCGGAATTCTGCTTTTGCTCATACAGCCAAACGCGGTTTCGAGAGTGGCTGAAAGCAAGATACAAGACGCTGGACGCTCTCAATGCTGCCTGGTACCGAAAATTTGAAAACTGGACGCAAATAGAGCCGCCACGCTACCCGACGATCCTTTCCTATACAGACTATATTGATTGGCGTACGTTCATTGACGACAAATTGGCAGGCGATCTAAAAACACGCGTGAATGCGATCCGCACTGCTGACAAGACACATCCAATCACCAGTCACGCCGCGGTACCCGGTTTGTTCACATCGCCTACCGATGGTTATGGCGAACCGGACGATTGGAAGATGTCGGCCAACGCGGATTTTTTTGGCACGTCGCTTTACCCGAAACACTCCGAATCCGCTCATCCGTGGTCGTATCAAATGATGGCAGCGGGCCTTGACTTCAGCCGGTCAGCAGGACGCAGTTTTGGTAAGGGTTTCTGGATTGGTGAGCTTCAAGCGGGTCAAGGCGCCACTGGAATGGCCATCGCGGACCCCGTCACTGCGCATGACGAAGAGTTCTGGATCTGGCAGGTGATTGCGCATGGCGCGCGCGAACTGGCGATCTATGCCTGGTATCCAATGAGCTCTGGATTTGAATCGAATGGTTACGGTTTGATCAATCTGGACGGGACCATAACCGATCGCGCCCGGGCAGCAGGCAATATTGCAAGGGCGATCGAGCGGCGCTCCTCCGATTTGCTGAATGCAAATCCTGCCCCCGCTGAAGTGGCAATTCTCTACAACCGGCTCTCCTATATGGTTGGTGGCTCGCAACCTTCGCTTTCGAAGCTTGGGAATGCCGAGCGGGATTCTCTCATTGGGCTGCACCGCGCTTTTTTTGAGCAGCAAATCCCCGTTGATTTTGTGCACCCGCAGGATGTAGCGCAAGACAAGCTGGGTCAGTACAAAATTCTATTCCTGCCTTTTCCGGTGATGCTTTCAAAAGATGTCGCCGACGGCATCAAACGGTATGTTCAGAACGGTGGTACTGCAGTTGGAGAAGCTCGTTTGGCTTGGAACAACGAGCGTGGGTTTGCCAGCGAAATTATACCGGGGTTCGGCTTGTATGAGATTTTTGGTTCGAAAGAAAAACTCATTCGGCCTGCGAAAAACCCGCGTATCACAATCGAGGGCTTGGCAGATCTGCCCGGCCTAAACGCAAGCCAGATTATCTCGGGCGATGCATTCGAGGAACACCTTGACCCGCTCAGTGGCGCTCGTGTGCTCGGGCGCTTTGCCGGGGGCGCGCCAGCAATCGTCGAGAACTCATTTGGGAAAGGGAGGGCTATTCTTTTGGGATCATTCGTCGCGCTCGCGTATCACAAACAACCCAGTGACTCGAACAAAGCATTCTTTCTTTCACTTGCACAAGCGGCGGGAGTCTCTTCAGATGTCGAAGTCACTGGACCGCAAACATCAGAGGTTGAAGTGCGGCGTTTAGTAAAAAACGATGAACAGATCGTGTTCGCGTTCAATCATTCCAAGAACTCTGCCGATGCGAACCTGTCCGTTAAAGCTCCATGGAACGTCAGGCAGGCGCGCAATTTGTCGGATGACATCCCCGTTCCATTCCAAATGCGGAACAGAAGTGTTCTCCTGCATAAGAATTTTGCAGCAGGTGAAATCTGGGTGTTCACTCTTGAAGGGCCCCACTAACGCTGATGGATTCCGTTGTCGCCGTTGATTTGGGGGGAACAAAGCTCACCGCTGCGATGGTGGACGCAACGGGCAAAATTTCTTACCGCACGAAGGCTGCTGTAGAACGCGGAGGTGTGCGCGTGTGCGTCGAACAGATCGCGCACGCCGTACGCCAGGCCATTAGCACTGCAGGTCTTGGGAAGGAGCAAGTTCGGGCAATCGGAGTCATTGTTCCGGGTATCCACTTCGCAAATACAGGAAATGTGTGGGCACCGAATCTTTGGGGGCATGAACAGGTTCCGCTACGTGCAGAATTAGAACGAAACCTGACCTTCCCAGTTGTGATTGATAGTGATCGTGCCGGCTATGTTTTGGGTGAGCAATGGCTCGGAGTCGCACGTGGATTAAATGACATCGTGTTTCTCGCTGTTGGAACTGGAATCGGCGCCGGTATCATCTCTGGTGGACGTCTGCTGCGAGGCTCGGGAGACATTGCGGGTGCAGTGGGATGGTTTGCGCTCACCGCGC
>JBPCLH010000270.1:0-22195 GCA_051003475.1 Bryobacteraceae bacterium
CCATCGATCAATGACATCGCAATGATCGTGGCAATCAGATTCATTACGCCGATCGCGACCGCCCGGAGGTCGCTCGATACCTTACTGAAGCCTGCGCGAGCAAAACTATCATTCCAGTAATACAGAATGGCGTTGACACCGAGAAGCTGATTGAACATTCCGACCGCGACCGCCAGGAAGACTGGCCGCCTGTACTTGCGTGAAAAAAGCGGCTCCTTCGCGTGCCCGTGTTCTGCATCGATAGACGCGATAATATCCTGCAGCTCCTGCTCAGCGTGTTCTTCTCCTAAAGATCCGAGCACATTGCGCGCTTCCACAGTGCGACCCTTCGCCACAAGCCAGCGCGGACTGCGAGGAATTCCGAATAGCATGAGAAAGAATAAGCCTGCCGGTATCGCTGAGACCCCTAGCTTCCATCGCCACTCCGTGGCGCCAAAGCCGGCGAGGCCTATGACGTAGTTAGAAAAATACGCTAGGAGAATACCGATTACCACGTTGAACTGGAAAAACCCGACCAATCGGCCGCGCCACGACGGTGGAGAAATCTCGGCGATGTACATAGGGCCGAGCACCGACGAGCCGCCGATCCCGAGTCCTCCGATAAAGCGGAAGAAAACGAGCGAGGTCCAGTTCCAAGCGAAGCCGCAGCCGAGGGCAGAAAGAACATAGAGAACCGCCATGGCGCGGAGACTGTCGCGCCTGCCGTAGCGATCTCCCGGAATCCCAGCGAAAATCGAGCCAAGAATCGTGCCCCACAAAGCACTCGCAACCGTGAAGCCCAACATCTTGGGCGAAAGATGATATGTTCCCGCGAGCGCCCCGGTCGTGCCGGAAATCACGGCGGTGTCAAAGCCGAACAGCAAGCCGCCGAGTGCAGCAACAGCAGTGCTTCTGATGAGAAACAAATAGCTTCATTGAGGAGATCCGCTGAAAGCTCTGAGCTTACTAAATCCGCTCGCGGGCATGGTACGATCTGTTCTCAATTCGCGTATGCACACCCTTGCCATTGATATAGGTGGTACCAAGGTTACGACCGGAGTCTTTCGCCACGAGCAATTGATTGAGCGCGCCACTTGTGCAACCAACCGCGAAGGCGCTCCAGTATGGATGTTGGATCAGATCGAAAGCCTTGCCGGAGACTGGATCAGCAAGTTCGGTATTCAGGCTTGCGGAGTCGGCTTCGGAGGGCCGGTTGATTTCGCATCTCAACGCGTGATTTGCTCGACTCATGTCGAAGGCTGGGACAATTTTGATTTGGTCTCAGCAATACGCGAGCGTCTTGGTGTACACGCCGTGATCGACCGTGACACGATGGTCGGCGCTCTTGGCGAAGGCCAATACGGGGCCGGCATCGGTGTTCGCCCACTGTTTTATATGACCATTTCGACTGGGATTGGCGGCGGTCTGCTAACCGACTCTGGCCTCTATCACGGTGCGGATTCGTTTGCGTGCGAAATTGGGCATCACACGATTGAGCCTAGTGGTCCGGAGTGCTTGTGTGGCGCCCGTGGATGTCTTGAGCGTCTTTGTGCGGGTCTTTGGCTTGAACGCGATTACGGCAGGCCCGCAAAAGAACTATTCGCGGATACCGGTTTCACGCGCCGCTATATCAAACCTTTAGCTCAAGGGCTGAAAACCTGCATCATGCTGTTCAACCCAGCGCGTATTGTTATCGGTGGTGGAATCAGCAAAGCGGGTGAAGCGCTCTTCGGACCGCTGCGAGAAGAATTGGGACGGCAAATCACGCACTGGTCGCGTGCTCGTGTGGATGTTGTGCCAGCACAATTGGGTGATGATGCGATCTTGTGGGGTGCAGTGGCCCTCGTCAAATCCCGTATCCAGGGGGCGGAGAGGTGATCCTGCACATTGTCTAACAAGTTCCTGCGTTCGTATGAATATAACTTCAGTGCGCATCATTTTTGAGCCACCGCCTTGAGGAGAAGGTGTTCTGAAAAACTCACGTTGAGACTTGGATTCGGCCCTTCCACGTTGCCGTAATCTCGCCGGTTCTCATAATCACTGACCCGAAAGAGACCGGCTCCCAGCCCGCGCAATTCGACCGTCATGGGCTCGGCTTTCACTTTATTGTTGAAGAACGCGTAGTACATACATCCGTTCTTTTCGATTGCATAAGCTTCAGGCCAATCGTACCCATACATATATAGGTTGCGGAATGTACCATTGGCAAGCATCTCCTGGTTATAGATTCCAATCCATTTCTTCCAGAGTGCTTCCTTGTCGCCCGTAAGCACTACGTCCCTAAACTGTGAATCGTAGGAAGGTGAGGTGAATTTGGTGCCTATGACTCCGCCGGTTCCGACGGTTGAGGCGAAGTCGCGTCCAAGATCCTTCTCATTTGTATTGACGTCAACCACACGCGTCAATTCCACGTGATCGCCGTACACGGCGAAATCCGGTCCGAGGAGGGCTTTGTACATCTTGATCCGCCGCCGGACTTGAACTGAGCCGACGGGATCCGCCGTGACTGCCTGATCCAGGTCGGCCAGCCAGCCATGCTGGGTGCCGTACCACACGGGCAGATTTGAGTTACGCTCTCCGGCTTCAATGCCCGTGTCGTTTGAAAAATGGCCCGGTAGATGTTGCCGACTGCGCGGATTGAATCCTGAGGCGAGTTGTGGTGATGACCTGGGTTGTAGCAGGGCGGAACGGTGTAGGAGAAATCGAGCTTGTTGCCGTCGAAGCCCCAATCCTGAATGAACCGCCTCGTCAGAGTTTCGTAGTACTGGCGCACTTCAGGAACTGCTGGGCAAAGCACAGCGAAACCACCGGCCATGTGCGCGTGCTTCCCGTTTTGCGTGAGAATCAGCCATTCCGGATGATTACGGGCAATAGCCGCGAAGTGATAAGGCCGTCCATCGAGCACATCTTTTCCGCCATCTTCAACTGCCAGCGGAATCCACCACAGCGTAATCCGCATTCGCGCGCGGTGAAAACTGTCAACGATGCTATGAATCCCACTCTCGCCGATATCAGTCCGCGGGTTCCAATCTCCCCGGTTGTCATACCAACCGGCGTCTAGAGTAGCCCAGTGGAGCCCCAACTCCTTGAGCTTCGGTATAGTGCCAATGATCTGCGCAGGCGTGAATTTAAGCTGATAACCCCACCCGCACCAGTTCGCCTCATAATCGGCAGGCACCGGATGCGCGGGAGCCCATCCCTCACGACGAAGAAGTTCGGAGTAAAGGTGTAGCGCTTCGTAATAGTCGTCATGAAACACAGCCAAAAAGGTCGCTGGCGCTGAATAGATTTCGGAGGGATGCAGAACCGCTGGTTTGTCGAGAGATATTTTTGCACTCACGCGGCCGTCTAGGGTCGTCTGTACTGGCATCGAAAGCACGAGAGGCACTGAGTCAAGCTGCCCTATCGCCTCTCCCACCGCGCGAGTCCAGAAGGCGAGTACGGGAATGCCTCCGCCCGCACCGCCAGCCCCTTTCTCACTGAATGTCAGCTGCTGGATTGGATTCGTCCGGGCGAACGTTCGTGAGAGCCGGATGATTTCATCTTCACCCCATACTTCACTCGAGCCCTGAAAGGACCACATACTGTACGCGGGTATTCCGGGATCGGTTTGAGACGCGTTTAGAAGTTGATTTTGTAGCGTTACTCTTTCCAACGTCAGATCGGTTTGGCCAGTATTCCGCCAGGCAACGCTTGAGACGAGCACGTTTGGGAAAGCATCATTAATCTCGAACGCAATTATCTCTTCGAGATTCGGAAGCTTCGGACTCCTGGCGCGAACCTCAACTCTTCTGGCCCCAGAGCCCAACCTTCCGACTACCTCGGTGCTTCGCAAGTGAGTACAATCGAGACGAAAATCGTCGATCTGTTTTCCGTTTACGACGACACTAGTGACGCCTTGCGAATCTGGGTCGTCTAGTGTCACGGAACGGCCTGATTCCCGCCGATACGCGCGTACATAACCCGATGGCAAAATTTCGAACCTGGCGCTCTTAGTGCCTATGTCGACACAGCCACCAGCATGGGAGTCGATTGTGATTGAAGGAGCCGTAGGCCAAGCGGCCGTGATGCTGAAACACAGCAGAACGATGCGAAGCGTGTACCTGATTTTCACGAGAGTCTCATGGCCAAGGCTAGCGATGCGACAGGTCGCGAATCCAAATGTCCTTGAACTCCATGTTGCCGCGTCCCCCAGCGTGCAGTTGTAACGCAATGTTACCGTCGAACGATGTAGGCTTTGGATCTGTGAAGTCGACCATCTGAACACTGTTCAGTCGCGAGCGATAGCGGTTCCCGATCACCTCGACCAGATAGTCATTCCACTCCCCCGTCCGCACGACCCCCTCGTTCTCAGGTGCGGGCCAGACGACCCAGCCCCGTCCGTCTTCGGCATACACGCCAGCCGTGTGATGCATCATGTTGCAATCAATTTCAAACTGCATCCCTTGTGTCACATCGGCGGTGCCGGGTTTGAAAGCTGTATGGAAGAACACGCCGCTATTGCCATCACCCGCACATTTAAAGCGCAACGAGAGTTGGAAATCCTTGTATCGCTTTTCAGTCTGCAGATAACCGTAGTCTTTAGTCACGCCCTTACCGTGGATCAAGCCGTTTTCGATCATCCAGCTCTCATGTCCTATTTCGGTCCACCCCGTGAGATCCTTCCCGTTGAACAGCGCGACCCAGTCTTCGCCCGCAAGCTTGTTCTCTTGTGCCCACATCTTTGTCCAAGCAAGACACAGCGCAACTGCGGCCATTGCAGCCGCTGCAAATGTTCGTTTCATCTGGTTGCTCCTCAATCTGTCCAGCTTACGATTAGACTGACCTGCCGCGCCGCTACGGTCCTTCAGTCAGAGCCGCCCGCCAGCGACTCACCTCTACGCTTGGGGTCAAAATAAACTCCCGATGGGATCTGGTATAAGACACTGGAATCACGGTTCAATGCGCTCTCATAGCGAGCATAGAGTTCTCCGCCGCGTCGGATGGCTTGCCTTCGCTGCCCTGCTCGCGGGCACACTGCCGTCGCTCGCCCTGGATAGAAGTAAAGAACTGAATCGCTACGGACGACAGACTTGGAGAACGGAAAGCGGTCTCCCACAAAACACAGTTCATGCGATTTTGCAGACCCACGATGGCTATCTTTGGTTCGCCACAGAGGACGGAGTAGTACGCTTTGACGGTCTCAAATTCGTTATATATGATTCGCAAAATACCCCACAGTTGAGAAGTAACAATATTCGCAGCCTGCTTGAGGACCGCGCACATGACCTTTGGATCGGCACGGCAGACGGGCTCACGAGATACAACGGCTTGGATTTCGAGACCTTCACGGACAAACAAGGCCTGCCCAGCAACAGCATTTGGTCGACGTACGAGGACCACTCTGGCGCGCTCTGGGCACTGACTGCGGACGGTCCCGCCCGGTACCGGGCGCACCACTTTCAGGCGTACAGGACTCCAGCAGGTCTATCCATCAGCATTGCCGGTATGGCCGAAGATAGCCACGGATCGTTGTGGATCGGCACGCAAGACGGAGTTAAGCTCTTTGCGGATGGCGGATTCTCAAATCCTCCTTCCAGCGGATCATTGCCTAAGGGCAACATTGCGGTACTTCTCGCCGATAGCTCAGGGCGCATTTGGATTGGCGCGGCCACGGGCCTGGCTGTTTATCAAAACGGAAAAGTGAGCACGTACACTGTTCGCGACGGCCTACCGAGTAATAGGATTACTGCTATATACCAGGGTCGCAATGGGACTGTGTGGGTCAGCACTGACGCCGGGCTTGCTCGCATTTCGGACAAAGCAATTCAGCGCTTCCCGGCAAACGATCCACTGCATGGCAGCATTGTCCTTTCCATATTTGAAGATCGTGAGGGTAGTCTCTGGCTTGGCACTGATTCTGACGGGTTGACTGTGCTTCGTGACCAGAAGTTCACGACGTATACCAGGAAGGAAGGTCTCTCAGATGATTTCGTTCGTTGCATTTTTCGGGATCGAAATGGAATCGTCTGGGCAGGCACAAATAACGGGGGTTTGAATCGTTTTGAAAATCGAAGATTTTCTACTCTCACTACGAAAGACGGACTGTCCAGCAACGTAATTCTCTCTTTGGCCGAAGATTCAGCAGGGAATCTTCTGGCTGGAACGCCGGACGGGCTGAACATAATCCGAAAGAGCGCTAATGGCACCAGTCGTCCCGTTCAGGTTCTCACTTCTGCCGATGGTCTCGCCGACGACTTTGTCGATCCATTTACAAGGATGTGGATGACTCGCTGTGGATCGGCACTCGTCGCGGACTATCGGACTGGGCAAAACGGGGGTTCAGGACCTATACACAGGCTGACGGATTGGGCAGTGACTTCGTCGGTGCGTTACTTCGAGATCATCAGGAACCTGTGGATGGAACGTTGCACGGGCTCACGCGCTTGAATGCGAACAGAGTTACAAACTACACGACCAAAGATGGCCTTTCGAACAATGTCATCACTGCGCTTACTGAAGATGAGAATAATGTGCTGTGGATCGGGACGCAGGATGGTGGATTGAATCGCCTTCAGTCCGGCAAGATCTTCCACTATCCATCCGCGTCAGGCATTCCTGACGTTATTTATGGGATCTTGGAAGACTCGAGGCAGAACCTCTGGATTCCTGCGAAAACTGGTATCTTCAGGATCAGCCGCAATGAACTGAACGCTTACGCTCAAGGTCGAACGAGCAGCATTGTCGTGGCCTCTTACGGGGCGGCAGACGGATTGAGAGTCAATGAATGCAGCGGTGGAGGTCACCCGGCTGCATCGGCGAGCCTCGACGGCCAGCTTTGGTTTGCCACATTAAGAGGCTTCGCCACTATCAATCCCCAGCAGACCGAAATGAGCAATCTGCCCCCGCCCGTGGTGCTGGAATCTGTGTACGTTGACGATCGCATGCTCAATCCAGCACGAGCAACGGATATGCCGCCTGGCCATTCCAGGTTCTCGTTCGAGTACGCTGGCCTCAGCTTCATCGCACCGTATAACGTCAGATTCAATACAAACTAGAAGGCTTTGATCGGGATTGGAATGACGCCGGGACACGCCGGGTTGCTTATTACACGAACCTATCGCCTGGAAAATATCGATTCAGAGTGCTGGCTCGCAACCATGAGGGCGTCTGGAATCCGTCCGGCGCATCGTTCGCCTTTCGCTTGCGGCCGCATTTCTACCAGACATATTGGTTTTATTCCTTGCTCCTTTTAGCTTCGATCCTCCTTGTCTGGCAGATCTATCGCTGGCGCGTGGAGCAGGTAGAAGCGCAATTCAACGCCGTGCTCGCCGAGCGCAACCGCATCGCCAGGGAAATCCACGATACGCTGGCCCAAGGTTTCGTCGCCGTTTCAGTTCAGTTGGAACTGGTCGCACGAACGCTGTCTATCTCCACGGATTCCGCCCACCATTTGCTAAGGCAAGTTCAACTTCTGGTTCAAAACAGCCTCGCAGAAGCCCGCCGCTCTATTTGGGGTTACGGTCTCGGGCTCCACTGAGGATTTGCCTTCGAGGCTTTCGAAGATAGCGACTCAAGTAACCTCTACCACTCCGATCAAAGTGGGATTCCAGGTCATTGGGACATACCGGCCACTGCCCCACGACGTCGAAAACGAGTTGCTGAAGATCGGCAGGAGGCGGTTGCCAACGTGATCCGCCACGCGTATGCGAATCACATCAAAATCCATCTCAACTTTGAGGCAAAAAAACTGAGATTGGCGATCGCTGACGACGGCTGCGGATTTGCGGGCGATCCGGGATCCTTTGGCGTAGATGGCCACTTTGGTTTGAAGGGAATGCGCGAAAAAGCCGACCGGATCGATGCGAAACTGACGGTGAGGAGCACAGCAGGCGAGGGCACGCAGATATTAGTCGAAACGGAGATCGAGTGACGGACCGAATCCGCACCATGGTGGTCGAGGATCACCACATCGTACGACAGGGACCTATCGCCTTGCTCAATACCGTGCCAGATATGGCCGTCGTTGCCGAGGCTTTTGACGGCAAGAATGCCCTCGACCTTTTCCGGCAACATCAGCCCGACGTGACGCTGATGGATCTACAGCTGCCGAATATGAGCGGCGTGGAAGCGGTCACCGAGATTCGCAAGCAATTCCCCAGCGCCCGAATTATTGTGCTGACCACCTTCGATGGCGACGAGGACATTTACCGAGCCTTACAGGCAGGAGCACGCGGATATCTTCTGAAAGGCATGTTCGGTGAGGAACTGATGGACGCCATCCGCGCCGTGCATGCAGGTAAATCGCGCATCCCACCAATCATTGCGGAACGCCTGGCGCTTCGAATGGGTAGCTCGCCTCTCACCACCCGCGAGCTCGAGGTTCTTAAGCTGATTGTCTCAGGCAAAAGCAACAAGGAGATTGGCACAGAATTGGCAATTTCTGAAGCAACAGTCAAGACTCACATCAATAGCATTCTCAGCAAGCTGAGCGTGACCGATCGGACTCAAGCCGCGACCACTGCCCTACATCGCGGCATCGTTCATCTTTAGCTAGACCTCATGAAATTTTTTACATACCTCCTGATACTCACCGTGACAACAGTGGCAATCGGAAGTTCCAGGAGCCCAACCTGGAGGCCTGCTACCGGAGCTGAGTTGAGGGACGTCATTCCAGCGCGAGCTCCCGTTGAAAAGGAGCGTATCGAGACAGAATTTCGAACCGCATCGGCGATAACAGACGGGAACGGCAGGTACGTGGCCGGCGTGGTACTCATCACGGCCGGCTATGCGGCGGAAGGAAAATATTCGAACTTCTTTATCACACAAGCTCCAATCAGAATAGGTGACCTGTCCCTCAAGCCGGGCGAATACTATTCGGTTGGCGCAAACGAGACGAGGATTCTTTGGACGTAAGGTTCTATGATGCTCAATCCGGAAAGTTTCTCGGCGATGTCGATGCGCATCGGCTAAACTGCCTTGGCAGGATTGAGTCCTTCCGAATCGTGCCGCCGGCTGAAAAACCTATGATCAAAATAGGACGGTTTGGGATGAACTACAGTCTCACGGAGTAAAGGGAATATGGCTTGGCCTTGCTGCCATCAGCCACTTCTGGCTCCTAAATGCTGCGTCATTTCCGTCGGGCGCGATCAGCTTTCAACCAGTGCTCTATTCGATATCAGCGGAGGCCGTGAGATGCGGTAAGGAGCGATAGCCTCTTCGTTGAGTTCAACGCCTGATCCCGGCTCCTGCGGCATTTCAAGATAGCCATCGACGGCGCGAAAACGCTGCCTCGTGATCGAAATCGCGCGAAGCACGACGTGAACAGGCTTTCGAGTTGCTGCCCAAACTGATGGATGAGTTCCGACAAAGGCGTCCGGGCCCGTCGCAAATCACGGCTTTACAACTTACGTTAATGTGGCTGCCGCTCTTCACTGGTTGAACTCGATCCCTAATGCGCTGATATGCGAATTTGTGGCTGAGGCTGGTACCACCTTTGCCTTGGAACTCGAAGTCTCGCGAAAAACAGCAGTACGGCAGAGACATGGCTCCAGAATGGAACGAAGCACTGCCGGTCGCAAAACGAAAGTAAGCCCCCGAGAATGCTGGTTCGCTAGCCCGAAACAGCAGCGGTGCCGATCTCCCGGACCAATGATAAGAAAATCTCCTGGATCTAGGACACCGATATCATTCTTGCGGATGAGTTTGATGGCGCCTGCGAGGCAGAGCATCAGGCAATATTCTGGATGTGTGTGCGCCAGGCCATAAGCTATCACAAAAAAGGACGTCCCTTAGCCACCAATTGCTTTCGCGCGTGTAGCCTGATTCAAAGTAGCCTAGTGCCCGTGTATCTCGCGTCGAGCATAGAATGATAGACGAGGAACAAGATGGAAAGCGAGAATAGCAGAAGTGTTGTCTGGTTCGTCAGCGGGGTAGCGCTCGGTGGGGCCATCGCCCTGTTAGTAGCGCCGCAAGCGGGCAAGCACACGAGAGGCAAATTGGCCCAAGAGGCCGAGCGCGGCCGCAAAACAGTGATGGAATCCGGCCGTGAAATCTACGAGCGTGGACGTGATCTATACGAACGTGGACGGCAGATTGCCGAGGATGCCGCGGAGATGTTCGAGCGCAGCCGGAGCATAGCTGAGAAAAAGATCAACGAGAGCATCTGAAGTAGCATCGGCCACTCTCATGTCTGTCCTTGCGACCCCCCCCACGCAACTCGCTCCTTTCGCTAACGAGCCGTATACCGATTTCACGAAGCCGGACAAAGCTCGAGCGATATCTGCCGCCCTCGCCAAGGTGCGTTCTCAGTTCGGCGAAGAATATGACTTGTTAATCGCAGGCGATCGGCGTAGGTCCGATTCCAAGCTCGAATCGGCGAACCCATCCAGGCCTTCGGAAATCGTGGGCATTCATCAAAAGGGCTCAGAACAAGATGCGCGCGATGCGATAGAGGCTGCCTACTCCTTTTTTGGAACCTGGAGCGAGGTTCCGATAGAGGAACGCACCAGGCTTCTACTCCGGCTGGGTCAACTTCTTCGTGACCGCAAATACGAATTCGATGCCTGGCTCGTGGTGGAGGCCGGCAAGACATGGGCGGAGGCGGAAGGGGACGTATCTGAGGCGATCGACTTCTGTGAATATTACGCGCGCCAGGCGCTTAAGCTCGCTCAACCGGAGCCGACAGTTCAACTCTCGGGCGAGCATGACGAGTTGGTCTATTTGCCTCTCGGTGTCGGAGTGATTATTCCACCTTGGAACTTCCCTCTCGCCATCCTGCTCGGCATGACAACTGCCGCGCTTGTGACTGGCAATGCCGTCGTGATCAAACCATCTAGCGAAACACCTACGGTTGCGGCTAAGTTCGCAGAGGTTTTACTCGAAGCCGGTTTTCCGCCGCAAAGCTTCTCTTTATTGACTGGAAGCGGGGCCTCAATCGGTGACATTCTCGTTTCCCATCCGAAGACCCGATTTATCTCCTTCACCGGATCTCGGGATGTCGGCCTCCATATCAACGAACTCGCTGCAAAGACACCAAAAGGCCAGCTATGGATCAAGCGGGTGATTGCCGAGATGGGAGGCAAAGATGCCATCGTGGTTGATCGTGAAACAGATCTCGATCAGGCGGTCAGCGGCGTTCTCCACTCCGCCTTCGGCTACCAAGGTCAGAAGTGCTCGGCCTGTTCCCGCGCCATCGTTGATCAAGCCGTCTACGACGAATTTCTGCAAAAGCTGAAGGCCAAAGTGGAGGGGCTCACGGTTGGCCCTTCACACGAGCTCAGCAACTACATGGGGCCTGTGATCAGCAGCCATGCGAAAAAGAGCATTCTCCACTACATAGAAACAGGGCGGAAAGAAGGAAGGTTGATTACGGGTGGCGAACCGGCCGAAGGCGATGGGTATTTTATTAAACCAACCGTCATTGCCGATGTAGACCCGAAAGCGCGCATCTTCCAGGAAGAGATCTTCGGGCCTGTTCTTGCGGTGACCAAAGCCCGGGATTTCGACCACGCATTGGAGCTTGCAAACGACTCCGAGTACGGGCTGACCGGCGCCGTCTTTACAAGCAATCCGGCAAACGTGGCGAAAGCCAAGCGCCAGTTCTTTGTCGGCAATTTGTACATCAATCGCAAATGCACTGGCGCAATGGTCGGAGCCCATCCTTTCGGCGGCTTCAATATGTCAGGAACCGATTCGAAGGCAGGTGGTCCCGATTATCTGCTGCAGTTTGTGCAGGGGAAATCGATTGCCGAAAAAGTGAGCTGATCGGGAGCTATACTCGATAGTGCCCCGATGCGAAGGGGACCAACTAGTCACAACTCTAGGGTCGAATACGATCGACGCGACAAAAGGGGACGCAAGTCCCCTTTTCGCTTTGCAGCAGATCTAAGAAGCCAAGTGGCATCACCCAACTTGGCTGATATAATGGCCCCGCTCCGGCAGAAGGCGACGGTCTTAGGTTAGTCGCGCAAATCTTTTACACCTATGACGATCCGCGGACTGCGTTCCTGAAAATGCTTTATGTAGATCTCAGGCGGCTGGGCGGTGGGTTCGTCTGGGCGTTGAAGGACGATGACGCGAACGGCACTATGGGCAAGACCATGGCAGCAGGTCTTGACATTCACTGAAGCCACACAACAGGGATCGCCAGCCTTCGCTGTGAAAGGGATCATTTCATGGAGACGGGTCTAGCGAATCGAGTTGCTATCGTGGCAGCTTCTAGCCAGGGGCTTGGACGCGCTGCCGCGTTCGCCCTTGCAGCTGAAGGCGCTCACGTCGCACTTTGTGCAAGGGGGAGCGAAGCTCTCGAACAGACCGCCGCCGGGATCCGTGAGCGATCCAAAGTTCGCGTTCACGCAGAGACTCTAGATGTGCGCGATACCCCGGCCATCGAGCGTTTCATCAAAAACGTCAATGAAATTTTCGGTCGGATAGATATATGTGTCACCAACGCAGGTGGACCGCCCGCAAAGGGGTTCTTAGAAACGACTGATGAAGACTGGGATTCGGCTTTCGTGCTAAATCTCCGCAGTAGTGCCGCCTTCGCCCGCGCCGTGATTCCGCACATGCAGCGAAATCAATGGGGCCGTATCATTATGATCAGCTCCATTACCGTGCGACAGCCTCAACCGCAATTGGTGCTTTCAAACGCTGTACGTGCGGGCGTAATGGGCCTGGTTCGGAGTCTCGCCAATGAATTCGGCAAGGATGGCGTGCTGGTCAATAATGTCGCGCCGGGATATACAGCGACGGACCGCCTTAAAGAACTTTCTGAGCATCGGGCTTTGGTTTCCGGACAGAGTAAGCAAGAGACTGAGCGGGCCTGGATTGAGCAAATTCCACTTCAGCGTTTAGGAAGGCCGGAGGAACTGGCGGACGCGATTGTGTGGCTTGCTTCCGAGCGCGCTTCGTTCGTGACCGGCCAGACGATTCTTGTCGATGGCGGAATGTACAAAGGCCTCTGACGTGAACTGGTAATCTCATTCAGTGGAGGAACACGTAATGAGTGAACCAGGTCGCGCACAACCCGCAGCGCGAGGTGAGGTCAAACACTTCCGTTGGTCTGATCTTCCGGTCGAATCGTTGAACCCATTACTCGACCGTCAACTTGCAGTCGGTGACCAGCTCATGGTCTCACGCATTCTGCTCAAAAAAGGGTGCCTGGTCCCAATGCATAGCCACGTTAACGAGCAGGTTGCGTACATGCAGGAGGGTGCGCTCAGGTTCACAATCAACGGTGAGGAGATCGTGGTTCGAGCGGGCGAGTTCCTCTGTATTCCGCCTAACGTGCCCCATCAAGCCGTGGCTCTCGAAGATACCGTTAATATTGACATCTTCACGCCACCGCGTGCGGATTGGATTAATAAGACCGACCAATATCTGCGAGGCTAGTTCTCCGCGTCACAACAAAACCTTCAAAGCCTCACCTAGCTCTGGATATGTGAATGTGAAGCCTGACTGTTTTGTTGCTTCCGGCATGATCCGCAGACTGGAAAACATGAAATCTGCCAGCTCGCCGACTGCGACCTTTAGAGCGAACTTCGGTAACGGGAGAATCGCAGGGCGATGCAACGCATGCGCCAAGCAGCGTGTAAACTCCGCATTTCTAACCGGCTCGGGGCTACTACCGTTTAGAGGCCCTTCGATCGGTGAGTTGCTCGCGGTAAACGTGAACAACCGAAGCAGGTCGTCAACATGAATCCAGGGCATCCACTGTCGACCACTCCCAAGTCTCCCGCCGATCCCCAGCCGAAAGGGTAACAGCATCTGCTTCAAAGCTCCCCCCTCACGTCCTAAAACGATTCCTATTCGGATGCGAACGACGCGGACCCCGAACTCGTGTGCGCGAATCGCCTCGCGCTCCCAGTCCACGCAGAGCTTAGCCAGGAAATCCGCACCGGGAGCGCTGCCTTCTGTCAATACTTCATCTCCTCTGTTGCCGTAATATCCCACAGCCGACGCAGTGACCAAAACAGCAGGCTTGTAGCGCAGTTCGCTAATTGCCGAAACCAGCTGCCGAGTACCTTCCACTCTACTTCTGTAGATACGCTGTTTTACCTCGGAAGTCCAACGTTGAGTGATGGGCTCTCCAGCAAGATGCACGATTGCGTCGACCGGAGGGACGCTATTCAACGGGGGTCTCTCGCCCGGATTCCAACAATGAAAGGCCGCGCGCCCGTCAAGGCTCGTGCTGCGTTTCCGTCCGAGATAATCAACAGAATGGCCGTCGGAAAGTAGCATGTGCACCAGTTTCCTGCCTATGAATCCACTTGCGCCAGTAATCAAATAATTCACGATTTCTACCGTGGACCCAAGTCGCGGAGCAGTGCAGTTTTATTCTTTGGGAGCGATTCCGAGCGCTTTCATCTTTCGGTATAGATTGCTGCGCTCGAGTCCCAGCAACTCAGATGCGCGGGTCACGTTTCCGCCAGTTTCTTCAAGCTTGTGCAGGATATAGTCCCGCTCTGCCGCTTCTTTCACATCGTGAAGACTCCCGAATCCGTTCCATGGCTTGCCGTTCTGCGACTTACGAGCCGCTTCCAACGGCAAATGACGCACCTCAATTCGATGTTGGGGATGCAGAATCACGATCCGCTCCATGAGATTGCGCAACTCGCGCACATTGCCAGGCCATTGATAGCTCATAAGCGCGGCCAAAGCATCGCCACTCAGTTCCTTTGGCTTGCGCCCATAGGCAAGCGAGAATTCACGCAGGAAATGAGCAGCCAACACCGGTATGTCTTCGGCCCTTTCTCGCAACGGCGGTACGGTGAATGGGATAACATTCAGTCGATAAAAGAGATCCTCACGGAAGTTACCGCGCTCAATCTCCTTCTCCAAATTCTTGTTCGTCGCAGCGACTACCCGGACGTCCACTTGAATTGATTGCGGCGCTCCTATCGGCTCAAACCGATGCTCATCCAGAGCTCGAAGCACTTTCGCCTGCGTCTTGAGGCTCATATCGCCAACCTCATCCAGGAAAAACGTCCCGCCGTGCGCCTTCTGCATCTTGCCGATCTTGTGATCGGCGCTTCCGTCCAGCCTTGTGAGCCGGTGCCCGAACAGTTCACTCTCGATGAGGTCTTCAGGCAGTGCCGCGCAATTCACCTCTACAAAAGGGCCGTTTGACCGCTGACTGCATCGATGGATCGCCCGTGCTACGAGTTCCTTGCCAGTCCCACTTTCGCCGTAAATTAGGACTCGGCCGTTAGTCCCCGCCATCAACTTAAGCTGTTGGCGCAGAGCCTTCATCGCAACGCTTTCGCCGATAATCTCGGGCAGCCCTGCATCTTCGCGCAGCCTTTGCAGCTCTAGGCCCATCCGGCGCTGCTCCACTGCGTTCTTCACGACGACGCTCACTTTTTCGATCGTCAGCGGTTTTTCAATGAAATCAAAGGCGCCCAGCTTGGTGGCCTTCACCGCCGTCTCGATGGTTCCGTGTCCGGAGATCATGATGACTGCGGGCCGCGAGCCAGGCGGCAGATCCTGGATACGCGTAAGCGTGGTCAATCCATCTATACCCGTTAGCCAGATATCTAATAGCACCACTTCGTATGATTCGCGCGCGAGCTCTGTAAGGCAGGTCTCCCCGTTCTCTACTGCGGTGCACTGATAGTTTTCATCGCCGAGTACTCCGCGCAACGACTGGCGAATGGCCGCTTCATCATCGACAATAAGAACCCTCGGTCCCCGCGTAGACATTCTTGGATCGCTACACTTTCAGGGTAGCGGGGTGCGCATCATCAGTATCGGAAGAGAAAGTCGTATCCGCTGGTAAAAAGGCATTCAATTCGACGATAAATGTGGCGCCCGTAGGCCGGTTGTCCTCGACTCTCACTTTGCCATGATGCTCAGTGACAATGTGGCTTACGATCGCCAGACCCAGCCCAGTGCCGCGGTTCTTCGTTGAGAAGTAGGGCAGGAACAATTTCTCTTTATCGCCTACAGAAATGCCCCAGCCGGTGTCGGTAACACATAACTCAACCGTATCCGCGGACGCGTGGGAGGTCGCGATCAGGAGTTTGCGGACGGGTGCGGCGCTCATAGCCTCTACGGCGTTGTCGATCAAATTAACAATCACTCTCTTGAGCTGTTCTTTGTCGGCAAGCACGAGCCCTATTGTTCGGTCCAAATCGAGTGAAACAGCGAGACCGTCTAACCGGCCCGCGAAGACAGACAAGGCGCTTTCGACTATTTCATTGAGATCGGCCGGGATTGGTTGGGCGCTCGGAAATCGTGAGAAGTGTGAAAACTCATCGACCAACGACTTCACCGTCTGCACTTCCTGCTGTATGATCCCGGTGCACTCTTCGAGAATCGCGCGCGCCCCCGAGTCTAAGTGAAGTCGAAGGAGTTGGCGTGCGATCCTGTCTGCGCAGAGCGAAATTGGCGTTAAAGGATTCTTGATTTCGTGTGCGATCCGACGCGCGACCTCCTGCCAAGCGGCCGCTTTTTGAGCGCGCAACAGGTCGCTCGTGTCTTCCAATACGAGCACGAAACCGCGCTGCTCTTCCAATGAGGCAGCAGTGACAGCGAGATGGAGAACTGAGGAGGAACGCTGGATGTCCAGCTGGCAAGCGGCCGTGCCGGTACGGCGAGCTCGTTTGAGAACGTAGCGGATCTCTGCCAGATCTTGGGGTGAAAACAGATCTTCAAGGCGTTCTGCGGGCTGCACCAGTTCCTGCGGAAATATTCCAGACAACGCCCGATTGACACGCTCTATCCGTTCCTCTGCCGAGATTGAAATTACACCAGTCGGAATACTCTCGAGAATCGTCTCGGTGAATCGGCGCCGAGCTTCGAGTTCTCGCGCATTCGCTTCCAACTCACTGGTCATTTCATTGAAAGCGCGGACCAGCGTGGCAAGCTCATCTATGGCATTCACACGTACGCGATACGACAAATTCCCGCGCCGAACCTCTTGTGCGGCGCCTAACAAGGCAGAAATCGGGACACTGATCTGCCGCGAGAGAATTTGCGCAGACCACGCCGCGAAGAAAAGAACAAAGAGCGTGATCAGGCAGATCAGCAGAAAATATGTATCGTGATAGAACTTCCGTCGCCCTGCCTGTTGATTCTGCTCTTGCACAAACTGCTGAATCGCATTCTCGTCAGGCGCCAAGTCATTGCTCATCGTCGAAACTGCAGTAATGCGCCCCAATCTCATCGCGCCATTCAATACGTCCGCCTGCCCACGCAGCAATGACGCATTCTGTTTTTCAGAGCTTTGACAGAGCGAGATGGGAGCACCGGCCTGCGGCGTTAGCACGAGCTGTCGAATACCTCGCGATTCGCAAAGATTGCGGAAGAACGCTGCATCGATTTGACCTGCTCGCGCGATTTCCTGCACTTGTGGCAATAAACTGATCCAATCTGTCTGGGCCTGAACTCGCTTTTGAGCCTCGTCGGTATACGATTTATCCAGATCCTGCAGCTTCAGTTGAATATTCTCTGCCGGCCGGCTAAACCACCTATCGAGGGTTCTATTCAGGACATATACACTAAAGAGCACATAAAAGAGCGCTGGCGCCAACGTGAGTGCCAGTGCTCCGAACAGTAATTTGGACCGAATCCGTGATCCTTCTTTATTGCTCTGCCGGTCAATATAGAGCTTCACCCCTGCCCGAAAGAGCATGAATGCAACTGTGACCGTAAGGACGAAAATGAGCGTCGAGACCGCCCACAGCACTATGGTTTCGATCAATCCAGAAGGCGAGTAAGCGACGCGGAAGGAACCCTGCCATATCACTAGCGCGAGTAGGATGATGAAGCTTAGCGCGGCGGATGCGAAGGCGAGACGGCGGCGCACAACACTGATGGTAGCCCACGCGGGCGGGCGATTGTCATGCCATGCCACGGCAATCACCTGAAACGAAAATTCTCGGAAAACGGCAGCGTGCGGTAGACGGAGAGAAAGGCGTCAAATCATTTCGGGTTGATTTTGTCGCTCAAGTCGATTCCCGCCTATAAAGATCCAGTCAGTCTCGTCAGTTGTTCCCTATTTTTCCTTCAGAGTTCCGGGACGGCTTTGAGTTCGGAATTCGTATTGCTGAATTTGCAGTGCTAATTGGCCCTTCATATGTCTGGTAATCCGCCCGCGCGCCACCAGATTCAGCAAGCACTTCTCGTTCAATTGGGCGGGCCAACTGATGGAAACTTCCAGACGTGTGCCGACGGGCAGGTCATGGTCAGACGTGAATAGCACACCTGAACTGCTTATATTTAGCGTTTTACCGGCGCCAGCAAGGATCTCGGTTCGCTGGTTTAACGTTTTATAACGCACCTCGCGCTCGATAGGGAAACGGCTCGACCGCCGTCGTTCGGCCGCAGCTTCAGAAGTTTCTATCCGTCTGCTTTGGGTCAGAGTACTTTCAGTCACACGCCAAAACTCCGATACTTAAGCTTACACAATTCTCGAACATTATTTCCGTTATTTGGCTAATCCACCATTTTTGCCGCGTCATTTAATCGGCCATTGCGAACGCTCTTGCAATTTTCGTCAACCCCGGCCAGAAGGTTCCTAGAGTACAGCGTCGCAAGATCGGATCAGGAGTCATTGAAGGCCAGCGCCAAATAGATAGTTAGCTGCGCCAGCGCTTGATCTCCTTCCGGAATACCGAAAAATGCACTGTTTTGAATACACGTGTGTTGCCTGTTCAACCGCCCGTGGGGTCAGAAGTCTCATGACGTCTAGCCAGGGCACCGGTCGCGTAGCTACTATGTAGCGGCTTCCTCACGCCTCTCAACCAATCCTTCTTTCACTGCACGGTGGCGGGCCGTATCATCGCCTTCACCTGGCGAAAAGCGGTCACCTCGAAGTTGTTTTTTAATCGTTCGGGCGGCAGTGGGCTGCTATTCGTGGAAGCTGCCTCATGGCGTTCAGCACGGTCCAAAAGCGCATGGGCCTCGGCATCGTCAGGATCGCGATTAACGAGTTCGCCAAGACGCTTTGATGCTTCATCGAAATACTTGTTCCGTATGAGCGCGAGGCCAAGATTAAACAGATATACGGGATCGTTTCGATTCCCGTCCAGGGCGCGTCGGAAATCGTCGATCGCAGACGGCAAATTCAAGCGGTTTTCCGCCGCGGCCAAGTTGTTGTAGACCTCGTTCAGCGGAACTGCCTTCAAGACTTCGCGAAAATACTCGGCTGATATCCCGTAGTTTCCGGCAGCATAAGCACTTAAACCCATTTTGAAGCGGGCCTCGGCATATCTGGGATCCCTTGCGGGAATGCGTTGAAACCACTGAGACGCTTGACCCCAATCTTGGCGTTCCAGAGCGAGCTGCCCTAACTCAAAAGCCGGGGCAGTAAATTGCCGGTCCAGTACTAGCGCCTGAGCGAGCCACTTCTGCTGTTGCTCCTTATCCGGCGACAATAGTCCTCGAACATAACTTTCTTCCGCCTCAACACGCGTAAGCTTTTGAGGCATCATAAACTGCTGAAGAGCGAAGCTCGCGCCAGGGTCCAGATAAGTCAGCGACCCCCAAGCAAGGTGTTCTTCAAGGCGCGACAAGTCTGTTAGCTTTCCTGCCTCCGAGAGTTCCGGACTCTCGTGCATTTTCCGCAAATCTATCAACCGAGCGCTGATCTGAATGGAGCTATCTTTGAGTTGAGAATTAACGGATGGTAGCTTCGCGTCGTAGGTGCCGTAACAGATATAGTCAGCGTTGAGAGTTCGTCCTAACTTGAGGAGAGTCGCTGTCGTAAACCTAGCCCTGAGTCTTAAGGACAAGCGGTGCATACCCTCCGCTCGAGATGCCCTATCAAGAACAATCTCATTAGCGGCCCCGAACTCGTTCATGAGCCTCTCGGCTATGCTTTCGCCGATCCAGTCAAGGTCTGGATACTCGGAATTATTGTGAAATTGAAGAACAAGGACGACGGCAGGATGCGCCGGCACAGCAGAAAGAAAGCTGGCTGCGAGTAAAAGGAAATGCCGCAACTTCACGCTTTTATACTAATAACGCATTCAGATAAGTTTTTGCACACTTACTCACGATGGAGCTTCCCGTCGTACGACTCACGTAAGAATTTCTCTGTGATTGCCAAAGCCAGTTGCTGTATCTCGTTTCGGTCTCCAAATCCCGGGAGCCAATTTACATTCGGCTCCCGATGAAACCAAGTGATTTGCCGTTTTGCATATTGCCTTGTCTTCGTTTGGCATTCTCGAATCGCTTCTTCAACATCCATCTGGTTTGCGATGACCTTCATTGCTTGCTTGTATCCAAGAGACTGAAGCGGCTTTGCGGTAGGCGAAAAACCGGCATCGAGAATTGCCTCCGTTTCTTCTATAAGGCCGCTTTCGAACATTTGAGCCGAGCGCTGGTTGAGGCGCTCGTACAGTAGAATTCTCGGGGGAGCCAACCCGAGTCTCAGCACTTCAAAACCCCGCAAAGAGTTGCGCGGCAGGCTCTGAGTTATCGTGGCGGGCTGCCCCGCTAACAACGTAAGCTCTATCGCTCGAATCAATTTCTGATGATCGTTCGGATGTATGCGGCTTGCGGCCTCGGGGTCCCTGCTTCGGAGGAATCGGTACAACGCAAGTGGCCGCCGGACAGCAATATTCCCGAGCCGTGCACGAAGCCGTTCGTCGCGACTTGGCGCGGGCGATAACCCCTCAATCAGTGCCTTGAGGTAAAAGCCCGTGCCTCCAACCACGATGGCAAGCTTTCGCGTGATCCGCAGAGTGTCGAAGGCGTTTCTAGCCAAATGGGAGTAAGCAGCCGCGGTTAGTTCCTGATCGGGAGACAGAATATCGATGAGATGGTGCGGAATCCCGCGCCTTGCTTCGACGCGAAGTTTCGCCGTACCAATTTGCAATCCGCGGTACACCTGAACGGAATCGCAATTAATGATTTCGCCATCGAATGCTTCGGCCAGAGCTAGACCAAGCTCGCTTTTTCCGGCACCTGTTGGGCCCAACACGACAACCAGAGGTGAAGGCTTGGTTTGCAATGCTTCTGATCGGTCGACGATCGCCGCCCATTTGCCCATTTAGAGCTGAAATCAGTGGAGCCGCGCGCGTCGCGTTTATCGGAGCTATACTGGCTTCAGCAGCTAAATTGAGCTGTTTAACGCCAGCACTTTCAAAGCGGTCGAATGTTCCATTTCTACTTTAACCCCTTACGTTCTACTTGTCTGCTCACTTTCGCACTACTCGTCACACCGGCGATTCCGACCGTGGAGCTTGCGGCTCAGACTCCTGTCAACAACTCGGGAAAGGGAGGCTCCACCCTGCCGCAGCCGAGCCAGCAGGCAAGTTCGCCTAAGGCGGCTGCTTATTACCATTACTCTCTTGGACACCTCTACGAAGAACTTGCCGGGAGCTCTGGGAATCGCACCGACTATGTGAACAAATCGATCGAAAATTATCGGCTTGCGATGAAGGAAGACCCCAGCGCCTCTTTCCTTGTCGAAGAAATCGCTGAGCTGTACCGTGTTTCAGGCCGCATTCGTGAAGCTGTTGAGGAGGCGCAGGACGCGCTCAAGACCAACCCTGACGACTTAAACGCACGGCGAGTGCTGGCGCGCATCTATACCCAGCAAATCGGTGACGCCCAGACGAATCATATTGATGAAAGCATGGCGCGCCGCGCGGTCGACGAGTACAAATTGATCACGCAGAAAGACCCGAAAGATGTGGACAGCCTCGTGATGCTGGGGCGGCTGGAAAAGCTCCTGGACGACTCCGTTGACGCTGAGGCGGCCTTCAAAAAGGTTCTAGCAATTGATGGGGAAAACGAGGATGCGATCACGGGGCTTGCTGGCGTTTATTCAGATCGCGGTGATGCTCGGGCAGCCTCAGAGCTGTTGCAGAAGCTGACGAACAAGAATCCTTCACCGCGTGCTTTGGTCATTCTTGCTAACAACTATGAGCAGATGCATCAGTATGGGCTGGCGGCGGAAACCTACAAGAAGGCCCTGAATCTAGACCCGAACCGGCTGGAATTGAAATCAGCATTGGCGCAGGACCAAGCCTTGTCCGGCAATTTTACGGACGCACTGAAGACATACCAGGAACTCGCGGACGCTAACCCGCGCGATGCGCAGCCGTATCTGGGGATGTCTCAACTCTACAGAGAGCAGAAGGATTTTGGCCTTGCTCGCAAAATGAATGACAAGGCGAAAGAGTTGGATCCGGAGAATCGCGAGATTCGCTACAACGAAGTTGCTCTTCTACAGGACGAAGGCAGAACGAGTGATGCGATTACAACGCTTAAGAGCATTCTAGAC
>JBPCLH010000271.1:0-6814 GCA_051003475.1 Bryobacteraceae bacterium
GTCCGTGCCACTGCTCCAAACGCCATCGAACCGCCTCCGGGTGTGTTGATATACCAGCTCGGGACCGGGGTAGGTGGGAACTCGGGGATCTGGAACGGGGCCAATTGCTGCTGGACAGCCGATACCCCGCTGATGCTATCCGGATAACCTCCCATTTCTGGGTGCGTGGTGTAAAAACCGCGACTGTAACTTGCTCGGAATTCATTGATGAGAGTCGGGGTCAGAGTGTAGGTATGGCCAATTGCGATAATCTGATTGGTCATGTCAAACGGTAGATTGGACCCGAAACCAACCGCAGGGAAGGTGGGCCCGGTCCAAGGGAGACGGTTGTTGTTGTACGTAAGAGGGTTGAATAGCCATTCGGCGAAGAAATGGCTCTTATCGCTCCAGTTCTCATCGATTTTCAATGAGATGTTGTGGCTGTCCTGACTGCTTCCGACTGAACCCAGGTAGTTATTGCAAATCCGGTAAGCCCCTCCCTGCGCAAGAGTACACGTGGCGAGCGGGTCGAGATAATTCGGTAGAGGAAATGATTTCACAAAGAACATCGCCGTCGGATCCAACATGCTGGGTGGCAATTGAGGGGAAAAGTTGCAAGGACGGATGTTGGTCGTTGCTCCCGCTTCAATGGCTGAGTTTTGGCAACCGTTTGCACCGTAGGGATTCCCGGGGGATGGTGTGCCAAAAGCGGTCCTTTGGAAAATGCCGTTCGAGTTCGGCCCGACCGTGGAATATGGATTCCAGATGCCATAAAGAGCCGTGTTCGGATCCTCGCTGAAGTTGCCTTGGCGCATGAGGGGAGTGGGAACCGTGAAGACCTGGTTGCCGTTCAGGTGAAGCAGCGAGGTGTCCCAGGAGAAGAAGAAAAACGTCTTGTTCTTGCCGTTGTAGATGTGGGGCAGGACCACGGGCCCACCGAGCGTTCCTCCAAAGTTGTTGTAGTGAAGTTGGTTTTGCGGAATGATTTCCCCCGACGCACTAATGGAGGTGAAGGGATTACGTGCATTAAAGAAGCTGTTACGACCATATTCGTAAAGGCTTCCATGAACCTTGTTCGTACCCGACGTCAGGACAACGTTGAACACCGCACCACCCGTCCGACCATATTCTGCGGAAAAGGCAGTCGTGATGGCCTGGAATTCTGAGGTCGCGTCCGGCGAGGGGTTTACGACCACGTTCTGGGCCATTGAGGAAAGGTTGAGATTGCCATCCAGATACCAGGCGCTCGCCCCAGACTTTCCGCCATTAACCGAAACGTCGCTTCCTTGAACATGGGTCGGGTCTGGGAAAGATCCAAATTGGCTGTTGAAACCAAAGTTGCTCCCTGGGGGGCCATTAGCGACTACTCCCGGAACCTGGAAGACCAATTGCTGCAGGTCACGTCCCTGCAACGGTGTATCTCGAATGGTTCGTGTATCCACCGTTGTGGAAAAATCCGAAGCACCCGTCTCGACCAGCGGCACCTCGGCCGCGACTTGAACAGATTGCACGCTCGTGCCCAGCTTCAGTTGAGCATCCGCGCGGATCACCTCCCCCGCTGACACTTTGACGTTCGTGAGATCGAGGATTGAAAATCCCCCGGCCTGGAAGGTAACGCGGTAATCTCCCGGCACCAGGTCGATCACTCGATAAAAGCCTGCGCCATTCGTCTTCGTGGGTAGCACCACGTTTGTATCTATGGAGGTGACCTTAATGGCTACATCAGGAACTGCGGCGCCCTGAGGGTCAGTGACCACACCCTCTATTACGCCGCGGTTTAGTTGCGCCTCCAAGGTGAGCGCAAAAGAAACAACAAGTGTCAGCCCTAAGAAAGGCCGAACGAGTGCGCGCAGAGACATAACGACCTCCCTACCATAGTCTGCGTCCGTGTTCTGAATGGATTTCCAGCTGCCCATATTACGCTGGCCTAAACACTGCCAGAGTTTTGTCGCCCATCACGCCGGTCGATGTGATGTTATGGTCATTGCCTGTATTCACGCCCGCTGTCAGCTGACTCCCGACCCCGACAGGATCACTTTCCCGACCTCCCCTCAACTGCAAGTCGATATACGCATGTTGGTCGATTTTCAAAGAGCTGCGCCTTCTTTCCGCCGCCCGGAATCCCGGGGTTTCGTCGTGTAGGTTGTAGCGCCCCATCGGCTCCGGGGACAATCGCTCATAGGCAGTCCGTGATCGTGCCGAGAACAGAAGCAGTCGCGCCAGCTTGAGCCAACAAAGGGGCGGCAACGAACAAAAAGGGGATCCAAATCGCGAAAGGATGCGCTCGAACGTCGTTTCGCCCTCACAAGTTTCAGACGGTTCCGCGTAGAGGCAAGTCGAGGCCATGGACGGTTGTTGCCAAGAATAGAGCATGTCTGAGAAGTTGTCAACGATATTGTGCAAAATATTTCACGAGTTAAGTAATTGATAAATCTACCGGGAGTGCTCAGCTATGATTAGTACATGGAAGACATTTCTCCGATGAAACGTCGAAACCCATAGTGAGTAGCTGCCTAAATGGTGATCAGTTCAGCTGAGCGCGTTCAGCGAGCTCAGCTTGGCACTGTATGGAACAAAGAGAACTTTATTTTGGGGTGAAAGTCGAGCTGTTTAGCGAATCCATCACTCTCATTCAGCTTCGGAGAGAAATCAGTTGTCCGACAAAGTGACCTTGCAAAAGATTGCTCGCGTGGCGAAACTTAGCGCCGCCACAGTCTCGCGCGTCCTGAACAAGACGGCGCCGGTTAGCCAGGAAGCAGAGAGCCGCGTGCGCTCTGCTGTGGCGAAATTAGGTGGAGCGCAGCAGCGAACTAGCCGGACACATGTTTTGTGTTTTCTGCTGGCAAACCGGCCGATGCTGCATCCATTTCATGCGAACGTGCTGATGGGGGCGCAGGGATTTGCGGCCGAGAATGGCTGCCATATCCTGTTTTACCCGTTTCAATATCCGATGAATTCTGCTCCCGGCGAAATCATCCTGCCTCTTTCCTTCGAACGCCCCGGACCCGTGGATGGGTACATTGTCAGTGGTATGAATGCGCCGAACCTCCTGAATTACCTGCAGCGATCCAAGCTTCTTTTCTGTCTTGGGAAACAACGTTCTGGGGGATTGGCGCCCCGAAGAACAGGACGTGGTATGGATTGACGATGTGAACGGCGCCTCTGAATTGACGAGGTATCTTATTGGGCTCGGGCACCAAAATATTTGGTTTCTCGGCAGCCGTCGCTTCCCGGAGCGCCGCATCTACGAGGGCTATTGTACGGCGATGGTGGATTCAGGATTGAAGCCTCAGGCAACTCAAAGCGACTCGGACGATGAGCGCGAGTCAGGTTACATCGAATTCAAAGCACTTCTCTCACGGGGCGTGCGTCCCTCGGCTGTCTTCGGACATAGCGATGCGGTGGCACATGGCATCATGGACGCAGCGTTGAGTGTGGGATTGCAAATCCCTGAGGACTTGAGCATCGTAGGATTCGGCAATCGGCCGGAAGCGGCGGCGCTGCGTCCGGCTCTCACGACGGCATGGGGCTACCCCGAACAGGTCGGAAGACGTCTAGCGGAACTGGCTTTGAATCGTATCGCGGCGCCGGACACTCCGCCTGCTGTAGTAACAATTCCGATGAGGCTCGTTATAAGACATTCCTGCGCCAAGGCTGTAAACCAAACAGTTTCCAGCGTGCGCTGGAAGTAGGAGTGCTGAATACAGCTAGCTGATCAGCGACAATTACATTTCTGGCTGACGACAATTAGAATTCCCGTTGGCTAAGCAGCGCGCAAGGCATACAAGTCAATGGACTTGTATGGTGAGCGATCAGCAGGTAAAGCGTCTCTGGCGACTAGTGCGGGAGAAGTTGTCGATAGAGGTCGCGTCGGCGAAGGCAGGAATGGACCCTAAGACGGCGCGGAAGTACCTGCGGGCTTGGCGGCTGCCGAGCGAGATGCAGAAGAAACACACCTGGCGGACGCGACCAGATCCGTTCGCCGAGATCTGGGAAGAGCTTCGGCAGCTTCTGAGAGTCGAGCCAGGCTTACAAGCAAGGACGCTGTTCGAGCATCTACAGCAAAGTCGACCGGGTCGGTTCACCGACGGACAGTTGCGCACGCTCCAGCGCCGGATTAAGTATTGGCGGGCAACAGAAGGGCCGGCGCAAGAAGTCTTCTTTGCTCAGGAGCACCGGCCTGGCGAGCTTTGCCAGTCCGATTTTACGCATTGCCGCGAACTCGGTGTGACGATCAACGGCGAATCGTTTCCGCATCTTATTTATCACTTCGTGCTGAGCTATTCGAACTGGGAAACAGGAAGTATCTGTTACTCGGAGACGTTTGAAAGCCTCAGCGAAGGTTTACAGAATGCATTGTGGGAGTTAGGTGGCATTCCCGTTGAGCACCGATCCGACCGGATGAGCGCAGCCGTGAATAATCTCACCGATGCCAAAGAGTTCACGCGGGCTTATGAAGGGCTGTTACGCCATTATCGGTTAAACGGCCAGAAGATCCAGGCCGGTCAGGGACGAAAACGGCGATGTCCAACAACGGCATTATCGCTTCAAGCAGGCGGTGGATCAGGCGTTGATGATGCGCGCCAGCCGCGACTTCATGACGGTGGAAGCATACGAACAGTTTTTGCGGAAACTGTTTTCCCGACAGAATGCCGGCCGTCGGGAAAGATTCCTGGAAGAACTTCCGCATCTGCAGTCGCTTCCAGAACAACGGCTTGATTCCATGCGACGGGAGCGCATACGAGTGAGCCCAGGCAGTCTGATTCATGTTCATCGAAACTGCTACTCGGTCCATAGTCGCCTAATCGGCGAGATGGTGGAAGCACGAATCAGACCAGATACGGTCGAGGTGTGGTACGGCGGGCGAAAGGTGGAGGAGTTAGCGCGCTTGCGGGGAGGAAGCAAACACCGGATCGATTACCGCCACATTATCGATTGGCTGGAGCGAAAGCCGGGAGCGTTTGAAAACTACCGCTATCGGGAAGATCTGTTTCCGACCAGCTGGTTCCGCCTGGCTTACGATGCGTTGCGGGAAGAGCAGGGCCCGAAACGTGGCGCCAAAGAGTATTCGGACATCCTGGCGCTAGCGGCTCGGCGGGGGGAGTCGCGGGTCGAAGACGCAGTGCGGTTGTCACTGGGCAGCCACAATGTCCTGAGTGCAGAAACCATCGCGCAGGTGACTGAAGACGACGCACCGCCTCTGTTGACGGCCATTGCAGTGGATCCAGTCTCGTTGGCCGTGTTTGACGATCTGCTGACGAGTGAAGAGACGGCAGCATGACACCAGCAATCGCTGATGTGAAGTCGGCGCTCACAACGGGTCTGACAGAACTGCACCTGCCCACGATGAAACGCAGTTACGAAGAAGCGGCGCGGCTGGCCGAACGCGAGACGTTGAGTTATGAACGCTACTTGCTGGAGCTGGTCACTCGTGAGTGTGAAGACCGCGGGCACAAACGAATTCAGCGGCTGCTACGGCAATCGCACATCCCGTCGGAGAAGAGCCTGGCGAACTTCAACTTAAAGCGACTGCCGCCCAAAGTAGCGCTGTTGACAAAGTCGTTGATCGAAGGTGGGGTCCTGGACCGGCGAGACAACGTGTTGGCGTTCGGCAATCCAGGCAGCGGAAAAACGCATCTCTTGTGCGCCATCGGCCAGGAACTGATCGCCCGCGGTCGGCGGATGTACTTCAAGACTTCGGCGCTGCTGGTTCAGGATCTGCTGGTGGCCAAGCGCGACTTGAAACTGAGCCGCTTCATCAAGAAGCTGGCCCACTTCGAAGGAGTGATCATTGATGACCTCGGCTACGCGCAACAGGGCCGGGAGGAGATGGAAGTGCTCTTCACGTTGTTAGCAGAACGTTACGAACGTGGCAGCGTGTTCATCTCGAGCAATCTGCCGTTCTCCAAATGGGACGGACTCTTCAAAGACCCAATGACTACCGCCGCAGCTATCGACCGGCTGGTCCATCATTGCGTCCTTCTCGAACTGAACATTCCTAGTTACCGCGTTGAACAAGCCAAGAAAGCCAAAGAAGAAACTTCTTCACCAGCGTAGGCGCGCTCCGTGGAAATGACGGACTGATGGAAAGCAAACACCGCTTTCCACAGTCCTTGGAAAACGCGCCGCGTTTCCCACATTCCCACCGACCCGACGACGACTATTTACTCACGTAAAAAAAAGGAAAAATAGTTGTCGCTGAAAGGAAAAAACACTTGACGCGGATCAGCGATCAATGCGACTGTATTCAGCCACAGTAGAACTCTGCCCAGTACTCCCACGCTTGTTTGAACCGTCCGTGTCCTGGCGGCCTTGCTCGAAAAGACTTTTCGACGGACGCGAAGGGCGCTTGGGAATTGCCCATTCACTCGCCTGAATTCCTCGCGGCGGAATAGCGGAGGTAAAGCGTTTGCAGGGCTGGACGTTAAAACCTGCGCACCTGCGGTAAGGCGGGTTAGAACGCTTCAGCTCTAAGCCGCATCGATTGCCTTCGCTACACGATTCGCGGATCGCGTCGCGGCTTCTTGTCCCCAGTTCAAGTTGTCACAATAAGCCCCCGCGAAGTGAATGCGCTCGTGAGGTTCAATCAGCGCGGGCCAGAACCGGCTCAATTCCCCGACTTTGTACTCGGTGGTCTCGCATGCCATGCACCAGGGGTCGCGTGACCAGTCGATAATCATGGCTCGTTCGATGGTGTCCCGTTTCCCTGGATAACAGTGGCGGAAGGTCGACAGCGCCGCTTCTGCCTGCACACCGGGTTGAGCGGTTCCGACTACGAGCCCGCGCCGCGTGTTGACATCGTCAGCCATGGACCAGATGGGTTGGAGGGTCGGTT
>JBPCLH010000272.1:0-33286 GCA_051003475.1 Bryobacteraceae bacterium
TTTGGCTCCTCAGGTAGGATTCGAACCTACAACCCTTCGGTTAACAGCCGAATGCTCTACCGTTGAGCTACTGAGGAGCATCACGCGCCGCATTGCACCCGCTCTGGTGTCAGGCTCGGCAACGCGAGTCAACCCCATTTAAGCACAGCACTCCACGGCCGTGTCAACGCTGCAAAAAAGGCGTGCGCTGGCTGATATTCGCGCGGCTACCGGCGCGCTGTAGCACCCCTGTAACGAATGCTACGCTGAGATTTCCAATGCAACTTGAGAAGGTGTACGAGCCCCAGCGCTTTGAACCGCACTGGGCTCAGTGGTGGATTGATTCCGGTCTTTATCGCGTAGATCTCACGCACGCCAACAAGGACCGCATCTTCTCAATCGTCATCCCGCCGCCGAATGTAACGGGATCGCTCCACATCGGGCACATGCTCGATCACACGGTCATGGACGTGGCCGTTCGCTGGCATCGCATGAAGGGCGATACCACGCTCTGGATCCCTGGGATGGATCATGCCGGGATCGGCACGCAAATGGTTGTGGAGCGTCAGCTTGCGGCCGAAGGACTCACGCGGCAGCAGCTGGGTCGTGAGGAATTTGAGCGTCGTGTCTGGCAATGGAAGGAGCACTACGGCGGGCGCATTCAGGAGCAAATTCGCCGCGAAGGTGCAAATGTCGATTGGTCTCGTGAACGCTTCACTATGGACGCCGGGCTCACACGCGCCGTTCGCGAGACCTTCGTCCGGCTGTGGGAGAAAGGCCTGATTTATCGCGGCGAGTATATGGTGAACTGGTGCCCTCGCTGCCAGACCGCCATCTCCGATGTGGAGACGGTGCACGAGGCCGTCGAGAGTCATCTTTGGCACATCAGCTATTCCTTGATCGGCTCTGATCAAACTTTGACGGTTGCAACGACTCGTCCGGAAACCATGCTGGGCGACACAGCACTCGCAGTTCATCCGGAGGACGAGCGGTATAAGCATTTGCATAGCAAGCGAGCCATCGTCCCCCTCATGCGCCGCGAAATTCCAGTGATCACTGATCCGATAGTTGATCCAAAGTTCGGAACGGGCGTTGTGAAAGTCACGCCGGCCCATGATCTGAAGGACTTTGAAATCGGCAAGCGGCATGGTCTCGAATTCGTGAAAGTTATCGGCGAAGACGGTCGCATGACCTCTTCCGCAGGACCGTATGCAGGTCTTGATCGATTCGATGCACGCAAGCGAGTCATCGCTGCTCTAGAACAATCTGGTGAACTGGCGGAGACTGAGCCGTACACCGTCAATGTCAGTAAATGCGAGCGCTGCAAAACGATTGTTGAGCCGCTGGTGTCAACCCAGTGGTTCGTGCGCATGAAGCCGCTCGCTGCAAGGGCGATCGAAGCCGTGAAGAGCGGGCGTATTCGATTTGTACCTGATGATCGGGTAGTTGTTTTTTTTCAATGGATGGAGAACATCCGGGATTGGTGCATCTCGCGCCAACTCTGGTGGGGTCATCGCATTCCAGCGTGGCATTGCAAGAATTGCCAGCAGATCACAGTCGCGCGCACTGCGCCAGCCACATGCCCTCATTGCCATTCGACTGAAGTCGAGCAGGATCCTGACGTTCTCGATACCTGGTTCAGCTCGGCGCTATGGCCGTTTTCGACCTTGGGGTGGCCTGATGAGACCGAAGACTTCAAAACGTTCTATCCGACTTCACTGCTGATCACCGGCTTCGACATTTTGTTTTTCTGGGTCTCTCGAATGATCATGATGGGCCTTGAATGCACGGGCGACGTTCCTTTCCGCGAAGTGCATATGCATGGCCTGGTTCGGGATGCCGAGCGCCAGAAGATGTCCAAAACCAAGGGCAACGTGGTTGATCCGCTCGAATTGATGGATCGCTTCGGCACTGATGCAGTTCGTGTCGCTCTGCTCATTTCAGCCGCACCCGGCGCAGATATCGCTTTGAAGGAAGATCGGATGGAGGCGAGCAGAGCATTCGCAAATAAGCTGTGGAATGCTTCGCGACTGCTGTTCTTAAATATGGAGCGTTCGGGTGTTACAGAATGGACACCGGGAACCGCGGCTTCTGGCGTCGCAATTGAGGATGGTTGGATCAGAGATCGCCTTGACGTTTGCGCAAAGATCGTCAATGAGAGCCTGAAATCGCATCGCTACCACGAAGCGGCCCAGGCGCTCTGGGATTTAGTGTGGCATGAGTTTTGTGATTGGTACCTGGAGGTTAAAAAGCTCCGTTTTCGGGAGAATTCCGGACAAGATGATCACTGGACGGAGGCACTCACCATCTATGAATCGATGCTGCGCGTTCTGCATCCGTTCATGCCGTTCATTACGGAGGAACTCTGGCAACGTCTTGTCGCAATAGCACGATGTGAACACCCGGTGTCGATCTCTCTTGCTGCTTACCCGCGCCCGGAGGAGAGGTCGGCTTGCCAAACGCGCACGGATGAGTTCAGTAGACTTCAACAGATCGTGACTTTCGCGCGCGAACTGCGGGCCGATAATAAACTCGATCCTAAGTCCATCTTGCCCGCGACTCTGTATTTCCACGGGTTCCAGTTTGCCGAACAGGATCTTGATGTAATCGCCTCACTAACCAAGCTGAAAATTGAACAGCGTTCAGGTCCTCTGGCCGAGCGACAAGGGCTTGTTCGCTCCACGCTAGAGTTCGACCTGCAGATTCTCGCTGCACCGGCCACTCAGAACGGGACCTCGACACCCGAGGCTCGCGCGCGTATCGAGAAGGATATTACAAGGTTGGAGCAGGCAATCGCAAATTCGAAACGCCAGCTCGGCGATGCAATTTTTCTTAGCAAGGCACCGGAGAAAGTTGTCGCTAGCCTGCGCGGAAAGGTCGCCGACTACGAAAGCCAGCTCGCGAAAAATAGAAAGCTGCTTGAGGGACTCGAGTAGTAATGTTTGATGTTTCGCACGTCGAAGTGCGTGACGTAGTCGAACGCGCGCTAGCAGAAGACATCGGTACGGGGGATATCACTTCGGAGTTAACCGTTCCGTCGGCGCTCCAGGCTCGGGGCAGGTTCATCGCTAAGCAGCTTCTCGTGGTAGCCGGTGTCGAGCTCTTGCCGATGATTTATGAGGCGGCGGGCGACACCAACCTTGAACTGTTCGCGGAAAGCGGCTCGTTTGTCGCGCCCGGCGAGATTATCGCGGAGGTGAGCGGGAATGCGCGCATGCTGCTTGGGCGCGAACGCGTCGCCCTGAATTTTCTTCAGCGGCTCAGCGGCATTGCAACGTTTGCTCGCAAGCATGTCGACGCCGTCGCCGGCACAGAGGTGCAAGTTCTAGACACGCGTAAGACCACACCCGGTTTACGCAAGCTCGAAAAAATGGCCGCGGCAGCCGGGGGCATAACGAATCACCGCTATGGCTTGTTCGATGCCGTCCTGATTAAGAACAACCACATCACAGCGGCCGGTGGAGTATGTGAGGCGCTCGAAAGAACGCAGGAGTTTGCCGGTCCGGTAGAAATCGAGGTTCGAACGCGAGCAGAACTGGAGACAGCGCTGTCCGCCGGCGCTAAGCATCTTCTGCTTGACAATCTTTCTCCGTCCGAAGCTGCAGAATGGATACGCCATATCGACGGCCTTGCGACGGTCGAGTTGTCGGGCGGAATCGGATTAGAGAACATTCGTGCTTATGCCGAAACCGGCCCTGACTTCATCTCTTGCGGGTCAATCACTCATTCGGCAGCCGCCGTCGACATCAGCTTCCAACTTGAGCTGGAGTAGCATAAATGCGGTTAGATGTCGAAAGAATCCGACTGCTGTGCCCGCACAATGAGCTGCATTATTTCGAAACCATCGGTTCGACGATGACAGAGGCGGCACATCTCGCAGCATCGGGAGCTCCACACGGAACAATAGTTCTGACTGAGGAGCAAACGGCCGGCATTGGACGTCTGGGGCGGTCCTGGCAATCAGATGCAGAGCTGGGGATCTATTGTTCGATCCTGCTTCGTTTGCCCGTCGAATCCGGTGTTTTGCCGGTGATCAACCTTATGCTTGGGCTCGCGACAGCCGAAGCGATCCAACAATCAACTCATGTTGCTTGTGATCTTCGATGGCCAAATGACGTGCTGATCCATGAACGGAAAGTGGCCGGCATTCTTGCGCAGCTTCTCGAAAACTGTGTCATCGCCGGTATCGGCGTCAATGTGAATCAAACGTCGTTTCCTCCCGATTTGCGAACTCCTCCAACATCGTTGCGCATCGAGAGCGGCGGCAAGATTCAATCTCGCGAGGATATCGTGATAAAGCTGATCGAATCAGTGGACACGTTCTCCTCTATGCTGACTACTGAAGGTTCGGAATGCATCGTCCGAGCATTCACGGCGGCGTCAAGCTATGCACTCGATCGCCGGGTGCTCATCGAAGAGGACGGCAGGCGAGGCATAACAGCAGGCTTGGACGAAGATGGATTTCTCCTGGTGCGCTTCGACAATGGCCGTGTGGAAAGAATTGCAGCAGGCGGCGTTCGTCGCGACGGCTAGCGATGCGGTATGAGTGGAGTGGCCGATACTCAGCAGCGAGACGAAGCCGACTGGGCTCACAACTACTTCAACTATTTCACTGAAATCGAAGAGCATTTCCAGCGTGCGCGGGGAACCGGCTTATTCCTTCTCTCGCCGCTCGACTGGGCGCTCATTGAAAGCTGGAAAAACGCCGGCATTCCCCTGGATGCAGTTCTGAAAGGCATTGATGACGCTCTTGAGAAATGGCACAGCCGGAAACGGAAGCATCGCTTCGTAAATTCTATCGCCTATTGCGCCCAGGCAGTTTTGGAAGCCGCTCAGCGGGCACCCAGCCGGTGCCAACTCGAAAGGCAGAGCGGTGAAGTACCGTTCGCCCCGGAAGAACTCCGGACGCATCTGGAAAAGGCGGCCGCGATGTTACGCGTAAGATCCGAGACGTCATTCCAGGAACTCGCCTCGTCGCTCGAAGCTTTGGCGGCAGACTCAGAGCATCACGTTCATCAACTCGAGGATCTCGAGCGGCGGCTTACAGCTATGGAAGACAAAATGGTGGCTATGGCACGAAGCCTCGAACCCGACGCAAATCTCTACTCCATTCGCAGCGCCCTGGATGCAGAGTTAAGGCCCTATCGCGGGAAGATGACAGCGGATCAATTAGCTACGCTCGAACGGCGCTATCTCGATTCGGCTATTCTGGAACGCGCAAAGCTGCCCCGCCTCAGTCTTTTCTATCTGCATTGACTTTGATACAGTATGCGCACCAATGGACACCGCAAGCCGCTCGAGGGCGTTGGACTGGACGGCGCTTGCGCTGCTAGTTATCTCGGTTTGCATTAATTACGCCGATCGCACAAATCTCGCCGTCGCCGCCAAAAGCATAGAAGCAGATCTGCACTTCAGGCAAGATCATCTGGGCATATTGCTTGGAGGATTCTTCTGGACCTATTCGTTGATGCAGTTGGCGGCCGGCAAACTGATTGACCGCTGGAATGTCAATTGGGTCTATGCAGGGGCGTTTCTGCTCTGGTCCGGAGCAACGGCTCTGACCGGGCTAGCGAATTCTTTTGCGGCAATCCTGTGCTTTCGGCTACTGCTCGGAGCGGGCGAGTCCGTCGCCTATCCTGCGTATTCCAAAGTTATTGCGGCCACTTTTCCGGAACATCTCCGCGGAACGGCTAATGCGCTAATTGACGCCGGATCGAAGATGGGCCCTGCGCTGGGAGTCTTAGCTGGGGTCAAGATGGTCGGATGGCTTTCCTGGCGCGGAATGTTCGTAGCCATAGGAGGTTGCAGTCTGTTGTGGCTAATACCGTGGGCGTTCGTTGCGGCCGGACTCGCCCGTAGACCATTTGCCAAACCTACTCTGTCGGCGCCCACCTATCGTGGACTTCTCTCGAAACGCGCTTTTCTGGGCAGTGCCCTGGGCCTCTTCGGCGGTAACTACACATGGTATTTCCTTCTGACCTGGCTGCCTTACTATTTCGAAAATGAGCGCCACTATACCCGCGGCCGGCTCGCCCTAATTGCTTCCTTGCCATTCTGGGCAGTCGCTGTTTCCTCGATCTTTTTTGGATCCCTGGCGGACGCGCTGATCCGTCGAGGTAGAAAAGCTGGCGGCGTGCGTCAATTTTTCGCGGCCGCTGGACTTGTAGGCTGCTGCGCATTTCTGTTACCGGCACTGCTGGTCGGCGAAGCATTTCTTTCTAACTTCTTTCTGATTCTCGCCTGCGTTTCGTTAGCGATGTTTTCCTCGAGTAACTGGGCATTAACGCAGCACCTTTCTGGTCCCATCGCGGCCGGCAAATGGACCAGTCTTCAGAACTGCATTGGCAACTTCGCTGGCATTGTCGCCCCCTATGTCACCGGGGTCGTTCTGCAGAAAACGCATTCGTTTTTTGCGGCGTTTGCGATCGCGTGTGTGGTTCTTCTACTTGGATCAGTAGGCTACTGGGTGGTAATCGGAGACCCAGCTCAAATCCCCTGGAAGACTCGCTCTGGACTGCAAATTTAGAAATTTGTAATCTCTGCGGGAGCTGTGTCATCGTGCCCACCGCTTCGTCATCCCCGGCCAATCACCCTGTTTTCACAATCCTGATTCTTTTTTGCAATTAGAGACAATCGGAACGCGGGCCGATGTGCTGACACCCGTGTATGGCCGAGCCCGGCTCTGTTCGCCAAGGCTAGCAGTTCGTTTGATCGAAACGCAGCTCGAACGGAAGCCGGTCCATCGTGTAGCGTGATTCGCTTCCACCCAAAGAACCACCTTGTGAGGGGCAAGAAACAGTATGAAACGATGTGGCGCTCCAAGTCGCAAACCAGGAGAGCGCGCCGGGCAAGACCATAGAAACATCGCAATAGGCCGATGACTTGCTCGTCGCTGAAATGGTGAAGGAACAGAGAGCAAAGCACATAATCGAAGCTTTCGGGCCCAAAAGGAAGTTTAAAGGCATCTGCAATCAGCTTCGAGGGGGGAGCCGCCTCCAGATTTACCGGGCTGTAATCAAGACTAAGAACAGATGCACGGGGATAGAATCGTTGTAACAGGCGTGCAGTATCGCCCGACGCGGCCCCGATGTCCAATAGCGTGAATTTGTCGTCATTACGGACAACCTGCGCTAACATTTTCCGGATTGTTGAGTGACCCCCAAAGTTGCTGTTGATACGAACCAGATCGGTAAGGTTTGGCCGCGCTTCATCGGGCGGAGCATGGTCCAACAGTTCAGGTTTGATCAGCCGTTTAGCAAACACGCGCGACACAACCACCTTATGCCGTCCAGCATACCTATTCCGTGGATTCGGATGACGTGTACCGCTATAACAAGCCGTCCACGTCAATTATGGCGTGGCAAGAGAAGCTGAAGTTTGAGTGAGGGTGTTTTGACAAGACATCCGAAAGGGTTTTGAAAGATAATAAAAGAAAAGGCACATTTGCGCAAGGTAGAGCATGGCCGGTCTTTACGGCGTGCCTGGGAAGCCTTGCGAGGAACAAACAATGAGTACTGCACCCCAACAGCCGACCTATATCATTCCACCCCCATCTGGTCCTAATTGGAGGACACCGCTACTAATTGGAGTGATAGTTCTCCTTGTAGCGTCGAACATTTACCTGTTCACACAAGTCGAACGCGTCAAGACAGATAACAACAACGAGATGGCGAAATTGAGTGCCGATCTCAACGGCGCCATTGAAAAAATGCGCATCGATTCGTCTGCGGCCGTTCAGCGCTCACGCCAAACCATTGATACATTGCAATCACAGCTACACGAGCAACGGCGAGCTGCGGAACGTGCTGTAGGCCAGGCAAAGGTTGATGCACAAAAGAGAGTTGAAATGCTGCAAGCCCGGGTCGCAAGCGAACAGGCTCAGCAGCAAGAGGCCATAAATGCTGTTAAGCAAACCGCGGAAACCACGACAACTAAGCTAGCAGATGTTTCAACCGACGTTGGCAACGTCAAGACCGATGTTCAGAACACGAAGAGCCAGCTGGAGCAAACGGTCGCCAACCTGAAACGAGTCGCGGGGGACGTGGATAATCACGCTAGCCTGATTGCAACTAACGGTAAAGAGCTAGATGCACTGAAAGCACTGGGAGAGCGTAATTACTCGGAATTCACTATAACGAAATCGAAGCAGCCCACGCGTGTTGCAGACATCACCGTCCAGTTGAAGAAAGTTGACGTAAAGCGGAACAAGTTCACGATCGCGATAACGGTCGACGACAAACTTGTGGAAAAGAAAGATCGGACCATCAACGAACCGATCCAGTTCTATACGTCGAAGGCGAAGCAGCCGGATGAAATTGTAGTAAATCAGGTGCGCAAGGATACCATCGTCGGTTACCTCGCTACACCCAAGGTTCAGACACCCCGAACCGGAACCTAGGATCAGAGGAGCCAATATGCGATATCCTGAGCAGCTGATTATTCCGATGCGGAAAGATTTAACCCAGTACGGCGTACAAGAGACACGGACACCGGAGGAAGTAAAGCAAGCACTAATGGACAGAAACGGGACGGTACTGATGGTGGTCAATTCGGTCTGTGGCTGCGCCGCAGGGAAAGCGCGCCCCGCCGTCGGACTCGCCCTCAAACATCACCCGCATCCTGACAAGGTGGCAACGGTTTTTGCCGGTGCAGATTTAGAAGCTGTTCAGACGGTTCGCGAGCTGATTCCAGACCATCCGCCCTCATCACCCTCCATGGCGCTGTTCCGTGATGGCAAACCCGTCTTCGTTCTCCAGCGCCATCAAATTGAGACCCGGCAGGCTGATCAAATAGCCGAGCTACTGATAGAAGCTTTCGATCAGTACTGCGTCACGGCAAAACAGTAGGTTTCTCGCCAAACCCATACAGTCGGCGTGCTTCGATGTACTCGCGCACGCGTTTCGGCAGTTCGGGCGTCGGCTCTCCTGCCGCAAGCCGCGCTCGGATGCTCGAGCTTGATACCGGAAGTGACAAGCCATCCAGGCGGTGTACGCACGCGTTCACAGGGATGTGATATTCGTGCTTGGGTCTCGTGACCACGATGAAGTCGGTAAGCTTGACCACGTCCTCCCAGCGTTTCCAAGTCTCGAGCTCATCGAAGGCGTCAGACCCGATCAGAAAAAACAGCCGATCGCTGGAATGGGGTCCTTTCCTGAAGCGCTCGAGTGTGTCGATCGTATAACTGCGCTCATTCCCTTCTTCCAAGCGGGAGGCGGAGAACGCGGCGCAACGATTACAGGCAATCTCCACCATCCGGAATCGATCTTCGTATGGAGTTAAGCCACCTGCGTCTTTATGGGGAGGATTGCGGGCTGGAACGAACAGAACTCGATCGAGTGAGAACCCCTTCATCGCCTCCGTGGCGAGCCGAAGATGAGCCTCATGGATGGGATCGAACGTGCCCCCAAAAAGGCAGACCCGGACGCCGTCTTCATGGCGCGTCGCCCTGCCATCAATAGGGAAGCTTGGTTCGACTTGGCTCACTCGAAATCTGCTCTTCAGCCGCCCGGCCCGCTAGCTCGTCGCAACGATTATTATCCTCATGCGACGCATGCCCTTTGGTCCATTTCCAGTGCGTCTGGTGTACGTTCACAAGTTCGTCGAGCATGATCCAGAGATCTTGGTTCTTCACCGGTTTCTTGCCCGAACTCCTCCACCCGTTCCGTTTCCACCCCTTGATCCATTGCATGATGCCGCTTTTTACATATTCGGAATCTGTGATGATTTCGATCGAACAGCGTTCGTTCAATCTTTTCAAGCCTTCGATGACGGCGGCAAGCTCCATGCGATTATTCGTTGTGTGAGGGCTGGATCCGAACAGCTCGCGCTTATACTCGCCGTAGCGGAGAATACAAGCCCAGCCGCCCTTTCCTGGGTTGCCCTTGCAGGCTCCGTCTGTAATGAGTTGAACGTGCTTCAAGCAACTTCAGCGCATTCGAGCGCGGAAAGCTCCTGCAACTGATGGTCGAAGAACGCATCCACAATCTCAAGGATTGCTTTAACACCCTGGGCGCGGTATATTTGCGTCCGTAGCTTGGCTCCGTTTCGAACGCCGTGGGTGAAGTAGGTCGCAAACTGCTTCATTTTCCCGACCGCGTCCGCCTCGCCGTGCTCCTCGAGCATCACATAATACGTCTTCATAATGTTGTATCGTTCCCGGTCGGGGGGTAAGAAATACGACCCGGTTCGAAGATATTCATCCAGCTGGCGAAAAATCCAGGGATTTAAAGAAGCTGTTCGTCCAATCATGATCGCATCACATTGGGTTTCACGATGCATACGCACCGCATCTTCTGGCGTGAGGATGTCACCGTTCCCGATTACGGGGATTTTCACCGCCGCTTTCACTTCAGCGATCCGCGACCAATCGGCACGGCCACTATAACCTTGTTCGCGCGTGCGTGGATGTAATGCGACTGCAGCTACACCGCAATCCTGCGCGATTCTTGCCATTTCAACTGCAACTAACTCTTTATCGTTCCAGCCGGCCCGGAACTTACATGTCAACGGAATTGAAATGGCAGAACGAACCTTCCTCAGGATGGTCTCGACCAAAGGGAGATCGCGCAACAACCCTGAGCCTCCGTTGCACTTTACGACTTTGTTGACCGGACAACCGAAATTGATGTCGACAATGTCAAATCCGCGATCCTCACAGACCTTGGCTGCCTCTGCCATTACTTGGGGATCGGAACCGAACAATTGGCAGCTGATCGGGTGCTCATCCTTCTCGAAATACAGATACCGGAAATTCCGATTTGGCTTTTTAGCGGTCCGGGTGCTCACGACGCCGTGGGAACTGGTAAATTCCGTCATCAGCAGCCCGCAGCCGCCTTGATTGCGGATGAGGCGGCGAAACACCGTATCGGTAACACCCGCCATAGGTGCCAAGATGGTGGCCGGGCTTATACAGACATCCGTAGCCCTGTAACTTGCCGGAAAGTTTAGGATTTGGCGGTCCGTCATTGTTCTGCCTGAGATGACCTTATTTTAACTGTCATGCCCGAAACGTGCTCCGTCACTCGAACGTTGTCATATAAGTAGAGGTAGGCGTGGACTCGTCTAATTTGATTAAAGTCGTTGCTGCCTTTGTTGCGGGAATCGTGATCGCATTGGGAGGCACCCTGATTTACGTCAGGACGAACGAGATGATCCATCCGCAGCTCGTTGCCCAGACTTCTCTGCCGGTCCACGACGTTTCTGACACTCAGGATTCGAATTCTGTCACCGGGCAGGATGCATCAGACCAAGCGATGCAGACTCCCGCTGCTTCTCCTGACGATCAAATTCCCGCACTTAAGCCCGTTCCTAAATTTCGCCCCAAAAAGCGTACGGCAACCGCTCAGCCGGATGCTCAACCAACGCCACCGCCAAATATTGCACAGGACACCGCCCCGGCTCCGGCGGTGAATGAGGCTCCGCAGCAGCCAGATACTCCCACCCCACAGCTACAAGATAGTTCCGCGCCAGCGACTCCGGAATCTACTCCCGCGCCGCAGCCCCGCACGGTCACGCTGCCCGCTGGAACCAACGTTATTGTGCGAATGGCCGAGACTGTTTCATCCGAGCAAAATTATGCGGGTGATGCTTTCCGAGCCACTCTTGAAGCGCCTATTGTCCTGGAGGGCTTTATCATTGCGGACAAAGGGTCAAAAGTTCTCGGAACCATCACGAACGCGCAACGGGCAGGCAGGGTTGACGGAGTGTCCGCTCTGACGTTGACCCTCACCGAGATCAATACAACGGACGGTCAGCGCGTTAAGATCCAAACCAGTACATGGGACAAAAAGGGCTCGAAAAGCACGGGCGAAGATACAGCTAAAGTCGCTGGGGGCGCGGCTCTCGGCGCCATCATCGGTGCAATTGCAGGCGGAGGGAAAGGTGCGGCGATCGGAGCAGGTGCGGGCGGCGCTGCCGGAGCGGGCACTGTACTTGCAACTCGCGGCAAAACAGCAACCCTTCCTGTAGAAACACGGCTTACCTTCCGCTTGGCGAATCCGGTCACAATCACGGAGAAGCTGAACCCGCGGCCCTAGACCCTTTGGCCGCGCTTCGCCGCCTCTAACACTTGCCATTTCGAAGTGTCCAAGCTGCGCGGACCCGACTCGATCAGGCTCATCTCCTCAAGTTCTTCGGCACCCGCCGGACGAAGTTCCTTGAATTTCCGCGCCGACGACAACACGTTGCGCTCCAGGGAGCCAACCGTCTGGTTGTACGTCGATACGGTCTTCTCGATTGCATCCCCGAGCTTGATAAAGTGATCGCTCATCGTTAGCAGCCGAGTGTACAGCTCGAGCCCGGTCGTCCGGATTTTGTCTATGTTCTCGGCGAGTGCCTGCTGACGCCATCCATGAGCGATGACGAGCAAGAGGCTGATGAGCGTGACGGGTGTGGCGATCATCACGCGATGCTCCACTCCGTAGTCGAGAAGCGTAGGATCATTCTCCAACGCCGCACTGAAAAGCGATTCCAAAGGAAGAAATGCGACCACGAACTCGGGAGAACAATCAAGGCGCTGCCAATACGCTTTCTCTCCTAACGACTTCACATGCGTGCGTACCTGGCGGGCATGATCTCGAAGGTAAGTCGAACGCTCAGCATCCCCTTGAGCCTCAATCGCCCGGAGATAAGCCTCTAATGACACCTTCGCGTCTACAACCACTTGACATTGATTGGGCAAACGGATAATCAGGTCGGGCCGTTGATTTCCATCGCCAAACAAAGTTTTCTGTTCGGTAAAATCGCAGTATTCCAGCATGCCTGCGAGTTCAACCACGCGCCGCAACTGCATCTCGCCCCATCTTCCACGTTGAACCGGTGATCTCAGGGCGTTTTTCAGCTGATCCGTTGATTGGCGGACACGCTCCTGAAGCTGTGTGAGCGCGCAGACCTGAGCGGAAATATCGGAGTAAGCGCCCGCGCGCGACAGTTCAATCGCCTGGACCTGCTCTTCGAACCTGCGTAGGGTTTGGTTGACGGGCTCCACCAGATGCTGGATCTGCTCCCGGCTGCGATCCAGAAACAACTGGCTATTGTTCTGCAGGGCATCAGCGGCAAGTCCGCGAAATTTTTCCTCCAATTGCTGCTGCGTCTGCGTTAGCAGCTTTAACTGCATCTCCGCGATGCCCCGGTTCTTGGCACTTTCGGCCTCATGTTGGATTGCTTCGCGCTTCGCCTCTTCAAGTTCGGCGCGTTGGCATTCCTGTTGACCGCGTGCTTCTGCGGCGGCCTCCCGCCAGCGTTTTTCCTCAGATACTTGATAGGCGGCGATACTTACCGCGATCAATAAACAAACCACCAGCAAGCCCGAAAGGAGGATCATTCTTTATTATCTCAAAACATTTTCCAGCAATTTTGTTCCTGGTGGATGCTCGATAATCGAGATTATGACGGATCAACTTTTTATGTCCATTTGGCTCGATCCTGAGAGCCGGGGAAGCCGTCTGCGCTATTTCGAAGAATTGTTGCGCATCTTTCCTTTCTCACCGCGGGAGCAGACCCAGTCTGTCGTTTCGATTCACGCTATCGATACGACTGAGCCTCCACTATTGGAACGCCCCATCAACGGGCCCCTCGACGTGCCCGAAGTGGTTTCTATCTTTCGCGACTACCAGGGAGATGATGTCGCCTACCGAATAGAAAGCTGGTGGGATCTGTGGCAATTCGACACCGATTGGAGTCTAGCCCCGGCTGCAGTGGCACTGTCCTGCTTCGGCCCGGAATTCGACAATGGCACCGATGACCAGCCTGCCCATCAGGAGGATTTTCGGATAGAGTTTGCTGTTGATACTCATTACTTGCCGCGCCTGGACGTGCCGTGCAGTGCAAAGCTGACCGAATCAAATATTAAGAGTCTGCTGCGGCTGGTGAATGAGGTTGAGTCGTCGCTGCCCGTGATCAGACGCCGCCTTGAAACAGAGTCAGGCGAGAATTTTGCAGATCGATTACAGCACGTCTTAAGTCCAAGCGGGAGCGTGCAGTAATCAGAACAGAGTTGCGGGAACGTTCTTCGAGCTCACAAGGAATCCAAAGGTGACGCGATTATCAATGCGCCCACCAATGGGTCCGAAACTTCCGTAATCAGCGTAGTCGTAGCGGAGATTCAATCCCACGTGCTGCACCAGGGAATATCCAAGTGAGCCGCTAAACGATAGGCTGGAATACGAACCGGCTGCGTTCGACACGCTTGTCAGACGCGAGTAGTTCCCGCCAAAGCCGACGTTCCATTTTTGCCTTCCATAAGAGTAAAAGCCGTTACCGAAATCATTTCGTGATGCTAATAAAAATCCGTTCCCAGGATTGACATTCTGCCCGGCATTGACAGTGAACTGGGAGTGCTTCCAAGCTCTGGTAAGGCTGGCTTGGAGATACGGGAACGCGGTGGTTTGATTGTATGGGCCGGGTACATAGACATCCACTATCGAGCTGTCCGTCAGGAGAACCAGGGGCAAAAGCACCGTGCCTGAAGAATGCACTCTATTAATACCTGCCGAAATGCCCCCGTGCCAGCGCAATGAGAAATCATGCGAAAGCGTAGCGTACAGGCTATCCGAATAGGATTGTCCTGCGTGGCCCTGATAAGTGTTGTAACCGTGACTCAAGGTTCCACTCACTGTGGTTCTCCTCGTCACGCGATAAAGCAAAGAAGCGGATCCAGTGCCACCCGTGCTTCCGAAGGGTGCAGCGCCACCGTACCTGGTCAGGAAGAAATCGCCTCCAAGCTCATAGCTTAGGCGCACTGATCGCTGATACGACAGTGTAAGAGAGCTCGAAAGGAACTTCGTGTTTTGCGTGTACGGATTCAGCTCGAGCAAGTTCGACTGACTTGGCCGCAGACTGAAGTACGCGCCCCCGTTCAGAAACATACCGGCTGCTTGCGAGAACGAGAACGCCCACCGCCGGTTCAGGAGATTCCTGAAATAGAGCGAGAGGTTTTGGTCCGTTCCGCTTGGATATATGGAGCTTTGATAGTTACGATAGCCGCCGCGATAGCTAAGGGACAGGCTGCCAAGGTTGAGATCGTGGTAAGCCGTTAGGCCGCCACCAACCTCATATCCCCACGCCCCATGGTCGGCAGTTGGGTTATTGAACTGCCCGCGTTCATCGATAGGAAAAGTCGAATCGTATACACCATTTCCGAAGGCATAAAAGTTGACGTAGTTCCGCAGCCCCGGTTCGAGTGGTTGAGCAAGGGTGACGGGATTGGTGGTTGTGTCCTCACGCGTATTGGTCTGAGGCGGTATATCGATCAGAGGCGGTTGGAGCTGTTGCGCGGAGAGCGTGGGCGCACAAATCACAAGCGCGCAGACGAAGATAAGTACCGGCCTCACTTTAGGACGTTCCGAAATGGCACTCCTACTCTCATCAAATTGATGGATATGTAAGGTTTCCCCTACCTTAGCAGTAGCTTTCGCAAGACGGGAAGCGGAACCGCGCCCTGTTTCAAAGCTCTCTCGTGGAACTCGGAGAGCCTAAACGGTGAGCCTTCTTTCTTTTGGTACGCCGCGCGGAGCTGTTCCCAGCCGCGCCACCCCACGAAATACGTCGGAAGCTGACAGGAGGAAAGCTTGGCGCGCTGCAGTTTTTTCTCGGCCTCTTCCTTCTCCTGGAACGTGTCATGAATCATCAGGTCGAGCGCTTGCTGGTCTGTCATGCCCATCGTTTGTAGCTTTACGTCGAGAATGGTGTTCGCCACTACCCGTAGCATTTGCTTACCGAAGGTTAGTTGCATCTCGGGCGTCTTCTCATACCCCTGGTCGATCATTAGCTGCGTCGCGTATACGGCCCACCCCTCCACATAGGGACCGTTTGAAAACACCGCGCGCAATGCCCCTCGCCATTTCGGTTGAATGTCGTTCGCGTATTCGAATTGGACATAATGCCCTGGCATGGCCTCATGAATGGTCAATATCTTTAGGCCGTAGACATTGTATTCACGCAGCTTCGATTCCACACGCTCGGGCGTCATATCAGAGGTAAAGGGAGTAATCCAGTAGAAAGCGCCAAGTTGCGGCTCAAAAGCGGGAGCTGACGAAAAACCACCCACTTCGTAGATGCCGCGCATGAATTCAGGCGTTGGAATTACCTGAAGATTGCTGCGCGACGGCAGACCTAGCAAGCGATGATCCTCTACGAACTGAGTCGCTTCGGCCAGGTCGCGTTTGGCCTCGCTGAAATAAGTGTCTCGGGTGGCATGCCTTTGCGCCACTTTGTCGAGCACCTGCGAAACAACCGTGTTTAGGTCTGCGGGCGGGGGTGCTTTCCGAAAGAACTTTGGATATATCCCGATGGCTTCTCTCTTCATCTCCTCGCGGATACGTTCGAGCTTGGTTTCGGCATCAGCAAGGGTCTGCTGAGGCGTTTGACCAATCGCCAGGGTGACCTTAAATTTCGCTGCGTAATTCTCCGCGCCTAGACGCCAGTCGCTGTTATGCCTGCTGAGATTGTTTCTCAAGAAAGTATTGAAAGATTTCAGCGCATCGAGAGCTTTCGCTGCGGCTCGGTCATAGCGAGGCTTTAAATCCGCAGGGATTTTCGCACGAATCGTTTGGTCGATTAAAGCGACATTCCCGTCATTCTCTTCCTGGGCAACTCGGGCCCACAATTCTGGAGCATCACGTAAGTTTTGTTTTGCCGTCTCAAGGAAGGAGGGAATTTTCTCGATTCGTGCAGTGATTTGAGAGAGACGTGTCGATTCCGGCGCGTAATTCAGAATGAACAAACTATAGACAGCGTTTCCAATCGTCTCGACGTAGGATGCCGGGTTGTGGCGGTAGGCCTGGATCGTGTCTAAATCCAGAAGGGCTCCATTCGCATTGCAGCCCAATAACGTCCAGGTCCGCGTTCATCTCGGGTGTAAGCTGACCGCCTCTGGAGCGATTGACATCCGCAAGCGATTGCTGGTAGAAAGCACGAGCGCGGCCGATGCCCCCTTGAGAGTAATCCTCGAGCAATTCGTCCAATCGGATTCCGTGATGTAGGCGGTACCCCTGTGCGGTCGCAATCGTAGGAGTGAGCGCGAGGCTCCCATGGACAAAATCTTCCGCCAGTGTGCGGACCTGGTCCTCGCCAGAGCGGCCCGCTAGTGTTGCGCCCAGCGCAATCACGATGGAAAGAGGAATGACAATAAAGCTAAGCAAGCGCACTTTTCACCTTTTCCAAATCGGCGGGTTCTCCGAACTTCACGCTTTTCAGCGCCGGATCGATATTACGGTTCACGCCGGACAAAACCGATCCCGAACCAACTTCTACGAACAGCTTGACGCCTTTGAGTGTCATCGCGTGGATAGTGTCGGTCCAACGCACCGGGTTGGGAATCTGCTCGTAGAGACCTTGTCTCGCGTCCTCAGCGGTCGTAATTTCCTGCGCCTTCCAATTATTGATGAGAGGGATGATCAAATCTTTGAAGTTCGTGGCATGTAGGTCGGCCCGTAATTTTTCTTGGGCCGGGCGCATCAAAGGACAATGGAACGGAGCGCTGACAGGCAAGGCTTTCGCGCGCTTCGCGCCCGCTGCTTTGGCCAATTCGACCGCACGCTCGACTGCATTGGCGTGACCTGCAATGACTACCTGATCGGGCGAATTGAAATTAGCGGCTGTGACTATTTCACGTTGCGCTGCTTCTTGCAATATTTGGTCGAGCTTCCCCGACGGCAGCTTTAGAATTGCAGCCATCGCGCCCACACCCTGCGGTACAGCCTGCTGCATGTATTGACCCCGCTTACGAACCAGGCGCACAGCATCAACAAAGCCGAGCGACTCGGCAGCGACTAGAGCCGAATATTCACCCAGACTGTGACCGGCCACAATGTCCGGCTCATACCCGTGTTCATGTAAGACGCGAAAGGCTGCAATCGAGACAGTGAGCAGAGCCGGCTGAGTGTTCTCGGTTTTCTTGAGATCTTCCTCGGGACCATCGAAGCAGAGTTTCGACAAAGCGAAGTCGAGAGCGTTATCCGCATCTTCAAAGACCTGGCGGGCCTCGGGATATTCCTCGGCCAAGAGTTTACCCATGCCAACGGCTTGCGATCCCTGGCCGGGAAATAAGAAAGCGATCTTCGAATTTTCGAACCCTGGTGATGAGTCGTTGCGTCTCATTAGCGAGAAGTTTTTGAAGTTGTTGTTTCGGAGGTAATCCGGGTGGTAAACACACGTCCTACAGAAAGGCAGGCGCCGTCACGCATGGACCTCGCCTATTGTCCTATCTGCACTCACACGGTGCAAGCCGAAGTTATTTCGCGGGCCAAGCGGCCGATCGTGAAGCCCGGGCAAAAGTGCTCCCACTGCCATTCGCCGCTCGATGCCGGCTATGTGATGCCGCGAGAGCAGGCGGCCTAGGTTTGGGGGCTCGTCCACGGGGAACCCTTGGTGATCCAGGCGTAAGGATTCTGAGCTGTGCGGGTTCACAAGGTGGTCGATCTGTTCTATAGTGAAGACGAAGATGAAAAAGAAACCAGCGCCGGAGCCAATTATCTCGCCTGAGATTTTGGAACTGGCGAAAAAATCTATTGAGGCTGAGCGGCCCTTAGCGGCAAAGCGCTGTGTGGTTTGCGGTGGTATCTGTACCCCGCTCACCGGACCTCAAAATTCTGAAGGACTCTGCTGGGTGTGCCGCCGCCTCAAAATCAGCGCATGGCGCGATACGGATCAGCAGATATCGGCTCAAGAATAGACACGCCGCGACCCAAGAGTTTGTTTTTCAATTCATTGTCCCCCGGGTTTTAGGCGGCTTTCAAAAATACGGCTCTTCTGACTCTGATCCGCAATGGAGGGTTGAAGGTGCCGCGTTTCGGGCAGAGCCCACGCGTACAGCACGCCATCCACACCTGTGATGACATACTGCCGACCATCCAACTCGTAGGTCATGGGTGAGCTGCCAAGATTACCGCCCGCATTCACGTGCCAAAGAGTCCGGCCATCATCGGGATCGAGCGCCAACAAGTTGCCTGAGACGTCACCCGTGAAGAGCAGGTGTCCGGCGGTCGTCAGGATGCCGGGATGTCCTTCACCTTCTCCCTCATTCCTGTTCCAGCGGATTTGGCCTGTCTTATAGTCGATCGCGACCAGATGAGCTTCCGACCATAAAGGGCTTGAGGCGCCACCCTGATGACCCTCAGGTTTGTTGTTTGTGTTCAGATTCAAGTAATAGATCGTGAAACCTCGCTGCGTGTTGACGTAGAAGAGCTGCGTTTCCGGATCGAAGCTCGGAGCCATCCAATTGGTTGCACCCTCTTCATAGGCTTGAACCAGAGTGCCATCAAGTTGTGGTTCCTTTTCTTTGTTCGCAATGGGCTGACCCTTGGGATCGAGCCCCGACGCCCAGTCGGTCGGCACAAAGCGTGAGGTGAGCAGATGCTGTCCCGACGTTCGATCGAGCAAAAAGAAGTAGCCATTGCGGCTGGCCTGTGCCAGCAACTTACGGATTCTGCCCTGAAACTCGGCGTCGAACAGGACAGGCGTTTCGACGGCATCCCAATCGTGAGTGTCGTGCGGCGAAGGCTGGTAATACCACGCGAGCTTTCCAGTGTCCGCGTTCAAGGCCACGATGGAGCACGTGTAGAGATTGCTCCCGGCGCGCGCCACCCCTGCTAATACTGGATGCGGGTTCCCTGTGCCCTAATAGATCAAGTTGAGATCGGGATCGTAGGTGCCGGTCATCCATGCAGGACCGCCGCCGTGCATCAGGGATTCAGTGTCGGGCCAAGTTTCAGATCCCGGCGCGCCAGGATCTGGAAGGGTATTCCAACGCCAAAGAACCTTACCCGTCATAGGGTCAATCGCTTCTATGAAATGCGATACATCGGCCGAATCGCCAGAAGTCCCGATAATCGATCGGTCTTTTACGACCAGTGGCGCAACGCTGATGTAGTAGCCGAATCTCACTTCGGCGATTTCGACTTTCCAAATCTCTTTGCCATCTCGCGCATTAAGGCAAATCAGATGTGCATCCGTGGTACCGAAATAGAGGCGATCCTTATACATCGCAACTCCGCGGTGGCCGACATGATCGCCTTGTGAAGGACGATTGTAGTGCCAGATCTTGTGTCCGGTGCGCGCGTCGATGGCCCACACATTGTCCGGAGTCGTGAAGTACAGAACGCCATTTACTTCGAGAGGCGTAGATTTCAATGCGTCCGAATGGGTTTGAAAAGCCCATGCCATGACTAACGAGCCGACATTGGTTTTGTCGATCTGCTTCAGAGGGCTGTACCGGCGACCGGAATAGTCGCCGTTATATGTAGGCCAAGTGGTGGCAGGTGGTTTGAAAAGAGCAGCGGGATCGAGTCCCTGCGCTGAAAGAGAAAAGAGGCTTACAAGTGAGAGCGCAAACAACTTCACTTCAGCGTCTCCAGGTAAGCGAAGAGATTATGCACGTCGGCGTTGCTGTATTTGTGGAGCAGTTCTAAATGGGCGGAAACCGGATCATGGATTTCGACTTCGACTTCATTTGCAGGCCAGGAATGATACCACCCTTCGGCATCTTTTATGGCGACCGTAAATTGATCCTGATAGGCAAGAATTCCGTTGAACTGACGGCCTGAGGTGGCCGTCACGGTCGCGCGTTTCGGCACGTCCGGGGGATAAAGAAAGTGGGCCTGAAGATCGGCAGGCGTATATTTCTTGGCGATTCCCGCGAGATCGCGAGTCGGAGAGTGGCACTCGCCGCATCGACCTGCACGGTAGAAGAATGCCTTGCCTGCGTCCGCGTTGCCAGTGAGCAAAAGCTTCAACGAATACTCCCGAGGATTGGGGGGACTTGTAAGATCGGATTCCGTGAGACGCCAATGCAGATACGCGACCACGTCAGCAATTTGCGGCTCATCAAGCTTCATTGGGGGCATGCCCTTAGTGGGACGGCCATCTCGAATCACGGGGCCGATGAGCTTTCCGTTATCGTCGTGGCGGACTAAGCTGGACCGCATGAGGTTCGGACCTTCCGCGCCGCCGTTTGCATCTGGCCCGTGACAGAAGCCGCAGGTTTGCGCGAATTGAGCCTGGCCGCGCTGTACGGAGTCGCTAGGCGTGTTCTGCGCCAAGAGGCACAGAGAACAAAGGAAGAACAAGAAAGTGCAGGAATATCTACAAGCGTGCATAGCTCTCCACTCGGGGAATGAGCGGCGATGCATACTCGATGAATTCTGTGGTGACGTCGTTGCCTGCTTCATTGATCCATTCGCGTGGTAAGAGACGCTCTGTGCGCGCGACCGTTTCAAGTGGAGTCAGAAACGTGCTACTGCGGTAAGGCATTTGAGAATCGCGACGGATTGCCACCATCATGCCTGATTCGCCTTCCGCAGCGGCGCGGGCTGCATTACGGCCACATTCGCCTGCCTCTTGCCGATCAAGTTCACTCGTTAAAGGGCCGCAACACCTCCCAAGAAGCCCAGGCTTTTCGGCACGGGCGCGAAGGCCCAGCTTGGTCGAAATCAGGCGTGCGAGCGTGTGCCCCAAGTTGGATGCGAGGCGATGGACGGCACTTCCCGCACGATCTACTTCCGCCCCAAAGGGCGTTCCTGTTTCGTCAAGTTGTCCTTCGCACACCGCAATCACCACACGTCCGAGCCGGCGATAAACACCCTCTACATCGGCTGCAATTTGGTCAAGACTGACTGGTCTTTCGGGCAGGTAGATCAGGTGCGGTGCGTCGCCTTCATGGCCTCGAGCGAGTGCGGTCGCCGCGACCACCCAACCGGCGTTTCGACCCAACACTTCTAGCACAGAGATCGGCGGCGGCAGCGAACGATTGTCTTCTCCTATTTCGCGAGCCGCAATGGCAAAGAAGTGCGCCGTTGATGCATAACCTGGCGTGTGATCGGTGATGCACAGATCGTTATCGATGGTCTTAGGAATGCCAATGACTTGGATATCGTACCCCGCTGCAATCGCGCGTCGGGATACTTGCAGCGCGGTATCCATGGATCCATTGCCGCCCGTATAGAAGAAGCAGCCAATATCGTTTTTCTTGAAGATTTCCAGAATGCGGGCGTAGGCTTCGTCTGAGAGTTTAAAGCGGCTGGAACCGAGTGCAGAACCGGGCGATTGCGATATGGCGTACACCAGGTTTTGATCTTGTCCCAGCAACTCCGTAAGATCTTCTTCGAGAATGCCGCGGAGGCCAAAGCGGGCTCCGTACAGATTTGCGAATATTCGGCGGACGCGCAATTCCTCAATCAATCCAGCGAGGCTCGCGTTGATTACCGACGTGGGTCCGCCGCCATGGGCGATCAGAGCGTTCATTAAAAGGGGGGTCTACAATGCGAGGGTAGACAAAGGAAGGTTATCGAAAGATAAGCAAAGAATCAAATGCTGTTGCAAACCCTCCGGTTCGGCCTCATTCTTTCTATTGCATTCGGTTGCGACGGCCAACGTCCAGGAAATTTTGTGGTGATCGGCCCTGGAGGCGGCGGCGCCATGTTCAACCCGACAATCAGCCCACATGATGCGAATACCGTATTGGTGTCATGCGACATGACGGGATCCTATATCACGCATGACGGCGGCCAGTCGTGGCGGATGTTCAATCTGAGAGGAACCGTCAAGTTTTTTGCTTTTGATCCGAAAGATCCGCAAGTTATTTATGCGGAGACAAGGGTGTTATGGCGCAGCCAAGACGGAGGACTGACATGGAAGCTCGTGTACCCGAGCCCTTCTTCGGTGAAAGGTGTCCAGATGAATTCGGATCATGCGGAAGAAACGTTAATCGCCGAGCCGGATCCTCTCGGGTCGATTACGGCGCTGGCAATTGACCCGGATACCTCGCGCACTTTATACGCCGCGGCTTCGAAGGCATCCGAAAATGGGCTGTTTGTTTCGCGCGATTCGGGCCAGACGTGGAGGCGCGAAGCTAGTCTGCCGGAGGCGGCACTTCATGTTTGGGTAGATCCGCGTGCAGCTCGGGACGCAAGAACCCTGACCATTGCATGCCCGCATTCGATTTACGTGAAAACGGTTTCAGGAATGAAAACACATGCAGCACCGGAATCGGCGGCGTTCATTGACTTGTCCGCAGGCTTTCAAGGTTCCTTAGCTATGATTTACGGCGTAACGAAGAAAGGTGCCTTTGTTTCGAGCGATGGCGGAACGAGTTGGCACAACTGCACTTTACCGGGCCGGGGCGCGCGAGTACGAGCGGTTGCGACGAGTCTGCACCATGCAAGCACCGCCTATCTCTCGTATAACCACCTGGAGCTCGATGGCCAAAAGTGGGACGGTGTCGCCAAGACGACTAATGCTGGGCGAAGTTGGACATTGAGTTGGAAGGATGGGCGAGAAACTGGCACAAATATACATGATGCGTGGGTAAGCGAACGCTTTGGCCCCGGTTGGGGTGAAAATCCGCTGATGCTGGGCGTGGCGGAGGACAATCCGAATCTCTGTTACACCACGGATCTGGGGCGCACGATGAAAACCGCTGATGGCGGCGCGACGTGGACAGCGGTTTACTCGCGCAGAAATCCTGGACGAGGATGGACGAGCACTGGACTGGACGTGACTACGAATTACGGCATCAGCTTTGATCCATTCGATATGCGACGTCAGTTCATCACGTACACAGATATCGGGCTTTTCAGGAGCGAGGATGGCGGGAAGTCATGGGTCAGTTCGACGGACGGAGTTCCAGGCCCCTGGGTCAACACGACGTACTGGATGGTCTTCGATCCCGACGTACGCGGACGTGCATGGAGCGTCAACAGCGGCACGCACGATCTGCCACGTCCCAAGATGTGGCGGAATGCATCGGTGCTCAATTACAAAGGCGGAGTTTGCCGCAGCGACGATGGTGGAAAAACGTGGGCGAAGTCGAACAGCGGGATGGAAGAGACTGCGGCCACACACATTTTGTTAGACCCGAGGAGTTCACCCGAAGCTCGAACGCTATATGTAGCAGCTTTCGGACGTGGTGTGTATAAGAGCACGGATGGCGGAAAAACGTGGAACTTAAAGAACACGGGCATCAGGCAGAAAGAACCCTTCGCATGGCGGCTGGCGCAAGCGTCTGATGGGGCGCTGTATGTGCTTGTGGCAAGGCGATCGGAGGATGGCATCGGGAATGACGGTGATGGAGCGATTTACCGCTCGGCTGATGGCGCTGAACATTGGAGTGCGGTTTCGATGCCGGGGGGCGTAAATGCGCCCAATGGATTGGCGATCGATCCCAAGTTTCTCGGCAGGTTGTATCTAGCGGCATGGGCGCGCGCCACCGGCATGCACGGCGAAGGAGGCGGAATCTATGTATCTGATGACGCCGGACGCAAGTGGAGGCAAGTGCTTGATCGGGACCAGCACGTCTATGATGTGACCGTCGATCCGCGCGACTCCAAGGTGCTTTTTGCGGCCGGGTTTGAGTCCTCTGCGTGGCGCTCTACCGATCGGGGCGAGCACTGGAGCCGGATTGCAGGATTTAATTTCAAATGGGGACATCGCGTCATTCCTGACCCGCTTGAGAACGGCAGCGTATACGTTACGACGTTTGGCGGAGGCGTGTGGCACGGGTCCGTCAATGGGCGACCGAAGCCGCTGGACATTGTGACGCCGATCCTTGAGCCGGGGGAACTGCAGTGACACATTCGATGACAAGCGAACTCCTAAGCAGATCCGAAGCGGAGCAGGAACGCCATGGCTATCTTTATACCTTGCGGGAGATTCGCCAGCAGCCGGCAACGTTTCTCGATACGTGCGAACGCATGCTCAGACGGGCGGAGGATCTGAAGCGATGCTTGCAAAACGTGCAGTCGGTCGTGTTTACAGGTTCCGGCAGTTCAGAATACGTCGGGGATTGCGTCCGCCCTGCGATTCAAAGACATTTGAAGGTTACCTGTCAAGCTATCGGCAGCGGCATGGTGCTGACATACGGCAGCAGGGCACTACCTCCATTACGTCCCTCGCTGATGGTGTCACTGGCGAGGTCGGGAGACAGTCCCGAGAGTGTAGGGGCAGTGCAATTGCTCATGAGCAGGGAACCGGAAGTGCGGCACTTGGTGGTGACCTGTAACTCGAAGGGCAAGCTCGCCACTCGATACGACAACGACCCTCGGGTTACGGTCGTTAGCTTGGATGATCGAACGAACGATCGAAGCCTGGTGATGACCAGCAGCTTTACAAACATGCTTGTCGCTGCGTGGGCGCTTGGATTCTTAGACGCTCCGGAGGCGTACAGTTCCTTGTGCCGGCAACTGAGCAGCATCTCGGAAAATGTGATTGGCGCGGGGTTTGACGCGTTGAGTTCAGTAGGCCGACGAGAATTTCGACGCGCGGTCTTCCTCGCTAGCGGCTCGGGATTCGGCGCGGCACGCGAGGCGGCGCTCAAGATGTTGGAAATGACAGCGGGCCGGGTCAGCACGCTTTGCGAGACGTATCTTGGGTTACGGCACGGCCCCATGAGCTATATCGATCGCGATTCGCTGATTGTGTGCTTCCTGTCATCGGAGCCGAAGGTGCGCGTTTATGAGACCGACCTGCTGCGGGAACTGGATCGCAAGAAGCTTGGGTTGTTGAAGTTGATCGCGGGTGAGAACGTACCCAGAGATGTACTTCGCGAAAACGATGTTGCGATCGACTGTCCGGGACTTGGAACACTTGGAGACGACAACGCCTGCGTAGTGCATGTTGTGGTTGGGCAGTTACTGGCTTTTTTCCGCTGCTTGCAGGAAGGGTTACGTCCGGACTCTCCGTCCGAGGGCGGAGTGATCAACCGTGTGGTTGAAAACTTCCAATTGCACATCGAAGGAGACGCGGATCTTGAAGATCCTCATTGCCGGTGAGCTCAACGTCGATTTAGTGCTGCAGAACCCACGCTCTTTTCCGGTTCTCGGGCGCGAAACGCTGGTTGAGGGCGTGTCGTTAACAGTGGGTAGCGCATCAGCAATTTGCGCCTCCGCCCTGGCGAAGTTAGGAGAACAAGTTACCTTTGCCGGGAAAGTGGGTTGCGATGCATGGGGCGATCTTTGCCTGAAATCGCTTAGAGACCTGGGTATTGACTGCTCCTTGGTGAGCCGTGATGAGGCGTTGACAACGGGCATTACCGTTTCAATCACGTGGGCCAAAGATCGTGCATTGTTGACATATCTTGGTTCAATCGCTGCCTTGCAGGCCAGTGATGTTTCGAATGAATGCTTACGTGGATGCCGGCATCTGCACGTGTCGTCGTTCTTCCTTCAGCGAGCGTTGCGCCCTGGTTTGAAGTCGCTGCTCGCCCGAGCGCACGAAAACGGACTCACTACATCGGTTGATCCTGGTTTTGACCCGGAGGAAGCGTGGGGAAGGGACTTGATCGACACGCTGAACGAAATCGACGTGTTTTTGCCGAATGAAGTGGAATTGGCAGCCCTTTCGGGGACGCAGAATCGGATCGAGGCGCTGCGCTCACTCGAGAACGGGCGAACACTTACAATCGCAAAGCTAGGCGGCGATGGGTGCATGGCGGTTCGCGGTGGTGAGATCGTCAGCGTACCTGCGTTTCCGATCACTCCTATTGATACGACTGGCGCGGGCGATACCTTCAATGCTGGGTTCCTGCACGCCTGGTTGAGGGGAGCGGATCTTCAAGACGCTTTGCGTTTTGGCTCTGCGTGCGGGGCTCTATCAACGCTAGGCTTGGGTGGGACAGCAAGTCAACCAACTGAATCAGAGGCCCGTGAGTTCATCCGAGAATGCTCTCTTGTCGACGCTCGTAGTCCGGCAGCAGCAAAGGTGACGCTCTAAATGCGCGTTTATAGAGTTGCGCTGGTGCTTTTGCCAGCAATATTTGTTTGTTTCGCAAAAGCAGAGGTGCGGGTTTGGGAAGGCACGCTCACGCTGCCGACCTACGAGGAGGGTTCGCCCAATCCGAATCCTCCGTTTGATCTTTTCGCAACAACTCGGTTCAATTATCCCTACACGCTGCGCGAGAGCCTGACCAATCAGCGGGTGAATCATTCCTGGCGCGCGGTGTATCTGGAAAACGAGTATCTAAAGTGTTCCGTCCTGCCGGATATTGGCGGTCACCTCTACACCTGCATAGACAAGCTGAGCGGGCAGCCGATGTTCTACGCGAACCCTTCTATCAAAAAGGCGAACATTGGTTATCGAGGCGCTTGGGCCGCGTTCGGCATTGAATTCAATTTCCCTGTTTCGCACAACTGGGTCTCGATGTCGCCAGTCAACTTCGCCTATAGCAAACATGACGATGGCAGTGCGTCGGTGACGGTGGGCAACATCGATCGAGTTTACGGCATGGAGTGGGCGGTCGAGATGACGCTACGTCCTGGCACGACGGTGCTCGAAGAACATGTCGCATTGAGCAACCGTAGCGATGTGAGGCACCGGTTTTATTGGTGGAATAATGCAGGCGTTCAGGTCTGGGACGATTCACAGATTCAATACCCGATGCGGTTTGCTGCAAGTCACGGCTTCAAAGAGGTGCAGTCCTGGCCGATAGATCCCGACGGCACAGACCTAAGCATCATCCGGAATCAAACGAAGGGGCCGGTGTCGCTGTTTGTGCACGGCAGCCGTGAGCCCTTCATGGCGGTATGGAATCCACGGACAAACACGGGTACCGTGCACTTCGCGGATTACGCTGCGCTACCTGCAAAGAAGATTTGGTCGTGGGGCGCAGATGCGGACGGACTCGATTGGAGAAGGGCGCTCTCTGACAACAACAGCGCGTATGTGGAAGTGCAAGCCGGACTCTTTCGAAATCAGGAGACGTATGCTTTCCTGGAACCTCGGCAGAGTATTCATTTTTCCGAGTACTGGATGCCGGTCCGCGATACCGGTGGAACGTCACGCGCCAATCTGGCGGGCGTGCTAAATCTAAGCCGCAGTGGCAATGCCTTGCGCGCTGCATTCAACGCAAACCAGCAAATTCGGGCTGCCTCGATTCGTCTTACCGATGTTGCGGGCGTTGTTGCGCAGGAGAAGGTGGATTTGTCGCCGGAGCGGACGTGGAAACGAGAAGTTGCGATTGGAAATGCGAATCGTCGATTTACTTTCGAGCTGAAGGACGCGAAGGGCGCGCTTGTGCTCCGGCATACGGAAGGCGAGTACGACTGGACGCCTCCGAACCAGATTCGCACAGGGCCACAGCGGTCGCATGAGCCGCCGCCCGCTGAGCACAGAAACCAAGACGATTGGGTTCAGCTTGGAAAAGACGAGGAGCTTGACGGCCGTGTAGTTGCTGCGCTTGCGATTTATCAGCAGGGTCTGACGAAGTTCCCTAACTCATTTGCACTGAACAAAGCGGCAGGGCGACTGGCAGCTTGTCTACTGCGCTACGAAGATGCTGTCCGCTATCTAGAGTCTGTGCAGCAGCGGGACACGAGCGACCCTGAAATCTCATACTATCTCGGCATCGCGTACGACGAATTGGGAGATCCGCGAAAAGCGCAAGGAGCATTCGAAGCGGCTCATCGCATGCCGCAGTTTCGTTCGGCCGGATCTCTGCGACTGGCAGAGTTGATGGCGCGCGAGGGCCGGTTGGAAGGAGCAGCGCATTACCTGGATGAAAGTTTGCGGGTTCAATCTGACGACCTTCGCACGGCTGAGGAGTTAGTCGCGCTTCGCCGTACGCTCGGGGACGAAGAGGCCGCTCGCACCTTAGCAACTCAACGGTTGGGCCGATATCCGCTCAGTTACTTCCTTCGAGAAGAGCTCGGGAACCCGGACTTGGCGAGCTTGGGTGCGGATTCCTACCGGGTTCTGGGCATCGCGGCAGAATATATGCGGCTCGGCCTTTACCGTCCTGCATTAACCGTACTTTCGAGAAGGTATCCGGCGTCCCCCGCAGATCGCAGCGAACCTGGTACCGTTTTGCCGCAAGACCATCCGTTAGTCGCGTATTATCGCGCTTATTGTAAAGAGAAATTGGGCGTGCCAGCAATGCAGGACTATGCTGCCGCTTCGAGTCTCTCGACGTTGTATGTGTTTCCGAACACGGCCGAAACGGTTCATGTGTTAACGGCAGCTCTGCGCGCCAGGCCGTCGGACGGTACGGCGCATTATTTGTTCGGTACTTTTCTTTTTTCCCGGGGACTGACGGACGCGGCGCTTCAAGAATGGGACGAAGCCCGAAAACTTGCGCCAAGGATCCCGGTGCTGCACGCGAACATCGGGGCCGCACTCCTGCGGGTGCGTAAGGATGCGCAAGGAGCACTTTCCGCGTTTCAAGACGGAGTTGCTGTGGACGAAAAAAATCCCGAACTTTACGTCGGGATGGACGAAGCGCTCAGTGTTCTGCAGCGGCCTGCACGGGACCGGGTTCAGGCGCTCGAACGCTATCCCGATCTCGCTAAAATGCCGACGGCTCTCATCTATGAGCTGGCCCTTAACCGCATGGAAACAGGCGATTTCGACGGCGCCAAACGTTTGTTCCATGATCGCTTTTTCCCGCGCGAGGAAGGCGGCACGAATGTCCGGCAGGTATGGATAGAAGTGCTTTTGCAGCAGGCCCTTTCACTTCAGCGGACCGGACACTGCGAAATGGCATTACGGGAAGCGCACAACTTGGGTGCTGAGGTCCCGAGCTTGCCTTTCACGCGCGACGGCCTCACGCCGATTCTGGATTCCGCCCGAACCCGCTATCTGCTTGGGGTGCTCACTTCGGCGTGCGGGCAAGCTGAAGAGGCCCGCAAACATTTTGAAAGAGCATCAAAAACAACCCGCGACGATCAGATCACTTGGACGTATGCAGCGGCCCGGAAGTTGGGCGAGATTTCTACAGGCGAGTGGAAGCACAAGGTCGAAGCGGCTCTCGCGCGGGCAGAAGGAAACAGCAAAACAAATTCTGATGACAGCCTGTTGATGTACATGACTGGATGCCTTGAAGCAGAGCTGGGAAATCGAAAAGAGGCGGATGAAGCGTTTCAGCAGGCTTTGCTGCTACCCGACCGGATGATGGCGCACCATTTGAGCCGGTTGGCCCGGGCAGGCTCTATACCAGAGTAACCAGGACGCCCCGTTTGCGAAGCGCTTCGACGAAATCTACGGGAGCGCGGCGATCCGTGATGAGTCTGTTGATCCGTTCCATCGGCCCGATGCGCGAAACGCTTTGCCGGCCCAGTTTAGTCGAATCCGCCACGACAGTGATTTCTTTCGCAACGCGAACCATGCAACTATTCAGCTGAGCCTCCAAGACGTCGGGAGTTGAAGGTCCGGCGTCCAAATCAAAGCCGTCAACGCCGAGAAATAACCGGTCTGCATGCAAATCTCGGAGCATTGCCTCTGCTTGCGGACCAACAGCGAATAAGAAACTGGTCGTAGGAGACCGCCAACCACGATGACGGAAATGCCAGGCGCATCCGCAAGATCGAGAGAAATATTCAGCGCATTAGTGATGACAGTCAGCGGCCTGAGCTTCTTTTCCTTCAAATGCCTTGCGATCTCCGCAGTGGTTGTTCCGGAATCGAGGATGATCGTTTCGTTCGGCCGAACCAACTGGCCCGCAGCGTGTCCAATCCGAACTTTCTCTGAACGGTGAAGGGTCGCTTTCAGGCGCAGTGGGTAGTCCTGAGATTCGTTGCGCCTCACTGCGCCGCCGTGAGACCGCATGATGCTCCCGTTTTCAGAGAGGGCGTCCAAATCCGCACGAACTGTGACGGCAGAAAGCTTGAAGCGTCGCGCCAGATCCGTTATCGTTACCTGGCCATCCTTCTCAACCATTTGCAGTATCTTGCGGCGGCGCTCTTCCCCGAGAAGGCGCGAATTGTTTGAGAATGGCATTACGCTTTGCCTAAAACTGTAAAAAGGATGACTCGCGCCCTCGAGCTTGACAGTAGGGGGTCTGAGGTAAATTGTCTCGATGTCACAAAAATTGCACTCTTATTTAAGGTAGAGACAGAAGCGAGCCCGAATGCGTTGGTCGTTTAAGATCGGCAGAATCGCCGGAATTGACTTATATGTTCACGCGACCTTTTTCCTCCTGATCCTCTGGGTCGTGATACTGCATTGGATGGAAGGACGAACGGTCCAGGCAGTTGTAAGTGGTCTCGCTTTCATCCTTGTTCTATTCGCTTGCGTGATACTGCATGAGTTTGGGCATGCTTTAACCGCCCGCCGTTATGGATATCCCACCAAGGACATCGTACTGCTACCAATCGGAGGTGTATCGCGGTTCGAGCGTATGCCTGACAAGCCGTGGCAGGAGTTCTGGGTCTTGGTGGCCGGTCCGGCAGTCAATTTAATCATAGCGGCGATCCTCTATGGCTATCTTTTTGTGAGTTCGGGCTGGAGGCCGGTCAGTGGGTTGAGCATGACCACGGGTCCGTTTCTGGAGCGCGTTTTGATGGCGAACCTTGCACTGGCGTTATTTAATTTGGTTCCCGCGTTCCCGATGGATGGCGGACGTGTTTTACGGGCACTGCTTGGTATCCGCATGGATCATGTGCGTGCGACACAAGTGGCGGCGAGTGTAGGGCAGGGGCTGGCCCTACTGTTCGGCTTAGTTGGTTTGTTCTTCGACCCGTTTTTGCTCTTCATTGCATTGTTCGTCTGGATTGGAGCGGCTCAGGAATCCCCCTCACTTCAGATCAAGGACGCCTTCTCGGGTATTCCGATTCAGACGGTGATGCAGAAACACTTCAGCACCCTGTCGACGAACAATACTCTCGGTGATGCAGTGAAGCTCATACTTGATGGTTCTCAGCACGATTTTCCCGTGATGTGGGGGGATCGAATCATGGGAATCCTCACGAGAGCGAATCTGCTGGGCGGCCTGTCTCAAGTTGGTCCTGACCAGTTGGTTACCAGTGCCATGCAGCGCGAATTCGAGACGGCCGAGCCTAAAGAAATGCTGGAAGGGGTGCTAAATCGTCTGGCGAGATCGCCCGTTCGCACCATGCCTGTATTGCAGGATGGCAATCTGATCGGCTTAATGACGATGGAGAACCTCGGTGAGTATCTGATGATTCAGAACGCATTGCGCAGAAGAGCGAAACGGTCCTCGGCGTGAACTGAGATGACCTCTTAGCGCGAAGATTGTAAGGCTTCGCGAACCTTCGCGTACTCGGTCGCTGGCATCTCGCCTTTACCTCTGAGCACGACTATCTCGCGGGTTACATCGTGGTAAAGCGAATTGTCCATGTAATGACTGAACTGTTCACTGGTTTCTTGGCCTTGGCGCGTTTGGTACTCATGCACGTATTTAGAGAGCGAAAAACGGCCTTAGCGCCTACCCTTGCTTATGGGGTGGCGCGAGGCAGAGGCTACTGTTTCGGGTTTACTGACAATAGTCGTTAAGGAATGTATCGACCGTGTCCTTTACCGTGTCGCGTAGAGGGTATAAAACATTTTGTGTAAGAAGCGTTCTCCGAGAATAGGAGAACGGAATGGAAGAACAGACAAGCGGGTTGGAGCGAGCTCTCGATGAGCTGCTGAAGGGCAAGAAGACGGAAGAGATCATCGGCCCGAATGGACTGCTAAAGCAGGTGACCAAGGCACTGTTGGAGCGGGCCATGAATGCCGAGCTGAGTCATCATCTTGGCTACGAGAAGGGGCAGGCGGAAGGCCGCGGTAGCGGAAACAATCGCAACGGCAAAAGCCGGAAGAAAGTGCAGGGCGATTTCGGCTCAGTCGAAATCGCCGTGCCACGCGATCGGAACGGGAGCTTCGAGCCGCGCATTCTGCCCAAGCACGAGCGCCGCTGGACAGGTTTCGACGACAAGATCATCTCGATGTATGCACGCGGCATGAGCACGCGCGACATCGAGGCACACCTACGCGAGATATACGGCGTGGAAGTCAGCTCCACGCTCATCAGCCAGGTCACCGAAGAAGTGATGGATGAGGTCCGCGTTTGGCAAAGCCGGCCGCTGGAGCCGCTATACATGATCGTGTATCTGGATGCACTGATCGTGAAAATGCGGCATGAGGGCCGGGTGGAGAACCGGACGGTGTTCGTGGCCATCGGTGTAACGATAGAGGGCTCCAAAGAAGTGCTGGGACTGTGGACCAGCGCGACGGAAGGGGCCAAGCTGTGGCTGCAGATATTGACCGAGATCCGCAATCGCGGTGTGGGAGACATCCTGATTGCCTGCGTGGATGGACTGAAAGGTTTCCCGGAAGCGATTGCTACAGTGTACCCGCGCACGGAAGTGCAGCTTTGCATCGTGCACATGGTGCGCAACAGCCTGGCTTATGTGAACTGGAAAGAACGCAAGGCTGTTGCCGAGGATTTGCGCGCCATCTACCGTGCCCCGACGGAAGAAGCCGGTTTGGCGGAACTGGACAACTTCGAAGAGCGCTGGAACAGCAAGTATGCGGCGATCGGAAAGCTTTGGCGGCGGCACTGGGTGGGCATCAGTCCGCAGTTTGCTTACGCGGAGGAGATCCGGCG
>JBPCLH010000273.1:0-74274 GCA_051003475.1 Bryobacteraceae bacterium
TGCTTGACCGGCTCACGCATCATATCCATATCCTAGAGATGAACGGCGAGAGCTACCGGCTCAAAGAGAGTAAGCAGACCCGCAAATCGGCCGCACGAGCTTCTGCTACCGCTTCCCAGTAGTCCCAATTACATATCTCGCGATAGTGGTCTGCACTTCGCGCCCATCGCCTCGCCCGGCGGCTCCGCGGCGCTCCGTTCCGACCACCATCGCACTTCCTTTCAAATCACCCCTACTCAACTGAAAAACTGGTCTGATTTTCCGCCGCCTTTTGGCCTAATTTCAAAACGCCCTTGACAGAATTCGTTGTCCGGGCGAATGTTCCCCGCGGAGTGCCCCCCCGGGGGGGCTCCGGTTCTGATTCCTCATTTTCGCTGGGTGATAAAAAATGAGGATCTCGCACTCATGGACGCTATTTTTGACGGCGTGCGATCGGCTGCTTCGGCCGGCTTTTTTGTCGTAACGGGCATCGGGCAAGTAACCGAATGGGTCGCGATCGCCGGACTTGTAGCCGTCATTTTCAAGACTTGCCGTAACGCAGTCCGCAAAGGAAAAGTCTTGGAGCCGGATACCTACGCTGTTCTATCGACGGTGAAAGCGCTTGGTCCGATCTCGGGGCGGACGATTTTCGAGAGTTTGCATAGTCGTGACAAGAAGTGGACTTTTGAAGCAGTTCACTCCGCGCTCGCCGCACTAAAGGCGATGCCGATGACCAGCGGCGAACCAAAGCAACTTGTGTCCGAGGACGGTGCTGGAGAGTGGCGGTCCGCGGGATTGTAGGTCCCGCGCTGCGTAATCGCGCGGCATCGTTATGAAGATGAAGAGGACCGAATTGCAATGAAGCGTCGCTTCTTCACCAGCCTGAGCATGTTCACGGACTACGAGCCCGCGGACGTGCCGGGATTCACGGACATGATGTCGAATGCGGTGTTTCTGGCCGACTTGGCGCCACTCGAAAACAGCGGAAAGCTGGCCGCAGGCAGCCTTGATTTAAAATACCTGTCCAGCCTTCTACACGAAGGTACACACCACGCCACGTTTGATTCGACAGTTGGCTGTGCGCTGGCATCTCTGTTCTCATCGTGCTTTTCACTTTGGACACTCGCGATCGGGCAGGAAGCACCTACCATGCCTGCACGGGACCTGATTGTTCTTCGAACAACCTGTTTGCTGCTGCAACCGATCATTGAAGGTATGGCGCTGTTTGCTGAACATGACTTGGTTACTGGACCGAGCCCGGTCATGTCCAGGCCAACGCAGCATGCTTCTCCGCTCTTCACGAAGGGGAGAATTCGGGAGTTGTTGGATTTTAGCAACGCAGCTACTGCCGAGCTCTTGCGATCAGCGAAGCCCGAGCAACTGTTCTCGGTTGCTCACACGGCGCTTCTTGAGAACTATCGTCACTCCGAGGCTGCCCTCGAACGGAAGCTCCTTTTGCTCTCGCAGGCACTGGATGGTCCATGCAGGTATTTGCTGGGTTATCTGGCGGTCAAGGGGATGTATCGAATTCTGTCTCAACGCTGCCCTCCACTGAAAGATCCAGAAGTTTTCCTGCTCGTCTTGATTCGGCATTTCTTCCACGATGAAGAGCTCGCGCGAATCATACTCCGTTTCTACAAGACATCCGAAGACCCGGCCGATATTTATCTCGAGATCGGGCAGGACCTTAAGGATGTACTCGACCGGTTTCAGGACCTGACGGACGAACTGTATCGGAATACAGCAGAGGCTTCGAAAGCGGCAATTGTTCCGCTGTTCACGGACTCCGGTCAGCGTAGTTTATACGGGGAGAACGGAAAAGAAGGAGGCGCCGGAAGCACTTTGCCGGAGGACCTGTCCTTCCTGGCAACCATTCGCACGGTCGGCATGATCAACATTGCCTGGCCGCATTTGCTTAAACATCGCTCGGATTTTCGTTTTTCGTTCGAGCCCGTTGAAGTCACGGTATCCGACGATCGGACGATTATCATCCGTCATACCGATACCGGTCGGGAATACTGTCTAATGACGCGTTGCGTCGAAAATTCAGCTCGCGGTACCTTCCCTGGTTCTATAGAGGCACTTCGGCTCAGAGACTTCCGGATTGTCGTCTGCATACTCGCGGACGAAGGCCTCGTAGCCGTCCTAGACTGTGAGACTGGCAATTGGAACTCACCCGATTTGTGTCGGCACCTGGATGATCTTCCGTCGGCGATTGGGGCAGAAGGTGCAATGCATGCGTTTTATGAGTGGCAACAGAAACAAGCCGACAAGGATTCAGTTCGGGAACTGTTGGCCGATTATGAGGGCCAGTCAAACGAAGCCGTGACCCAGCTATACCCGCAACTGCTCTTGTACCGAACACATGCTGACGAGCGAAACAGAATTATGGGGGCTCTCGCTAACGGTATCGGAGCACTGTTCGCTGACCACGCAAGTCGGAAGAGGATCGCCAAGATTTCCTTGCTGACTGGTTGCGGAGCAACCGTCGCATCCGTTGCGTCCTCGCTCGGCATTTCTACTGAGGCGTTCCGGTCGGAGGTCGCTTCGTTCAACGACATCTCTAAGCGGGAGTGTGGGATTGACTTCTTTCAGCTCACTTCATCCGAGATTTACAGCATGATTTGACCCCAACTTGAGGGGGGCCTGCCCAAGCGATCAGGTGTACGCCGTCTTCCCTTGGAAAGAAGAAGTTTCGGTGGTGCAACCGTAGCCCCGCCTCTTCCTCCAGCCTCCCTTTTTCGTGAGCCTCGGCCAGCGCACAAACTCTACCGATACGAATCCGGAGGCCCATCGGAAAGCCGCGTTGCCCGGAACGTGGGCTTCCGGCAACATCGTCGGACACTGGGAAGTCTGCGTGTGAATCGAGGTCCATAGCTCTTCGCTGCGGTGGGATGCCCCGGCCGTCGTATAGCGTACACGTCATTTCTCCCCGGCCGGGGGAACGGATCTCAGCCAGGTCTCACGGTTGGCTCAGCAATGTCGAAACTTACGCTCGCGTTGAGTCCGAAGGCGGCCCTGTTACTTCATGCGCGCCAACTCGCTTCAAGAGCCTTTTCCACACTCCTTCTGAATGCGCGTCCCGAATCGTCTTCAGCAGTCTCTTAGTACTTAGAGGGCGGCTTCGAACAACGCCGCCGCTGTAGAGGAAAAATGGGAAACCTCGCGGTCATCCACGAAGAACATCACGTTCGATTGGAAACCAAGTTGAGACGGGAACTCGGCGATCAGGTGCTCTCCCTTCTCAATGATGATCGGACCGAAGACATTCTCTTAAATCCCGATGGGTCTCTGTGGGTGAAGCGGATGAGCGAAGGCTTCACTCGGCTCTGCGAAGTTCCCTCGGCTCAGGCAGCCAGTGCGCTCAGCACCATTGCGGCCTGGCGGGGCACCGTCCTCAATCACGAGCATCCAATCCTCGAAACTGAACTTCCTATTGACGGTAGCCGCTTTGAGGGAATTGTCTCGCCCGTAGTCCGTCGCCCGATATTTGCAATTCGGCTTCGACCACGCCGAATTTTCCCATTGGAGGAATACGAGTCCGCTGGCATTCTAAGCGGGAAGGCCGATCCACTGAATCATATTCGACGCCACGACGATTTTCTCAACGCAGTGCGCGGACTGAAACACGCTGATGTAATCCGCGCCGCAGTGCGGGCGAAAAAGAACATCCTCGTCGTCGGCTCAACCGGGAGCGGCAAGACCACCTTCGTCAACGCCTGCCTTCATGCCCTGGCAACGCTGACGCCTTCTGATCGCGTGATCTCGATTGAGGACACCACGGAACTTCAGTGCCCCGTAGAAAACTATCTGGACCTGCGCGCAGTCGGCAACGTGACGATGCTTGAATGCCTCCGCGCATGTATGCGTCTGAAGCCAACTCGGATTGTAGTCGGTGAAGTGCGTGGCGCAGAGGCCCACACTCTACTGAAAGCGTGGAATACCGGTCATCCGGGAGGGATGGCGACCGTGCACGCGAATGACGCGATGAGTGGCCTGATCCGACTCGAAAGCCTCGTTGCCGAGGCGACAAACGCCTCGCAACAAGCGCTCATAGCGGAGGCGGTTGATCTCGTGATTTTCATCGACGAGGAGCCAGAGCTTGCCGCCGGCCGCAAAGTCAGAGAGCTTTTGCTCGTAACCGGGTATTCCAACGGGCAGTACTCGGTCGAGCACGTTTAGACACCACATAAGGAGATAACTTTCATGAACGGTATCGCAAACAGAATTCTTGCGGGCCATGCTTCGCGGCTCGCAACCCTGACAGCTCTTCTTTGGGCGTTCAGCGTCAGACTTCACGCCGCGGCAGCAGGAAACCTGCCTTGGGAGCGTCCGATGCAAACGATCGCAACTTCTCTCACAGGACCTGTCGCGTATGCGATTGGATTAATCGGCATCGCGATCGCGGGTGGAACGATGCTGTGGGGCGGCGAACTCACGGAATTCGGCCGGCGCGCCTGCATGGTTGGGCTCGTCGTGTCTGTTCTGGTCTTCGCGGCTCCGATGCTCGCCAGCGCCTTCGGCGTAAACGCCGCGGTGGTGTAGCCGTGACCGCCGACAGACCTCGGGAGATCCTCATTCATCAATCCGCGAACCGCCCGAACCAGATTCTCGGAGGCGATCGCGAACTGGTGCTTCTGACACTCCTCGTCTCAGTCAGCCTTGCTTTCAGCCTGGCAACATTGTGGGGCGTCGGTCTGGCCGTCGGCTTCTGGATCGGGTCAGTCGCCGTCTGGCAGAGGATGGGCAAGGCCGATCCGATGCTGCGTCAGGTTTACTTGCGGCACATACGGTATCGACCGTTCTATTCGGCAAAGAGCGCTCTCTTCAGCCGCTGTGTGCCGCATTCTTTGCGATGGAGGTAAAAAGATCATGCACAAAAACGAACACCGCGCGCGCCCTCGCGGGCTTGCCGATCTGCTGCTTCCCTACGCACTGATTGAGGACGGTGTCCTATTGCAGCAGGACGGTTCTCTGCTCGCCGCGTGGTCATATCGCGGTCCAGACATGATGTCGGCGGCGGCCGCCGAAATGGATGCATTGAGCGCTCGGCTCAATCACGTCTTGCGCCTCGGTTCAGGTTGGATGGTCCAGTGCGACGCGATCCGATCACGCGCACCCGGTTATCCAGAGCAGGGTGCATTTCCCGATCCCGTTACGCGCGTCATCGATGACGAGCGTCGCCAGCAGTTCATGGAGGAAGGCGCTCACTTCGAAAGCGACTACTTCTTGACGCTAACCTACTTGCCACCGCCCGAGGTCGAGGAGAAAGCAAAGGCTGGCTCTTTGAAGGGAGGGGCGCCTACAGTAGTGCGAAAACCGCCGCGCAACATCTCGATCGATTCCGCCTGAAGGTGGATATGTTCGAAAACGTGTTCGGACAGCTCTTTCAGACGGAGCGCCTGCACCGGGTCACCGTCGCGGACGATTATGGTGAACTCCACATCCACGATCGACTTCTCCGGTACCTGCGCCGCTGCATCAGCGGAATCGACCATCCGTTCGCCCTGCCCGATATCCCGTCCTATCTGAACGAAATTCTCGCCTGCGAGGATTTCTACGGGGGAATGGAACCGCGCATCGGTCGCAAGCACGTTCGGATCGTCGCCATGGACGGTTTTCCGCGGCTAAGTTCACCCGGAATCCTCCGCGAACTCGATCAGCTCCCAATTGAGTACCGGTGGAACACGAGGGCGATCCTCATCGATCCCGAAGAGGCTCGGAGCATGCTCGATAAGCACCGAAAGAAGTGGCGATCAAAGATCCGCGGCTGGAAGGATCAGATCCTCAAAACGCAAAGCGGCGCCGTTGACATTCATGCGCAGGAGATGGCTGCCGACGCCGAGGAGGCAATGGGTGTCGCCGCAGCCGGTGACGTTCAGTTCTGCCAGTACACGGCGAGTATCATTTGCCTCGACGAGAACGCAGATCGATTGTACGAGAGCACCAGGCTCGTCATGAAGACTGTGCAAAACCTCGGCTTCTCATGCAGAATCGAAGACGTCAATGCGGTCGAGGCGTGGCGTGGGTCCTTGCCGGGCGATGGCTACTGCAACGTACGGCGAGTTCTCCTTCACACACTGAACCTTGCTGACATGATGCCAATCACCTCAGTCTGGGCGGGACTGCGCGAGAACCCCAGCGCATTGATGCCCAAGCACAGCCCGGCTCTCCTGTACGCGGCAACGAGCGGCGCAACCCCGTTCCGGTTCAACCTTCACGTCTCCGATGTGGGCCATGCGTTGATCGTCGGTCCTACCGGTGCCGGAAAATCGACCGCTCTCGGGTTGATAGCGGCGCAGTGGTTCCGATACCCGCGAGCACAGGTCTTCGCCTTCGACCGGGGATATTCGATCTGGATGCTCACGGAGGCGGCCGGCGGAGAGTTCTACGATCTTGCCGGGCCGAAATCTGACCTGGCCTTTTGCCCGCTCCGTGACATTGAAGATGAGGCAGACGTCGCGTGGGCGGTTGGCTGGATCGAAGTCCTTTGCGAACTCAACGGCCTCAGATTCGCGCCCAAGCACAGAAATGCCGTCTGGGACGCGGTCATGCAACTCCGACTTTCGCCCACTCGGACCCTGACCGAGCTATCTGCGAACGTGCAAGACATCGAGATACGTGATGCGTTGCAGCACTTCACAGTGATGGGTCCGCTGGGAACGCTTCTCGATGCTGAATACGACAGCCTGGGCGACGGGCAGATGCTGGCGTTTGAGACCGAGAATCTCCTCCAGCTCGATGACAAAGCCGTCATTCCAGTGCTGCTATATCTTTTCCGCCGCATTGAGCAGCGGCTTGACGGCTCGCCAACGCTGATTCTGCTCGACGAAGCATGGGCATACCTCCAACACGAACTCTTTCGCGACCGCCTGAAGGATTGGCTGAAGACCATGCGCCGGAAGAATGCCGTCGTGGTGATGGCGACGCAACAAATCAGCGACATCGCCAATTCGCCGATTGCCGATGTCGTTCTGGAGAATTGCCCGACCAAAATCCTGCTGCCGAACGCGGAATCCAAAAATCCGGGTTCCCGCGAATTCTACAACCGAGTCGGTCTCAACGAACGTGAGCTGGAGATTCTCCAGATCAGCATTCCCAAACAACACTATTACGTAGTGAGCAAACTGGGCAGACGGCTGGTCAATCTGGGAATCGGCAAAGTGGCTCTGTCGTGGGTCGGCGTTAACGGTCGGGAAGAACGCCAGATTGTCGAAAGCGTGATGGACCAGTATCCGGAGACTTGGCGGACGGAGTGGCTCCGCCTCAAGGGTCTGCCGCAATGGGCGGAGTATTTCCAGACACTCGAAGAGGCTATCGTGGCCGATGAAGCTGAGGAGGTAGCAATATGCGCAAGAGCTTGATCTTGATCGTCCTGTTCGGGGTCGCGGTCCAAAACCCGCCGCGAGTCGAGGCCGGAGCTTTCGCAACCGAGGTGACGCAATTACTCAACCATGCGCAACTCGTCATGCAGTACATCCGTCAGGGCGAGCAACTCGCGAACGAGATCAACATGTACGCCGATATGGTGAAGAACAGCCGTACGTTGTCCGCCCATAACTTCGGCGCAATCATGAACGACATCAATGCCCTTGCGAACATCGTCCAGGGTGGCCGAGCGCTGGCATACTCGCTCGGGAATCTCGATCAACTATTTCGGCAGACGTATCCCGGATACGGCTACAACGCTGGCGCCTACTACGGGCAGTATCGGAACTGGTCGCAGACCTCTCTTGATACGACGCTCGGAACGCTTCGCGCAGCGGGATTGCAGGGTCAGCAGCTTCAAAGTGAACAGGCCGTATTGAATTCGCTGAAATCCTCATTGCAGGACACCGACGGACGACTGGAGGCGCTGCACGCGCTTGGCGACATTTCCGAACAGCAAGTAGAGCAAATGATGAAACTGAGAGAATTGATGATGGCGGATATGTCCAGCAAACAGGCTTATCAGGCTGCCATGATCCAACAACACGCCGCGAGCGAAGCGGCGGCTCAGCGGTTCTTCACGTACGCCCCGGCAACCTCGGATAGGCAAACATTTGGTCCAGGTTGGCATTAACAATGACGTTACGGCAATCTTTTCAAATCGCTTTGTGTTTGGGAGTGTTGTTGATCGGCAGTGCGTGTACGAAGTCCGTACCGCCAGAGCCGCGCAGCGAGATCGTCGCTACCGTGGAGAAGTCCGGCTCTGGTGATCTGTCTTCAACTCCCGCTCCACAGATTGAGGATTGGTTACGAAAGAATCGTGACCTTGCGATTCAGGTTGACGATATGTGCAAACCAGTACGGGACAAGGCGGACGCAAACTGGTCCACGAGCACCGAGGGCCGCGTCTGCACCGCCGCGCGGAATGCTTCGATGTTCTATCGTCAGTACCACAATCCGCCAAAGCCGAAAGGCGACGCGGTTGGACCTGGCTTGCACTGAGAAATAGCTCCTGAGGGTGGCGACGTGATGCGCTCGTCGAGCGCAGAAGGGATATGTGTGTCGATTCAAGCGAAAACACGGGGTCTGTGGATTGTGGCAGCGTGCGGAGCGATGCTCGTGCTCTTCGCGCCCACCGCGACCGCTCAAATCTCGTCGAACAACCCGAGTCAGATCCTGCAGCAATATAGGAATTTCCGGACGACTTGGATTACGAACATCTGGCCGTACGCAAATACTCTCTTCGCACTGCTCGCCACAATCGAATTCGCTTGGAGCGCAGCGGTCATGGCGCTTGAAAAGACAGACCTGCAATCCTGGACTGCGGCCCTGATCCGTAAGATCATGTGGCTCGGCGCGTTCTACGCCTTGCTGTTGTTCGGTCGGCAGTGGATTCCGGCGATTATCGACAGCTTCAGCCAGTTGGGAGGGGCCGCGGCTGGCATCAATGGTAATAACGGGCTTTCTCCATCCGATGTCTTCACGCAGGGTCTCAACATTGCCGCTGCCCTGATGGACGGCGCAAGTTCCTCGGCGTTCTTCACGAATCCCGGCACGTCCATCGCGGTCATGATTTCGGCGGCGTTCGTCGTCCTCGCTTTCATTGCGGTTACGATCCAGTACATCGTCGCCGTTGTTGAGAGCTATCTGGTCGTCTCCGCCGGCGTGATCTTCCTCGGCTTCGGAGGCTCCCGATGGACCACGCCCTACGTTGAGCGATACATCGGTCTGGGTGTCTCGACTGGGGTGAAGATCATGATTCTCTACATGCTGATCGGGATGGGATTGAATCTCTCCGGTGGCTGGCTGGACGAGGCCGTCGGCATTGGCACGTCACCGAATCCCAGCATGACGGGATTCGACGTTATGGGTGCTGCCCTCATCTTCATGATGCTGTGCTGGCAAGTGCCGAAGCTTTTCGCCGCCGTCCTCGGTGGGTCGCCCGCTCTCTCGGGTGGAGATCTTGTCTCGACAGGAACAGCGGTGGTTGGGGGTGCGGCGACCGTTGCATCGCTCGGTGCGGGGGCGATAGCTGCTGCTGCGGGCGGAGCGGCTGCCGCTTCCGGCGGGGCAAGTGCAGCCAGTGGCTCGGCGGGCGGCGGCGCATCCAGCACGATCGCTAGTGTCGGCGGTGTCTCTGGAGCCAACGGGGCGGCCGGAGGTGGCACAGTACCCCCGCCATCGAGTCCACCGCGTGGGCCGTCTTCGAACGGCCGACCGTCGCAACCGAACCCACCAGGTAATGGCGGTGGCGGCGCTGCGGCGCCTGTATTTTCTGCTAATGGAGGCTCGAATGGCGCTGGAGCGCCGCAATCGCGCGGTCAAGAAGTTGTCGGTCGAAATGGTCAAGGCCAATCCAGGTTCGCCGATGCCCCGGCCACACGATCTGCTTTGTCCTCGATGGGAGGCGAAAGCCTGGCTGGGTCCGGCTTTGAGGCGGAACATCCTGCGGCGGGATTTAGCTCGACTTCGGTTCCCGTTGCTCCGTCTCCCCGTAGAGGGTCTGGAGCGCCAGGCCAGGGTTCGCTCTTTGGCGCGAATTCCGATTCAGTTTCGCCCGCAGACGTGACGCCAAGCGACGGGCTTGAGAGTTCTGCTGCATCAAGCCCGGTCGCTGAAGTGTCGTCGGTGGGGGGGCCGACCGCTGGCAAGGCACAAACCCAAGCCCCGCCTTCACGAGGAAGGCTGGCCTCGGGTGCGCGGCGCACGCAGAGAGTTTTTTCCGGTGCAGCGGACCGTTTGCGAGGTACTCGACGGCAATTTGGCGGACTGCCTACCGATGCAGCCCCACATGCGCAGCCGCCGAGGATGCCGATCGACCACAGCGAATGATTTAGGAGCTTCGTATGGGATTCTCGTTGCGAAAAGAAAAAGACGGAACGCCACAGAAGGCCAGGACAGTGGAGATCCACAACCCGTATCTGGCCGCTCGTCGCGAATGGGACGAGCGATACGGCGAGTTCATCACTCGGGCTCGCAATTGGCGAACGGTCGCGATGATTTCGGCCTTCGCAGCCCTGCTCGCGACCGGAGGAATGGTGTGGCTATCCGCCAAGTCGCACGTTGTGCCTTTCGTCGTTCTGATCGACAGCCTCGGCCGGCCGGTGGCATCCGGTCTAGCCGAGCAGACATCTGTCGGCGATGATCGCCTCCGGCGAGCGGTGCTTCAGGACTGGCTTGAAGGGCTTCGCATGGTTACCACCGATGGTATTGCGCAACGCCGCGCCATCGATCGGGTTTACGCGCACATCGCGAGCGGCACCAACGCGCAGGCGTTCATCAGCGAGTTCTATCGCAATGATCCGCCATTCAAGCGGGCACAAACAGGCACCGTGTCAGTTGAGGTCAAATCGGTGCTGCCCACGAGCGATCGGAGCTTCGAGGTTGACTGGATTGAAACGTCGCGAGATCTGTATGGAAACGTGAACTCCACGGACCACTGGAAGGGCTCGTTCACAGTTGCGCTGAACCCTCCGACGGAAGAACGGCAAGCCCGCATCAATCCACTCGGGCTGTATGTGACGGCGGCGAGTTGGGCGAAAGTCTTGTAGTGCGGAAGGAAGAGAGGGAATCATGAGAATACGAATCATTTTCTGGCCGGTGCTAATCGCACTGTTGGCTTCGATAGCTTTTGCGCAGTCACCCGCAGTGCCGTCCGGCTCCCCCGCAACACCCGTTCAGGTCAAGCGAGTCCCGGCGGGACAGGCCACTCCGGCACCCAATCAAACACCGTCGTTGGTACAGAAGTACGACTTTGGCGGCCAGCTTCGAATTCTTCAAGATCCGACAGCAATGGACCCGCAGAAATTTGTCGGCCCGGTGCCGCCTGAGCCCGCTTCAAAATCTGATACCGAGAAAGTCCCAAACGGGTTTCAGCCTCGCATGGATCTACCGCTGAACTCGACGGCCTTGGAGGCGGTACGCATGAGCGACACATGGCGTGCCGGGCAGAATACACCAGCTGCTGGATCGGACGGGCGTGTATTGTACGCATACGGCGCCGGTCTTCCGATCGTTGTTTGCGCGCCTCTTCGGGTCTGCATGATCGAGCTGCAGCCTGGCGAAAGAATCACGGGTGAACCTCAAATCGGCGATTCCATCCGGTGGAACGTGTCACCCGCGATGTACGGACAGGGTGAAGAGACCACATCCGCCATCGTGCTCAAACCACAGGAACCTGGACTCGACACGAACCTCCTCATTACCACCGATCGACGTGCTTACTACCTGCGCCTAGTTTCTAAACCACAAGACTACGTTGCGCGCGTCGCCTTCAGCTATCCAGAAGAGCAGAACGGAAAAAAGTGGCAGGAACATCTCATCGCGCAGCGTGCGCAGGCATTGGAAGGCAAGCGTGATGCGTCGGTGATGCCTGCAATGATCACGGCTGAAAAGCTGAACTTTGCATACAAGGTAGCCGGAGCAAACGAGCAACTGCGGCCACTGCGAGTCTTTGACGACGGCGCAAAGACCTACATCCAAATGCGGCCGGAGATCCAGAATACGGAGGCTCCCGTTCTTGTCGTGTTGGGCTCTGACGGTAAAGGAGAGATGATCAACTACCGCGTGCAACAGCAAACGTACATTGTTGATCGCGTCTTCGAACGAGCGCGGCTCATACTCGGGGCTGGCAAAAAAGCCCAGAAAGTGGAGATCACCCGTGAGCAACACCCCAAAGGATAGTCCTGACAACGCGACGCCCGAGATAAAGCCAATACAAGCCCCGGCTGGACTCGACCTTCATCCCACGCCGCAGACTTCTGTTCGGGTCAGCAAGCGCGCAGGTGCGGCAATTGGACTGGTGGCTATCGGTCTCCTGCTTGCGTTTGCCTATGGCGGATATCGGCGCCAGATTCGCGCACAAGCTGCTGAGCACGATTCCAGTCTCCCTAAAGCTTTGCAGCCAGCAACCGCCTCGGCTACCGAAGTGGAAAAGGATATACCTTCCGGCAATGCCACGCTGCCTCGAAACAATCCGAATCAGTTGCAGCCCCCCGATGCGGGAAAGTCCGCGCCATTGGCCTCATCTTGCGGTTTCGATCCTCGGACTGGCCAGCCCTATCGGTTCAATCCTGAGACTGGTCAGGCTTGTACTGGGTATCCGCAAGACCGAGTTGTAGTCCGTCAGCCCGCAGCCCCGCGCGCTCAGACGGCTCAAACACCCCCGGAACCGACACCTGAAGAGCGCCGAATCGCCGCTGCGTATCAGCGCGAGCAGGACGCAATGATCGCACCAACAGGCATCCGCTCCGGCGGCGGATTCGCGTCAGGAACGTTTTCGAACACAGGTTTGAATGCGCCTGGAAACGACGATCTCACAAAGGTGGCTGCACTCAGCCAGGCGATCGCCGGTCGAACGTCCTCCCCGTCTGCTGTCGACTCAGCCGCCTTCGTGAATCCAGGCTCGCGGAATGATCCCGACTACGACAGCCAGAACATGCAGACGGCGAAGGCGGCGTTTCTCTCGACGGCGCAAAAGCAGAAGACGGAAGACTACCTCCAGTCAACCAGGACAGCGCCGCTGAGTGCCTATGAGATCAAGGCTGGCTGGGAGATCCCGGCGGTTTTGGAGCAGAGCCTGAATTCAGATCTGCCGGGAGAGATCAAGGCCCTGATCAACTCCAACGTTTTCGACACTGCATTCGGCCGGTACCTTCTCATTCCTCAGGGCTCGCGTCTCGTCGGGAAATACGACTCACGAATCTCATACGGCCAAGACGGCGTCCAGGTGATTTGGGACAGAATTATCTTTCCCGATGCCTCGTCCGTGGATATCAACGGAATGGTTGGACTGGATGCTCACGGCAATTCCGGATTGCGTTTTGATGTCGATCATCATTACAAACGACTCTTCGACTTCGCAGCACTGACGAGCGCCTTCTCCGCTGCATTCGACCTGTCGCAGCGAAATACCCAGAGCGCTCTCACGTACCCGAGCGTCACCGACACTGCGAGCGCGTCCGTCGGGCGTGAGATGAGCCAGACCGGCGCGCAGATCACGAGGCGAAACCTGAACGTCCAGCCGACTATTAAGGTGCCGGCCGGTTACAAGTTCACAGTTCGGGTCAATCGGGACGTCCTTTTTGATGCTCCCTATGAGCCGATCCAGGCGAATCCATTACCGCTTCAGCCGCCAGGGCAACTTCATCGCCGCAGCGGCTTCTCGACGACAGACTACGGACCTGGCCGGTGATGTTCGAAGGATCAAGAAGTGAAGAGGCAACGCGTGCGACTGTTTTTGCGGCTGACGGCGGATGTGAACGATCGACTGAGGACGCTGATGCGTTACCACGGAGAACTGTCCAGCTACGTTAACGATGCATTGACGACGTTGGACCTGGTGACCATCGAGTTGAAGCCAGCCACCGTCCGCCGGCATTGTCGAGCAATTACGGTCATCGTCTCTCGATCCGCAAATGCTCGCGTCCGCGCGGCAGCGCAACAGCGCGGCTGCACGATTACAGCCCTTGCGAATAGCGCGCTGGACAAGTGGCTCGGAGAGAAGCATGCCTGACCAACTCCGTCTCACTGCGGCGCATTCGACTTGTCGGCCTCATTGCGAGCGCTATAGCCGTGCTTGCCATCGGGGTGACGGTACTTGCAGGCAATCAAAATCTCGGACGAAACCAAACGATTGCCAGGTCGCAGCAGATTTCTCCGCTGTTTGCAGCAGCGGCTCTCTTCGTGGTGCAGGGCGCGCTGTACCTGATATTTCGTCGTCGCCGGAGGCGAGCTACCGCGAGCCCAGGGCGTCGTCCAGACGAAGACATCTGAAGGCTGTGGAGGAGGTTTATGAGTTCTGATGCGATGCATGAGTTTCTGCAAATTGTCGAAGCTGAGGTGCAGTCCAGGCCGACGCCTACTGAGTTTGAAATGGCCTACCAGGCGAGGGTCGCGATCGATCGAATCCGTTTCGCCATCAAACACACCGAGCAGTTTGGACCCCGAACTGATCAAATGCGTGAGGCCGGTCTGCAACTCTTGGATGCACTGGATCGGCTTCAAGCCGTAGACCGTCGATTCCAGACACGGTCGCGAGGTCAGCACGGAGCCAAGGGAGAAAACCAGTCCGCAGAGTTGGACACCAATCGAATTGCGCGTGACGCCTCGCGCAACGGCGGAGTTCGCCCGGAGGGAGGGCAAGCGCACACATGAGTCAGCAAGCGGCACTACAGCACGAGCCGGATTTCGGCGATTCGGAATCGCTCGCAATGAGCTTCGAGCGGGTACTTAACACGGAAGAAGCTGCGGCCCTCCTCCAAATTCATCCAAAGACTCTGCAACGTATGGCACGCCAAGGCGCGGTTCCCGCCTTCCGAATCGGAGACCTGTGGCGGTTCCGCGCTTCATCGCTGGATCAGTGGCTTCGCTCTGGATTATGCTCAAAGAGCCACTCGTGCCGTTAACGCGAAAGGAAGGTCTTCGTTGTTCACGCGCACGCGATATCAGTATGGAAGTCTGGAAACCAAAGAACGGAAGAAAGGAAAGGAGGTATAAGAGTTTCGCTATTACGAGCCTGATGCTCGGGGCGAACGACAGCGCCGGGCCGTCATGGTCGGAACAAGGGAGGAATATCCAACCGAATCCGCCGCGAGGAAGGCTCCGGTGGTACAAGCGATCCTGTTGCGCCTCAATGCGGAACAGCCTGCTGCGTCCGGTGCCGCCAATTTTGGAGCGGTGATCGCACGATACGAGCAGGAAGAAATGCCGGAACGATATTCAACACGGGCAGCGTATCAGTCGTACATCAATAATCAAATCCGGCCACGCTGGGCGGACACGGCGATGAGCGCCGTCAAGCCGATGGTGGTGGAGGACTGGCTGAGGAACCTGGCTCTGGCTCCGAAGACGAAGAGCCATGTCCGAAGTCTGATGCACACGATTTTTCAGTGTGCCGAGAGATGGGAATTGATCGAGAAAAATCCGATCAAGCTGGTTCGGGTGAAGGGTGGGACCAAGCGCCTCAAAACGCCTCGGGTCCTCGCACCTGAGCAGTTCCACTCGTTGTTGCCATTGATCCGGGAGCCGTACCGGACGATGGTGCTGATAGCCGGTTGCCTGGGCCTGCGCGTCAGCGAGATCGTTGCACTCCAATGGCGGGATTTCGATTTCCCAGGACGCACGCTGTTGATCGAACGGAGTGTGGTGCACGGCAGAGTCGGTGACGTGAAGACCGAATATTCGCGGGATAGCGTTCCGCTCGATACGGCCGTGGTTGAGGTTCTGATGCTCCACAAGGGACGGTCTTTCTCGACGCCGGAGGGGTGGTTGTTCGCCAACCCGGTAACCGGGAGGCCGTACCACCAGGAGGAGATTCAGAAGAAGCATATTCGCAAGGCTGGTATCGCGTCGGAGATCGGCGACGATATTGGCTGGTACACGTTTCGGCACAGCTATCGGTCGTGGCTGGATGAAACCGGGGCGCCGCTCACCGTCCAAAAGGAGTTGATGCGTCACGCCAGCATTCAGACGACGATGAACATCTACGGGAAGGCCATGACGGACAGTAAGCGTCAGGCTCACAGTAAAGTTGTAGAGATGGTCTAAACAGCAGCAAAAACGACCAAACCGCCGCCCACAAGAAACCGGCCGCGGCTATTGGGAGCTAATGGGAGTTTGTGGTATGCCCGGAAAACCGCGTAACCTGTTGAAGAAATTGGTTGCGGGGGCAAGATTTGAACTTGCGACCTTTGGGTTATGAGCCCAACGAGCTACCTGACTGCTCCACCCCGCACTTGCATCGTAACACCTTGCGCAATCGGGTCAATATTGTGAGCCTTGGAGCAACGATTTCAGTTGGTAAACCGACGTCGAGCCCGCATTTTTTCCGGGGCGCTCGCTTTCCACAATGTTTCCTCGAGTACCGCGGCGGATAGTTGAACCGACGGAACCCGTTGAACACGTCATGCCGCATTGATTACTCGATCAAGGACTTCGGCGATCAGTCCGGCCGTGGAATCCCAATAGTGAGTGTGCGCTCCCGCCCCAATCGAGAATTCGATTCTCTTGCCCTCGGCATCGGAGGAGATGTGTTCCGGTTTGCCCGCAGGCGGATCCCAATCCGGACCGCCCGTCCACGCCATCGGCTTCCATCCATAGCCGTTCTCCGCGGACCGCCATACGTGCCGGCCGACATAGTCGCCGCTGCGGAACGCGTTGATCCATTGCTTCACGCCCAGGCTGTCGGGATCGGGCGTATCGGTGAGCCTAAGGTTCGGGATCATGTCCGCTGGAGGCTGCTCCCCCGTAGCTCCACGAGCCCAGCTATACAGATACGGAAAGCGCAGACCGTAAAGCTGGCGGAGCGGGCAGCCCATGGTGAAAAGATATATGGGCAATGCGTCGGGATTATGGGGGTCAAGGCGGTCGATTTCGGGATCGTAACCGGCTGCTCCTGCAATCCTCCGCTCAGTGTTCAGAAACCGAAGCAGGTCGGCGGTGATCACGGTTCCTTGGCTGTGCGCGACGATGACAAGCGCATTGTATGGATTGCCATGAGGATCGCGCCATGCAAGAATGTGCCGTATGAGAGAGATGTAGCGGCCGCAGATGCGCGCAGTGGGATTCGAGTCGCGCGGGTGTTCGCGCAACCAGTTGTCAACATCCAGCATCACGCGCACGACAGGGCGGAAGCCGAGCGCGATGTTTTTCAGGCGTCCACCGAATCCAAAAATTCCAACCGCAGCCCCGACTACGAGCGTGCCCAGGACATTTGTAAGATCGATCACTTGGCCCTGCCGTGTCGGCGTGAGTATAACCAGCTTGTGCAATAACAGGCTGATAAACGGAACCAGAATACCGGCGAACATAAACCAATAGAGGATTGAGCCGGACACATGCATGAACCGGAAGCCTTTGCTCAGCCAGTCACCGAGCGAGCGTGCTTCGCGATTCAGATCACGTTCATGTCCTTCACCCTGCATCGGCTGCCGAGGTGGGCTCACCTCAGTCCAGACGACTGGGAAGAGTGCCCATGCGGCGATCAAAAGTGAAAGCAGCATGCCAAGCAGGAGTATCGGGAGCGTCCTGATACCAGCAGTTTTCATGGTCAAGTCGACCCAGCAAGAGGCACACCGTGAATCTGAGAGATCGGGCTTGCCATGTTTTCGGAGGGCAGCTGAGATCGATGTGTACTGGACGGGCTGGCAGGATGCGCCTGTGCAGGCAGCGTTCATTTCGGATGAGGTTTTCTGTGGGTTGGCATCCCTGGTCGTGCACGCGATCGGACAATCGTGCGGAGCGTTAGCTTGTCCAGGCAGGAACGGAACGGCGACTTTGATGACGCCCGTCCATACCGCCAGTGTGAGGACGGCAAACATGGTCGAGGGCAGGGCCAACAGCAATTTGGCCGTCCAGCGGGTGCGACGAGTACGAAGATAATCCATTGCGGCTTCGCTGCCCCGGTCCGAAGCTTCGCCGCGCTTCGGTTTCGTGGCGTGAACAGCGAGCCACCCTGCCACTTGTGCCCACGCGTAGCACAGATAGAACAAAAACCAAAACACAATTAGCAGGTACGCCGCAATCTCAATGAAATTCAGACAGGCAAGAATCGCGAAGTAGCGCGGTCCATAAAGGAACGTCCACAGGTGCATCAGCAGCGCCACGCAACCCACAAAGATCAACGCTATCCAAAGCGCTGCAATACCAGAGCCAGGCCGGCGCTTCGAATAGGCTTTGATTATCAGAGCGACGCCTCCGTACGCCAGGGCAGAGATGACGATGGCGCACCACGCTTCCGTCTCCTCACGGTCCGGAATTTGTCCGGCTCTGTAAGTTATAAGCGCAATGAGCACCCCGGCTGCAGTAATGCAGAGGAGCGGGGTGACGTAGGCGGGCATAGATAATAAATCGCGCTTCAATAACACCAAGCCGCAGCCGACAGTCGCGAGTACGCAGACAATTGCTTCGAGGGCGAAGAATTCCTGTGCGGCTGAGAGGTGCGTGCGCATGAGTGAGACGATCAGGACGGAAGGTACGAGCGCGGCGATGAATAAGTTGAGGATTGGGATAGGCCAGGCGAGCGTGGCAACTGCCATGGTTTGAGCACGGTCGAACATTTTCCATGCGTTCGATCCGGAGCGGTCTTGGAGATGGACAGCGGCTGCCTTCACGTTATTTGCACCCACGCTGCCCAGGTGAAACAGGAGCTGATAGAGTTCCCCGAAAATCTGAGTGAACGCAGTACTGAGCCTGGAGAGATCAGCCCAATACATTTCGTAAACGTGGACGACTTTCTCGTTGGTGCCCGGCAAACTACCTGAGACAAGCTCACCTGAGGCCTCCACGGCTCTCGTTTGAGGCGTTTTGATTCCATGTTCCCGGAGCTCTGTAGCCATTTCACCCGCTGCATCAGGCGCAATCGATTGCCGCGTGGGATTCGATTCCGCAGGCGGGGCGATGCGCCGGCCTTCAAGCCGCAGTAGCTCGTACGTATCCTCCGGCTTCTCGCCCTTGTATTCAGCGAGTTGCCCATACATGAAGAGGTGGTCCAATCCGACGGCATCGACCGCCGAAAGGGTTTTGGACCTCATGGCGGGATCGTACGCAGCCTGTGCGATCGCATCCAGTGGGCCCCATGTCAGGTGCTGATGGCCTTCTCTCCAGGGCTCTTGTTTCCAGTGGTCCACGGTTCTCACCGGCCGCACGTTGACTCGCTTGACTATCTCGGTGAAAGGAGCGTACCGCGGCGTACCCGACGGATGGTACTCGAGCGCAGAGAGTAGATTGCCGATCTCTCTGGCCGTCGCAAACGGCTGGTGATCTCCGACGCCGTGAATAGCGATTACGGCAATCCGATCTCCAGTAGGATTGGTTTCGACGGGCGAATCAGGCGTTTTTTCTTCGCGGGCCGGCATTCACGGTATTATCGCTGAAACGACGATGCCTCTACCGAAAAATTTCCTGTGCTTGCCTGAGCACGGAAAGCTGTCTACGCATGCAGGACGATCACTGCCGTGCGGGCCATTGGATCGGCAATTTGGCCTGTGAGCCTTACCAGAAAAATAACCACGCTTGCACCCGCAGTTTCGAGGAACAGCGCTGTTCTTTGCTGCGGATCTCTGGGTGCCGCTGGTCAATCAGGCGCAAATCGAGCGCCACAGTAGGCTGAATGAGCGACCGCGGCCTCTGAATGGTTGAAACGCTTGAAATCCGGAGTGAGCCGCGGGATTGATTCTCCTGGCCGCCTGCGCCAACCTGGGCAGCCTGTTTACAGCCCTGATCGTCGACTGCACCAAGGAAGTTGCCTTGCGTCTGGGCAGTCGGCGCGCAACGATTGGCAACCATGCCGAAGAGTAGTCCACTTGCCAGCGCCAACAGCAATGCAATTCCGTAAAACGGTCGCATCGGGATTGACCGGCACGTTGATCGGAACATCTGGTAAAGGGTTGCCACGCGCTGACCGAGGGCAGTAGCGCCAAGCTTCCGGCCGGGCCAGCCACTCCGCCGGTCAGCGAGATCATGGCTGCCTCCGTCAACAATTGCCGTATGATGCGTATGCGGCTTGATCTCAGTGCCATGCGGATACCGATAACCCGCGTACGTTGCGCGGTGACGTAAGCGAGCACTCCGTACAGGCCGATGGCGGCGAGCAGAGTCGCGATGACTCCGAAGCTGCACGCGAGCATCGCGATCACCCGTTCGGGCGGTGAGCCTCTCATTGAGCTGAGAATCCATGGTGCGCAGATTGGTGACCACCAGCTTCGGATCGCTGTTGCGGATCGTTTGTCGAAGCAGATTCATGGCCGGATCCGAAAGACATCAGGGTACCCGGCCGGAACAGGGTTCGCAGGACAGGATCGCGAGGGCTGCTATGGCGGGTTCACGAGTCCTGCATCCTTCTGTTGACGAAAAACTCATCTCGTATCACTACGAGAGTGTAATCCGTTCCTATTTGCGCGTCCGTTCTAGAGTATGTGCGATCACGCGCACAAGACTGTTCACGGAAGGAAACATTATGTTTATTCGACGGTATTCATTCCTGCCACCTGTTTTAGGTGCTCTGGTGGCCTTACTAGGTTCTTCAAAAGGCAATGCGCAAGAGTGGGGCTCCGATCAGGATTCCCAAAATCAAGCGGATTGCAAAGCAAAGCTCGATCCACAGATGGTGCAGGTCATAGCGGTTTACAGGAAGATAGCCGGGCAACCGATCTACACTCTGACACCGCAAGATGCGCGTCAGCAGTTCTCGGCTCAAGATGCGGCCAAGGCAATAGCCAGGCTGAAGGGTTTGGCCGAAGCGCCTGAACCGGTTGGAAAGGTCGAGGACATGAGAATGATCCCCGGACCGGGAGGGCCACTCATGGTGCGAATCTATACGCCAATGGGCGATGGGCCATTTCCTGTAATCGTCTATTTCCACGGAGGCGGGTGGGTAATCGCGACGATCGATACTTATGATGCGTCGGCACGGGCGCTGACCAATCTAGCGGGGGCGATTGTGATTTCGGTGGAATACCGGAAGGCGCCTGAAAACAAATTTCCAGCCGCTGTGGAGGACGCCTTTGCGTCGTATCAGTGGGCTTTGACGAATGCCGCGACCCTCAATGGGAATCCGGACAAAGTGGCAGTAGCGGGAGAAAGCGCAGGTGGCAATCTCGCCACTGTGGTGTGCCTTCTAGCGCGCGCCCGGGAAGTGAAGATGCCTGTGCATCAACTTTTGGTTTACCCGATTACCAATAATGATACGGAGACACCCTCATACCAGGAATACGCACATGCGATCCCGTTGAACAAGCCGGCGATGGAATGGTTCTTTCAAAACTATCTAGAGAATCCCGAAGACGGCAATAACCCGCTCGTCTCTCCGTTGAAAGCGAACCTGCTAGGACTTCCGCCGGCAACCATTATTGGAGCCGAAATTGATCCGCTGCAAAGCGAGGGCAAACAATATGCCGATAAGTTGACGGCTGCGGGGGTTCCGGTCGACTACAAGCTCTACTTTGGAGTTACGCACGAGTTTTTCGGCATGGGCGCGGTGGTGGACAAAGCCAAAGAAGCGGAATCGCAGGCAGCCGCGGATCTTCGAGCCACGTTTTCGAAATAATCTGCGCTCCTGACGGTGCTTGGGGCTGGGTATGGAAGTAAATAATCCTGAGCACCGTTCTTGGCCGGATTTGGCTGCAGGCGTGCACAAACCCCTAGCGGCGGTCCAGTCCAGCGGCCGCCCAGTCGATACTGTAGCAATCAACGCGGGCGTCGGCGTGAGTGGGCAGTTTGTGGAAACAGATCTCCGCGAAGAGTTGAACATGGTGGCTTTGAACGTTTAGCCACCGTAAATGTTGGTGTCTAAGTATGCATTGCGGAATTTGCCGCTTGGGTCGTAGTGTTTCAGCAGCTCGCGAAAATCGGGCAGTTTTTCATACAATGATTGCAGCCGAAAAGGGGCCATGGTGAAGAGCTTTGCCCAGTGGGGTCGGGCGTTAAAAGGTGCGAGTTGTTCTTCGATCATCGGCAACACGCGTTTCACGGCGGGCCATTCCGGTTTCCACGTGAAGTGAATGGTCATGGATGGGCGGTTGTAACAAGGGCTCATCCAAAGATTGTCGGCGTCGATGGTACGCAATTCTGAAATCAACAGATGTGGTGTGACGTGATCTCGCAGGCGTTCGACGGCGAGGATGGCTTCATACGCCCGGTCGCGGGGAACAAAGTATTCCGATTGCAGTTCATCACCACTGCTGGGCATGAAATTCATACGGAAGTGCGGTAATCGCTCATACCAAGGACCGGGGATGCCCATCTGTTCCGTGCAATTCTCGGCCGAATGCCCCGCCAGGGGATGGAGTTTCTGCGTTGCGAGTTTCGCCCCGAAAAATTCAGGTTTAAGCGCGGGAGAACTGCGCTGATCGACACGGCTCTTGATCCATACTTGAGTGGCTCGATGGTTTTGCCAATCGGTGAACAGGCTGACGCTGTAGCCGCTCGCGAAAATCTCATCGAGGTGGCTTTCCAATTTTTCGAGTGACAGGTTCTCGTAAACAACTTGTCTCACATCGTATTTCGGATGAAGATCAAGCGTAAGGTTTGTTATGACGCCAAGGCCACCGAGGCCGACGACTGCCCCTTCAAATCGCTCAGGATCCCGGTCGCGCGATAGAACCACGATTCGGCCATCAGCAGTGACAATTTCCATTGCGGAAACCGCCGTCGCCAAATTGCCGTTCTTGTTGCCCGAACCGTGAGTTGCGGTGGCGCAGGCGCCCGCGACCGAGATATGCGGTAACGAAGCCAGGTTGTGCAGCGCGTAGCCATTGCTATAGAGGTAGGGAGCCAGTTGGCCGTACTTCACACCCGCGCCGACGGTGACCGTGCGCAACTTTCGGTCGAGTGACATCTGATTCAGATTTTGCAGCGAGATTTGGTTCGCCGCGCTGTCAGCGATTCCATTGAATGAATGGCGAGTGCCAAGAGCTCTTAATTTACTGCAGCTCTTTACAATGGTTTGAACTTCCTTCACCGATGTCGGGAGATGCAACCGGTCGGTACTGTATTGGTAATTGCCGGCCCAGTTTTTTCTAGGCGCACCTTTCTGACCGTCGGCCATTAAGTGTGACAACACACTACCGGCGACCAATGCGCTGGAGGTTTTTAGGAATTGTCTTTTATCCATCGAAAACTAAATCGCCAACTAATTTAGTTCATTGCCGTTGAGCGGTGAGTCAGGAGGCTTGCAGGCCAGCTCTTGACCGGCCAGGGGATGAGAAGGAGGCTCATCGCTAGAACCGCGAGCGGCTGGTGCCGAAACAAAACAAGACCTAACACCGAGCTGGGTTGTCCGGATCCACGCCACACTGCGAAGGTCGCTTGCGATGGAAATGCGAGTAACAGCAAGCACGCGCCGAGCGCGATGACGATTGCCGTGTAAGCGTGCCAGCTTTCCAGCATAAAGGGAATCAGTAGAAGAAGGAGCTGGGCGTCGTAATAGCGATGGTAAGTGATGGCAATGGTCAATGCGCTGAAGAAAGCTAAATCGCGCCAACGGGAAACGTGGTGATCTTTTGTCTTAAAACCGAAATACAGAGCGACTATCATACCGCCCATAATCCACACGATTGCATCATTCAGAAGAAGATTGGGCGTAAATAAGCCAACGATGGCTTGTGAATTTAACAGGATGAAAGAGCCTTCTTGACCCGCGCTTGGATTGTTGGTTCCTCCTAAGGCAAAACTGCCGGTTATATTCTGCTGCAGCTTGAGGCACCATTGCCAATATTGGGAAAGTGAGGGCGCGGTAATCACGCTCATACCAGTCGAGACGACCGGTACCAGGAGGCTAATCAGCACAGGTGACCAATATTTCCAGATGCCAAGAACTGCTAAGGCGCAGATTGAGAGCTGCGGCTTAAGACAGTGTGCTACTCCCAACAGAATCCCGCTTAGCAGCCAACGCTTGACTAGTGCGAAATAGATAGCGAGCGCAATGGAGCTACACACGATCATGCTGGGGTTTCCCATGGCGAGTCCCGTATGGGTAGGAGAGAACGCGACCAGCACGCTTGCAAGCAGCCATTTCCCGTCGATCGACAGGTCGGTACTTCTGAAAATGAGCAGAAGCGACATGGCAAACAATGCGGTTGAAAGCAAGCACCAAAGGAGATTCGCCTTGGCCCAGGGTAACCAGGCCAATGCTGCTATCAGGGGCATTGCCATAGGGGCGTAAACGGACGGGTGAGATTTCGGCTCGGGCACGAGTGCTGGTGGGCCTTTCGCAACATAGAGAAACTCATGCGACAGGTTTGAAGGGTCGTACGGGTTGTCGCCCTTCATCCAGCAACGCGCTGCTGTGTAGACCAAAGCGAAATCGCGCGGTGTAATCGATCGAACAGCCCTGTAAGGACCTCTAAAAAGAAAGAACAACAGGGCTACGAGAAATAAAAGCCCAATCGCGGGCTTCGGAAACGGGAGTGTTCTCATTTGTGCCGGGAAAGAACCGGGACTGTTCGAAAGCTTTGCCGAGCTCCGCATAATAAGTTGAAGCGAAGGATATACCAGACTGCCGCGACCGCATCGCGGAAGCCGATCTTCTTGCCTTCCTCGTAGGTTCGCCCATAGTAACTGATTGGCGCTTCGAAGATGGCACATTTCAACTTAGCCACTTTGGCCGTGACCTCGATTTCGAAGCCGAATCCCTGTGAGGTGATGATCATTTCGCGAATGATCTCTCCCCGGAATGCCTTGTAGCCAGTTTCGACATCGGTCAGATTGATATTCGTGAGTAAGTTGGATAGGAAGGTCAGAGTGCGGTTCGCCAAAAAGTGGTAGAAATAGAGCACGCGTGCGGCCTTGCGGATCAGGAAGCGAGAGCCGTAAACGACGTCTGCATGCCCCTCTAGGATAGGCTGGATCAGGCTCGGGATATCGTCCGGATCGTATTCCAGATCCGCATCCTGGACAATGACGATGGCCCCGGTGCTTTGGCTGAATCCGGTCTTCAGCGCTCCCGTCTTTCCTTGCCTTTTTGAATGACGCAGCGTCATCACTCGCGGATATTCGGCAGCAAGTGAGAGAGCAATTTCCGAGGTTGTGTCATCAGAACAGTCGTCGACGATGATAATTTCGTGTAGGCTCGGAAGCTGAAGCAGCTTCTTAACAACTTTCTCGAGAGTTCGTTCCTCGTTGTAAGCAGGAACCACGACCGACAGACACGGGTTCGCAAGTTCTAAAGACGTCATGGCAGCTCGCATCGCCAACCGTCAATTTCCGACAGCAGAGAGCCGAGTCCGGTTAGATTCACAGATAGGGCCCGGGAACGCCGCCGCATACACGCCAGTATCTATCGGGCCGTTCTCCCTATCGAAAGCAGCCATCGAAACAGGAAGAATGGGCTGCTCGCGGTACGCTTAACCATCCGTTTTTGCCGCACTGCCTTTACTAGAGGCGACGCTATTTCTGAATGATCGCCCAGATACAGCTACCTGGGGTTTATTGCCACGGCTGGTATTAAGGCGGCTCGCTTCTCTGGCGGCTTCGATCTGTTCCGGTGTCCTCACGTCAGGCTCTGACAGTCTCACCTTGTTCTTGGCGCGGGAAACCTGACGCTTATGTCTTTTTTCTACTCTCTTGTCCATACTTTCACGCTACACCCTGAGCAGAGAAAACGGCGCCGCACAGTAGTTCATTTCTGTTCCTTGCTCCAGCGAACCTTGGCCGCTTTACGCGATTATGCTCCGTTTCTTTGGAGACAAGATAGAAGCTCTTGCCTTCCCGCCCTTCTGGGCGCCGAATCTGCCGAGCGCGACCGCATGCGGATTCTTGCCTCCGTTCGGATCTTCTAACGGTTCCCCGGACAGCTTCTCTCCTATGATCTCCTGAACCACGTGACGTCCAACCGTGGTGAAGTCGTGATCTTTGATTGAGCGCGTTGGCATGATAGTATTGCGACACACTAAAGCAATGGCAATTAAAGAATCAAAACGCATTTATCGCGCCACCGGAACGTTTCTTCAACTGGATATAAAAGGACCCGCAGGAGTGATCGGCAGACTTACAATTGAACCGAGTGCGCTTAATGCGCTGACATGGCTGCCAAAGGGTAAGCATGAGGGATCGGAGAAACGGAAGACGCTTCTGAATCTCGTGAAATGGATGGAGTCCTGATACCACGGGGCGAGCAACACGAAATGGCACAAATGACTTGCAGGTGTAACAAGGTGTGGACCATAACGTATGAACACGTGCGGGAGCCACAATCAGCCCAAGGCATTACATGCGACGACTGTGGAATGGATATCGTAGGCGTGGAAAAAGGTTTACTTAAAGTCACCGCCAAGCGTGACGACATGATAGAAGAAGGACCGAATCCATTCTTTCCGAGTCGTCGCCGTCCTTAATCCGTTCGAGTAGAAAAGGGGCCATGACTAAGTCAACTCTGCTCCCCGGACTCTTAGCACTGTCGTCATGCACATTAACCCCTAACCAACCCCTCAAATGGGAGTATTTGATAGGTGATTGTGACCTAGCACTTGAGAGTTGTAGTGTCGGTCACACCGTATTGTCGACCAAAGCCATCAACATCAGCGATCTTGGGGGTTCAGGGTGGGAACTTGTGGGCGCATTTCCCAACGGTCGCGGCGCAATCATGATCTTCAAGCGTCCCAAACGATAAATTCAAACTGAGACACTTCTCAATCGGCTACAATCCAAATCACCTGATCTTTGGAGGATCGATGCGAAACGTACTGCTTGCGCTATTGCTTTCGATGTGCGCGCGGCCATTGCTTGCCCAAGGGTCCCCGCCGCAGGCTCGACCCGATCAGCCATACCCGGTCGAGTATTACTACAAGGTGCAATGGGGACATCAGCAGGAGTTTCAGGCCCTCTTTCTGAAGAACCACTATCCGTTGCTGCAAAAGGTTGTCGAGAGCGGCCGCATGATTTCGGTGAAAATTGAGACGCCCGCGAACCACATGACCGAGGATGCGCGCTGGGATTATCGCGTGACGATTCGATTTAAGAACTCGACGGTGGCGACTACGGCGAATCCTGATGAAGAAGCTTTGATTAAACAGCTCTGGCCGGACCAGGAGACTTATAAACGCGAAGAACAGCGGCGCTTCGAGATTTTGCTGGCGCACTGGGATCTGCCGGTGACGGATATTACGCCTTCAAAAAAATAGATCTAGTAAAACAAAGTATTAGGAGAAAGCGATGACGAAAAAATTGTTGTTGGTAGTCTGCGCTGCGGCGATGATGGCAACGAGCCTATTCGCTGCTGACACGCAACCAAAGACGGTGATCCATGTGATTACGATTCAATGGAAGGCAGGTACGACACCGGCACAGATCGACAAGGCAATTCAGGGCGCGGCTGCACTGCCGGCGCAGTACCCCGGCATTACGCGGGTATGGACGAAGCCGATTAAGAAACAACTTCCCGAAGGTTACGCAAACGTTATCGTGATGGAGTTCGCGAGCGAGGATGCTTTGAAGAAGTATGCTGGCAGCAGCGCTCAGAAGCAGTGGTACGAAGTGTACATGCCGATTCGGGAGGAGAGCCGGACGAGCGACATTACGAACTAAATGGCGGAGGATGTTCGCCGTGTCTGGTGAGGCATTCCTTCGTTGATCCAGGCGTTCCAGCCTCCCCTCAGCGCACGAGCTTTTTCCCAACCCGCTTTTCGAAGTTCTCGCGCCACACGGGCGCTTGTGGCTTCGTTCGGTCAAGCACAGAGCACAGCGAGAACGGCCGTTTTCGGGATGTCAACGTGCGCAGCAGTTCTGACGGCCTGATCGGGCGGCAATCGAACCGCACCCAGAATCGCCTGGTCACTCTCGTCGTAGCTTCTTTCGCTCCGCGCGTCGACAATCACCCCCTGACCGGGATGGGCCTGCAGTTCTTTCACTTCATCGATGGAGATGTATTCCGGATCGCGTGGCTGCGGGGCGTATATAGGTGATTCGACCTTGCGAGGTGATTCAGGTTCGCGAGCGGGCTGGGTGCTGCGAGCAGGCTTAATGAGGAGGCTCGGCGAAAGACCGTGCAGTAGAACAGAGAACAATACCACCAGGCAACATATCGTGAGCAAGTGTTCGCTTTGCGGCAATCCGGCGAATACCGGAAGCAATACGAGCAGGAGCGAACTCAAGGCTCTCGGTCCAAACCACGCGATGAGAGTTCGATTTTTCCAGGAAAGCCGCGCGGGCAATAGAGCGGGTATGAAGGCGATTGGGCGCGCTGCAAAGACGGCGGCGACGAACAACAGTGTTCCGGTCCCGATAATGCCCAGTCCCTTCCAGATGACGGAAGTTCCAAATAGCACGAACGTAAACATCAGCGCCATTTCGGCCGTGGTCTCTCCATATTCGAGGAAGCAATCGCACAGTTCGACATCAAGCGCGGAGATGGTGAGGCCTGCCGCAAACGCCGCCAGGAAACCACTTCCATGCACGGCTTCGGCTGCTGCAAATGCAGCAAAGGCAACGCCGAGAGAGTAGATGGATTCATAGTCGCGCCGAACTCCGATTCGTTTTCGGACCAATTCGAGCATCCCCACCGCGGCGAGACCCACAATCGTTCCGGCTGCCGGGCTGAGGATGAGAATGTTCATACCTAAGCGGCTCCATTCGCTTGCGGTTGGTGAATGGCCCTGACCGAGGAATGTCATTCCCACTAACACGAGAGGGAGAAGCACTGCGTCGTTCATCCCGCCTTCAAGCCGAAGCGCCTGGCGGACACCCGGATCGACACCGGGCTTGCCGAGTAAAGCTCGCAGCATGACTGTATCGGTCGATGCGAGCGCAGCCCCGAGAATCAAAGCTGCCGCTGGTGAGAGGCCGAGCAACCACCAGGAGAACATTGCGATCAATAGCGCGGAAAAGAGCGTACCGGGGCCAACCACTAGAAACGACAACGATCGATGTCTTCGGACTTCGGATAGGTTGAGAGAAACCGCATCGGTAAATAGCACGAGCACCAGGCTCAGGGTTCCGACAACGCGGAGAATTGGCGAGTGCAGATCCACATCGATGAGGTTCAGCCCGCCCGGTCCAATTGCAGCACCAAGGCCGAGGAAGACCAAGACCTGTGGGAGACCGCTCTTCTCAACCAAACCCGACAGGAGCGCTGATATGACGATGACAATGCCGATGAGAGCGAGGGTCGATAGGAAGAGTTCGGCGCTGAAGGGTGTCATAGGCGACGCTTCTTGGGAGAAGTTTCTATTTTCTCAGGAGGACGGGGCGGCTTGTGGGTAAACGGCAGCTCGAGGAGTATCAGAGAAATTCCAGCAGCGCGTCGGTCGTTTCTTTGGGTCGCTCTTCCAGGACCCAGTGTCCGGTGTCCTTCAGCACGACGACCTTCACATTCGAAGCCACTAGGTTCATCTGCTGTCCTAACACCTCTCCGAGTGACTTCTGGCCGCCGATTACTAAGACCGGCATAGTCAGCTCGGTCTGAGCAAATTGAGCAAAATCCTTCGCGGCTTGTTGGAACGAAACGAAGTAGGCCCAGCCTGCACGCATGCGTCCCGGACCGGCATAAGCGGTCTCGTAGGCTTTACGATCAGGCTCGGGAATGGAGCGCGTTTGGTCGGCGGCGAAGTCGTTGCCGAAGTATTCAAAATAAATGCGCTCGCGCCCGCGAACTAACTCTTCCGGGGTCGGCCCGTGAAACCGAAAATGCCAGAAGCGGGAATCGTTGTAGACTGCCTCCCAGCCACCCACACCGGGCAGGAAAGCATCAATCACGACAAGCTTCTCCACTTCCGCAGGGAACTGCGCAGCGTAGGCGTAAGCGACCATCAGCCCAATATCGTGTCCGACGACCCGAGCCTTTTCGACGCCGAGCGACTTGGCTAGCCCGTGCATGCGAATCGCGGCAGTCTTCATATCTAGACCGTTGGCCGGAATCGCTGAATCCCCGATGCCGGGTAGGTCTGGAGCAATCACCATGAATCGCTGTGCCAGCAAAGGCATGATCGATTTCCACATGAGCGAGGTTTCCGCGTAGCCGTGCAGCAGTACGAGCGATGGTCCTTGACCAGCGGTGAGGTAATGCAGCCGAACGCCGTCAATCTCCGCGGTCCGCGACATAATCTCATTGTTGAGCGGCTGTGCAGATGGGGATGGCGGGGAGGCAACAGTGCGTTTCATAAGATCCGGTACACAAACCTATCACGTTCGTAGAACCGCGTAGCGAATTCTAGGTTGCATGGTATGGAAGCGTCGCGGGAAGTTTTATATCAGGGAATTCTAAGAGAATGATTCGATGGACCACCATACGGTTGCGGCCGTCAGCATTACGGGTACTGGTCTTGATGTGCTCGGAAGTCTCTACCTTGCTTATGATTTGTTAGGCGGCCATCACGGTCCTTTGCGGTTGCTTACCAGAGCGGTAACTTCTTCAATAGTGTTCGGCATCGGCTACGGCATTGGGCTCGGGCTGTTCTTCGGCTTGGCCTCCGGTGCTGCGACCGGAATCACAGTGGCGATTGAACTCCATCGAGCAGCTCGGAACGGGGATCATTACTCATTAGCCTGGGAGGCATTGTTTAGCGCGATACGTGGCTTTGCGTTCGGTGCTGGCCTGTACTGGACCTTTGGGGCTTCGTTTTGCAACCGCATTCAGCGTTCTTATCACGGTGGGCTAGATATTTGCTTATAGTCGCGGAATTCGGCCCGGGATGGATTACGCGGCGTTTCGCCGACCCCGCCTTACGCGGCGACAGTTCTGGGCTAGTGTTCTCCGGACGATTGGATATGTAGCGACGGCGCTGTTGTGCAGTGCCGTGGTTCGGCATGTCGGCAATGTCTGGTCATTTGCGATTCGAGTCGGGTTGGTGACAGGCCTTGTGACCACGGTTGGCCAGATGGCCAATCCTTATATTGAGTACTACGCTGACAATCTGCCGGAGCGACGGCTGGGGGTCTTCGGCATCGGACTGATACTCTGCGGTTTTGCCTTGCAGTCGTTTCAATACTGGCTGGCATTGTTTGATGTGCGCCTCACATAACTCAGGAGAAGCCGACAAGGGGATGGGGAACATAAGGTTCCTCCAAGGCAGCGATCTCCTGCGGCGTTAAGTCCAACGACAAAGCGGCAACCGCATCATCGAGGTGATGCGGCTTGGATGCGCCTACGATTGGCGCCGTGATGACTGATTTCTGCACCATCCAAGCGAGTGCGACTTGAGCTCGAGGCACTCCACGTTTTCGAGCAATTTCTGTGACTCGCTCCGCGATCTTGCGATCGGAATCAACCTGATTGGTGTAGAGCGTCTTACCAAATTCGTCGGTGTCCATGCGTCTGGTGCTCTCATTCCAATCGCGAGCAAGGCGGCCGCGCGCCAGCGGACTCCAGGGCAGCACGCCGATTCCTTCGGCCGCACACAGTGGAAGCATTTCTCGCTCCTCTTCGCGGTTCAGTAGATTGTAGTGGTCCTGCATGCTGGCGAATCGGGTCCAGCCGTGCCGGTCGGCGACATGCAATGCCTTGCAGAATTGCCAGGCGAACATGGAGGATGCGCCGATATAGCGGGCCTTCCCGGATTTGACGACATCGTGGAGCGCCTCGAGCGTTTCTTCGATCGGCGTTCCGTAATCCCATCGGTGGGTTTGATAGAGATCGACGTAATCCATGCCGAGGCGCTTTAGGCTGGCATCAATTGCGGTCATGATTGCCTTGTGCGACAGACCGCCGCCATTCGGTCCCTTGCGCCAGGGATAGAAGACCTTTGTGGCGATGACGACTTCGTCTCTTCTGGCGAAATCGCGGATTGCACGGCCTAGAATCTCCTCGCTCGTACCGTCGGAGTAGCTATTAGCTGTGTCGAAGAAGTTGATGCCGACTTCAAGAGCGCGCTGAAGGAATGGGCGGCTCGCTTCCTCATTTAATGTCCAGGGGTGGGCGCCACGCTCGGGCGTGCCGTAAGTCATGCAACCGAGACATATACGTGAGACGTCCAGCCCGGTTCTGCCCAGCTTTGTGTATTCCATAGCAGGTTAGAGTCGGCACCGCTTATTTCTGCGGTTTCGTGCTAATGATCAGTTGCTGAGGCGACTGCGGGATGGACAGCAGCTCGTGCCCGGTAAATCCAGCCGCTCCAAACATTCGCCGAAATTGTTCGAGAGTGTAAGCATCCCCATTGGGCGTGGTGCCGAGCATCATCAACGCGAAGGTTGCCGGAATGTCGGGACTGACGCGATCCTCATTTGGAACGAACTCGACGGTGAAGACCCGGGCACCCGGATTCAACGCAGCGGATAGTTTCTTCAGGAGCGTCTCGCACGTGGGTTCATCGAAGTGGTGCAGGAAATTCGTCAGGAGCGCGAGATCATATCCGCCCCCAAACTCGACCTCGAACGCATCGCCAGGGAGTAATCGGTAGCGATCGGTAATTCCGGCGGCTTGGGCATTCTTTTGAGCTACTTTCAGAACATTCGGCCAATCCTGGGCCACGATCTCAGCTTGCGGGGCGTGCCGCGCGACCGAAATTCCGAACATGCCATGGCCCGCAGCAATATCGAGCACGCGCCGCGGCGTATTGCCGTTCGCTACTGCAACTTCCCCTACGAACCGCGTTGCTGGTGCGACGATCGGCATCATGCTTTCGGCGAATGTCTCCCATCCGCTAAATTCGGGCTCGGTAGTGCCACCGTGAGAAAGAACCGTTGTTCCCCGCCGGACTGTTTCGGTGAGATCGCTGAAACCGGACATGAGGCCGGGCGAGTTAATGAAATGGACCGCCGAGCACATGCATGCCGGTGAATGCCGGTTCAGGAACACGTCACTGGTTGGTGTCAGACTATAGCGCTCTGCCTCTTTGGAAAGAAAGCCCGCAACGGTAAGGTAATCGCAGAGAATGCGAACACCGCGTTGGGAAGCGTTACATCGAGATGAGATTGTCTGAGCAGCATTCGCCCCGTCAGCAATCGCCGTGAATAGATCGAGCTCTATGGCAGCCTTCAGCGCTGCCGTTTTCTGATAGGCATTGAACGCGTCCCAAACAAGCGCCGGATTGGGCGCTGAACTGGCAGGTTGAGCAGATGTCATGTTTTTTCTCCCGATTAATAAAGTACCTCGCTCCATGCTAAAAGCAATAGGTGTGACGGGTGTGAAGGGCCGAGAGCAGGCGCAATCCGAGAAGGCGCCATCCGAAAATACGAAGCGGTGCGCGTGGGCGGCGCGCGATCCTCTGCTGATGGCCTATCACGACCAGGAATGGGGTGTCCCGATCCATGATGACCGTGCGCTGTTCGAGTTCCTGGTGCTGGAGGGCGCTCAAGCCGGCCTGAGTTGGTCTACGATTCTGAATAAGCGCCCGGCTTACCGGGTCGCGTTCGACCACTTTAATCCCGCCAAGGTCGCTCGATACGGTGAAGTGAAAATTGCGGCGTTACTGGAGAATGCCGGTATCGTGCGCAATCGGCTAAAAATTTGCGCGGCAGTGCAGAATGCGCGAGCCCTGTTGGCTGTACAGAAGGAATTCGGCAGCTTTGATAATTATGTGTGGCAGTTTGTGAGAGGGCAGCCGATACAAAACCGCTGGCGCCGAATGGAGGATGTGCCCGCCCGCACGGCGGAATCCGATGCGATGAGTAAGGATCTTGTGAAGCGGGGTTTCACGTTTGTTGGGTCGACCATCTGTTACGCATTCATGCACGCGACGGGTATGGTCAATGATCATGTCGTGGGGTGCTTCCGTTATAAGCAACTGACGTGATCTGTTGCCATTCCTTGGCTTGAATGGGTTTTGACCAATCCTTATATAGCTGAACGATGCGGTGCCCGCATCTCTCAACTTGCTCTGTTGGTCAGCGGGAATTCTGGCCGCGCGGTCCTTCATACCCTTGTATCCCGATAACAGCAACGGCTCAGCCTCCGCATATCGCTTCTGCTCCGCGAGCGCGGCACCGAGCAAATTCCGCCCATAGAAGGGCCGCCAATCGTCTGCATCGGGAGTACCCCAATCCGCCAAAGCCGGTCTCAGCATCGCTTCCGACTCCGAATAGCGATGTTGCCCCAATAAGTTGTTTGCAAGAGATTGCATCAGATTCACCGTGTCGGGATGCTTTTCGCCCAAACTGCGGCGGGAAATCACCAAGGCGTTCCTCCAAAGCGGTTCGGCTTTCGCGTAATCGCCACTGCGCTCAGTGATTTGGGCCAGGATTCCTGTATTGTAGGCAACATCTGGATGACTGGGCCCGAGTGTGCGAACGAGAGTTTGCAGAGTGTTTTTTATTAGCGATTCAGCTTGGGAGAGCTTGCCCTCGGCTAGGTAAATTCTAGCGAGCATTCTAGCGCCTGACAGCGTGTCCGAATGCTCTGGACCTCGCAATCTCCGATCACTCTCAAACACAGCGGATGCCAACGGTTCCGCTTCGGCGTAGTCTCCCTTTCCGAACGAGCAGCGGGCTAACCCGAACATCTCGCGCTGAGTGTACGGGTGCTCTGGCCCAAAGACCCTTCGATAACTTTCCAGACCCCTTCGCAACAATTTTTCCGCTTCGCCGTACCGCCCTTGATCTATGTAGACTGTCGCGAGACTGTCACTTGTATTCAAGGTGTCGAGATTGTCGTAACCTGGCGAGCGGCTCTGGATCTGGAGAGCTTTGGTGAGCAGCGGCTCGGCCCGCGCATACTGCCCGAGATAAAGGTACATGACAGCTAACGATTGCAGGGCGACTACGGTTTGAGGGTGGTCTGCGCCGAATTTGCGGCGCCGCGCTTCGAAAACGGTCTCGGCATGCCGGGCCGCATCAGCAAATTTTCCTTCATCGGACTCGATGGATCCTAAGTCGGCGATTATTTGAAGCGTTTCAGGAGCCTCGGCCCCTTGGTTGCCCCGGCTTAGGTTGTATGCGTTCCGCATTTGACGGTCGGCTTCATCGAAGAGGCCTAGACCGCGGTAGGTATTGCCGAGAGTGGCTCGAATGGACGACTCTATAGCGGGCTTCCCCGCGAATTTTTGGCCGACTTTTGCTGCGGCGCGATCAACAAGCGTTCACACTTTCACATCCGGATCTGGCTTTACGTCTGCGCCGCCCTGCGAATCGGTGCTTGCCTGGGAGAGCAGATCGTCTTGTAAAAATTCGCTTACGGCTTTGGCGGCCGCCATCTCCCGGTCGGCACGATCCCGTTGAACCATGGCTGCACTTTCAGCTTTCCGCGCGCGTACCGCTTGCCAGAGGCTGATGGCGGTTCCCAGCAACAGAAGAACCGCGAATGCACATAAGGTCACAAGCAGCGTGCGATTTCTGTGGGCAAATTTGCGAAGCCGGTATGCCGCGGATGGTGGAGTAGCCAAAACCGGTTCGTCTTTGAGATATCGGAGGATGTCGGCAGAGAGCTCGGAGGGCGATCCATAGCGGCGCGAGCGGTCCTTTTCGAGAGTTTTCAGCGCGATGGAATCGAGGTCACCACGAAGTTGTTTAGTGAGCACCGCCAGATCCGTGCGCCGGTTCCGAGCCGAAAGTGTAGACCGGTCGCCCAGAGTTCGCAGCTTGGTGCTGGGCTTGGGGGCATCGTCTTCCTGTAACTTACGAATGAGCTCGTGATGCGCTGACTTTTTAAGATCGAGCGGAGGCGCGCCGACCAACAGCTCGTAGAGGATCACCCCCAGTGAGTAGACATCGGTCCTGGTGTCAATGTCCTCACCCGCTGAATTGGCCTGCTCCGGACTCATGTACTCCGGAGTGCCGATGATGGCGCCAACGCGGGTGAACATGGTCTCTTCGGTAAGCCTTTGCGATAAAGCTTTTGCGATACCAAAATCGATAATTTTCGGCGCCGGACGACCGTCTATTTCGCCGACCAGGATATTCGACGGCTTCAAGTCGCGATGAATAATTGCCTTTTGATGCGCGTGCTGAACGCCTTCGCAAACATGTATGAACAGCTCCAGCCGCTCGCGGGTAGTCAGCTTATGGGCGTCGCAATAGTCTGTGACCGGCAAACCGGCGACATACTCCATCACGAAGTACGGCCGCCCCTGCAGAGTGGAACCGGCGTCATAGACTTTGGCGATAGCGGGATGGTCCATCAGTGCGAGAGCCTGGCGCTCAGACTCAAACCGGGCGACTACCTCCCGCGTGTCCATCCCGGCCTTGATCACTTTCAGAGCGACGCGGCGACGCACGGGCTGCTTCTGCTCGGCCAGCCAAACCTCACCCATGCCACCTTCGCCGATCTTCTGCAGAAGGTGATACCTACCGATAACCGTGCCTGCGGCTTCGCTTACCTCGAGCGCGCGGGTTGCCGCGAGGCTGGTCTCGTTCAACGGGTCGCTGGCTGATGCGCCGGTGGTTTGGGAATCGTCGGGCAGTGGGCTCGACATAGGTTCAAACAACGCCCGCTCGGATACCGGGAGTGTTGTCAAGTGTAGCGCAACGGCGGGGGATCAGGAATGATGTAGCGGCGATAACCGATACCATTGAGTAGGACAGCGATACGCGGAATCGGCAACGAACTCGAACCACGTAAGACAACGAGTGCAAAATTTCAGCCGAGTGAAAGGATCAAGCGCTGAATCAGGGCTCATCACCCGCACCTTGCGGTAACTTGAGATAAAAGACCGAGCCTCGACCTACGGTCGATTCTGCCCAAATCCGTCCCCCATAACGCTCTACGATGCGCCGGCAGATTGCAAGACCAACGCCGGAACCCGGATACTCGCGGCCATGCAGGCGTTTGAAAGGGCTAAAGATGGCTTCCGCGTATTGTTGTTCGAATCCGACGCCGTTATCTTCCACGGAAATGATCCAGTATTTCTCGTCTGGGCGCGCCGAGATATGAATTTGCGGCGGCCGGTCGGGCGACCTATATTTAATTGCATTACCGATCAGGTTTAGAAAGAGCCGGGTTATCTGACTGCGTTCCGCCATGACGGTTGGAAGTGGATCGTGTGTTACCGCGGCCCCGGACTCTTCGATGGCACGGGCTAGCTGAGACGTTGCCGATTCCACGTCCTGATCAAGTGAGATAGAAACTGCCGTCTCTTTCTCTACACCTACTCGGGCATACAACAACAAATCCCGGATAAGGACGTTCATTCTCTCAACGGCTTTCACGATAAAATCCAGCCACTCACTTCCTTCCTGGTTGAGTTCGCCTCCATGCACCCTGACGATAAGTTCGGCGTAACTGCCGATGGTCCGGAGTGGCTCTTGGAGATCGTGACTAGCCGCAAAGGCAAACTGCTCTAATGCTGAATTCGATTCGATCAGCGAATCTTGCAGCTGTTTTCGCGAAGTTTCATCTGAAACGATCTTCGTGAATCCTATCAGCGTGTGGGACTCATCGTATGTGGCGCTGATTACCCCGTTTGCAAAAAATTCAGTGCCGTCCTTCTTGCGGTGCCATCGAATGTCAGAAACCCAACCTTGTTCGCGTGCAATGGTCATTTCTGCATTACAGAGTTCAACCGCTTTGTCCGCGGGGGTGAAGATTACACAGGCGTGACTGCCGATCCATTCTATTTCGGAGTAGCCAAGCAGGTGCTCTACTCCGGCGTTCCACGTCCGGATGCGGCCATCAAGATCAATGAAGAAGATGGCATACTGCTTCAGTTGCCGGATTTGCATCCGAACTAGATAATTTTCGTCGTGCTCCATCGGGAAGGTGGTTGTTATTTTAGCTCTTCAAGCGACGGACTGATCACGGAAGGATCAACATCACGGCAATCGCCAGGTGCCTGACGAACGTACTATCATGAACGCAGCCAAGGAGAGGTTTGTCAGCACTTGGCGTAATCAACAACAATGCTCAGCGAGCGAATCATTTCACCAAGCGTGTCTTTCTGGGAGTCGGCCCGTATCGCAATCGACTCGCTTGGCAAGAGCAAACTGCGCAGCTTTCTGACGCTTCTTGGAATCATTCTCGCGACGAGCACGCTGATTGCAGTGATGTCGTTTGTGCACGGGATGAACCTTTATATCGCGACAAAGCTCTCCGACATGGGTTCGAATGGATTCCGAGTGGCGCGCATTGTTTTTATTGGAAATTGGGACCCCAAGAAGTATCTCGAGGCGGAGCGCCGTAATCCGCAAATCAAGCCTGAGGAGTACGAGTTCATCAAAGCCAATGCGCGGCTGGTAAGCGATATCGGGCTGGAGACGGACAAGAACGTGAGCATCTCGCGCGGGGGTCAGACGATGCAGGGGGTGGACGTAATGGGTATTACTGCCAACATACTTGCGCTCAGCGATATTGAGGTTGGCGGCGGGCGAGCCATCTCTGAGGAAGAAGTCCGGAGACACGCGCCAGTTGCTTTCATTGGGTCGGACGTGAGCGACCGATTTCTCAGCGGACAAGATCCGGTTGGCAAGAACCTTACAGTGGATGGCGTTCCGTATGAGGTGATTGGGGTGGCGAAGGCGAAGGGCAGTGTCTTCGGGCAATCGCAAGACAAATTTGTGATGATACCCGTTTACTCTTACTTCAAGACCTACGGCAATGGACTGCATAATGATATTGCCCTTTTCGCCAAAGCGATTGACGCTCAGCACACGAATCAAGCTGAAGATGAAGTTCGAATGTTGCTGAGGGCTTACCGGCACTTAAGGCCCGAGCAAGATGACACGTTCAGCATGTTCGGCTCGGACACGCTGTCTACGGCTTGGAACAATTTAACCGGGGCCATCGCCGGCATGGCGTTCGGAGTGGTTTCTGTGTTCCTGGTGGTTGGCGGAATCGTGATCATGAACATCATGCTCGCCGTTGTCACTGAGCGAACACATGAAATTGGTATTCGCAAGTCGGTAGGGGCTCGGCGCCAAGACATCCTGAATCAGTTTCTAGTTGAATCCTGCGTGCTCGCGGGAATCGGCGGCATTATCGGCGTGATTATCGCCTACCTACTTACGGTTGTCGTTAGAAACGCGACGCCACTGCCCATGGAAATGCCCCTTTTTTCAGTAGTTCTCGGCGTGGGTTTGTCGGCCATAGTCGGCTTGTTCTTTGGCATCTACCCGGCACGCCAAGCCGCCAAGCTGGACCCGATTGTGGCATTGCACGCTGAGTAAGAAATGAATTTTTTTCTTGCCTTCCGCAACAACATGATGCTGGCGCTCGATACGATTCGAGCGCATAAACTGCGAAGCGCGTTGACGATACTTGGCGTGGTTATAGGAACCGGCACCATCATTGGCGTGGGTTCCATTCTGACTGGGTTTGACGGAGCCGTTACCAACGTGTTCAAGAGTTTTGGACCGAACGCGATCATCGCGTCGCGCGAGCCAGCATTTCGAACGTCCGATCTTACTCCGGAAGAGCGCGCCCGGAAGCAAGTGAATTATGAGAATGCCATTGCGGTTCGCGAGCAATGTGCCGCTTGTGAACGAGTTTCCGCAATGCTTTGGCCCAACCACTTTCCGATCGTCACTAAGTACAAAGGGAATGCTGTTTATCAAAGTCAACTACGTGGAGTGGAAGAATCCTACGCGCAAACTGGCCAAATCGACATTAATCAGGGTCGTTTCTTCACTGAGTTCGAAGACCGTCACCGTGCGCTGGTTGCGGTTATCGGAGCTGACGTCGAGAAAGGTCTGTTCGGTGAAGAGAACGCGATCGGGAAGTTGATCAATGTTGACGGGCGGCAGTTTGAGGTAATTGGCACAATGCATCGCCCGAGCGCGAGTTTCTTCGATAGTTCGGATAACCGAGTATTTCTGCCTTTTTTCTCAATGAAGAAAACCTATCCAAATGCCCAAGACATGGCGTTGAGCATCACTGCGCGGGATGGCATGCTGCCCCAGGCGATGGACGAGATCCGCACGATTTTGCGCATTCAACGGCATGTGCGGCCCAACAAGCCCGATGACTTCGTGCTTTCAACCGCCGAACAAATGGTCGATCAGTTCCGCCAGATCACTTCAATGACGTTTTTGGTGATGATTGTGCTAAGTTCCATCGGCCTGCTTGTGGGAGGCATTGGGGTGATGAACATCATGCTGGTTTCTGTGACCGAACGTACGCGCGAAATTGGCATCCGCAAGGCGATTGGCGCAAGGCGGCTGGACATCGTGGTTCAGTTTTTGCTTGAGGCCTCGGTATTGACCGGCTTAGGAGGATTGGCTGGACTTGTGCTCGGATGGCTCATCGCGATGGTGAGCAAATTGGTTTTCAGTTCCTTACCTATAATGGTGCCGGCTTGGGCGGCCATTTCCGGACTTGTGGTGTCCGTCGGAGTTGGGCTGTTTTTCGGTATTTGGCCGGCGAGCAAAGCGGCGAAATTGGATCCGGTGCAAGCGTTACGCTATGAGTGAAGGTGATTGAGTTATTGCCCTTCAGCTTCGAGAAAGCGTTCCGCTTCTATGGCAGCCATACAGCCTGCTCCGGCGGCCGTGATGGCTTGCCTGTAGGTTCGGTCCTGGACGTCGCCGGCGTGAAAGACGCCTTCGATGTTGGTGCGGGCACCGCCGTGCGAGATGATGTAGCCGTCCGGGTCGAGGTCGAGCTGGCCGGCAAAAGACTTGGTGTTCGGGATATGGCCGATTGCCACGAAAAAGCCGTCTACTTCGCGGTCGTAAATTTCATTCGTCCGGATGTTGCGCAGCTTCACTCCCGTCACGTGACCTTTTGTTACATCGTAGACGTCCTCGATGACTGTGTGGGTCAGAAATTTGATTTTGGGATTGTGCTGCGCACGTTCGAACATGATCTTCGAGGCGCGAAATGTTTCGCTGCGATGAACGATCACGACTTCGCTGCCGAAGCGGCCCAGGAAGTTGGCTTCTTCCATGGCCGAATCGCCACCGCCGATCACCATGATCTTTTTGTCACGAAAAAAGAAGCCGTCGCAGGTAGCGCACGAGCTAACGCCGTGGCCGATCAGCTTCTGCTCGTTGGGAAGATGCAGCCAGCGGGCCGAAGCGCCTGTGGCAACGATTAACGTGCGAGTCTGGATTTTTTCTCCGTGCTCGAATTCCAACGTGAACGGCCGGCGACACAGGTCCACATGCGTAACTCGGCCATGGTTGTACACGGCTCCAAAGCGCTGCGCCTGTTTTTTCATGTCCTCAATCAGCGCCGGACCTTGCACGCCCTCGGGGAAGCCAGGGAAATTTTCGACATCGGTGGTGATCGAAAGCTGGCCGCCGGGCTCGTGCCCTTCGAAAACGAGAGGCTGCAAGTTGGCCCTCGCCGTGTAAATTGCCGCGGTATTTCCGGCGCAGCCCGAGCCAAGAATTACTACCTTCGAGAGATCATTCATGCCAGAAAGCGGTTCGCGAGATGATACGCGATCCACGAACCAGAGTACGCTAACGCAAGCATGTACGAGAACTGGAAGATCGGCCACCTCCAGCCTCCGGTTTCCCGTTTGACGATAGCGATGGTCGAAAAACACTGCATGGCAAAGGCGAAAAAGACGAGCAGCGCAACGGCACCGGCAGGGCTCAGGTCTTGTCGTACGGCCTTCTGGAGGCCTTCGGATGGTTGGTCACCTTCGATGCCATAAATGGTGCCGAGCGTTCCGACGATGACTTCGCGCGCCGCAAGGGAAGTGATGAGGCCGATGCCGATTTTCCAATTGAAGCCGAGCGGCTTGATGGCTGGCTCGACGGCCTTGCCGATTTGACCGGCGTAACTTCGCTCAAGCGGAGGAGTCTTGCCATGTTCAAGCGGCAGATGAGCGAGCACCCAAATCATGACGGCGACTAAGAGGATGACCGTACCGGCGCGGCGCAAAAAAACTTTGGCCCTGTCGAGCAGCCGTAACGCCAAGGAGCGAAAAGTAGGCCAACGATAGGGCGGCATCTCGAGGACGAATGAAGAGCGCTGACTTTTCAAGACCGTGGACTTGAGTATCCGGGCGGTGAAGATCGCGGCCAAGAAGCCCAACACATACAGGCCCAGCATCGTGGCCGCTGGTAAATAGAGCACACCCCGGACTACGGGAAGGTTCGGCACGAACGCGGCGATGAGCAGAGTATAGACGGGCAATCTTGCAGAGCAGGTCATCAGTGGCGCAATCATAATGGTCGCCATGCGGTCGCGCTTGTTTTCGATGACGCGTGTCGACATGACGGCTGGAACGGCGCAAGCGTAAGCGGAGAGCAGGGGGATGAATGACTTGCCTTGCAATCCGAACTTCGCCATGGTGCGGTCTGCGATAAGAGCCGCGCGCGCCAGGTAACCGGAGTCTTCGAGCACACCTATAAATAGGAAAAGCAGCAGAATTTGCGGCAGAAAGACGACAACGGCGCCGACGCCGCTCCAGACTCCGTCGATTAGTAAGGAGCGGAAAGCGTTGTCGGGCAAAACACCGGCCATCCAATGACCCGAGATGGCGACGGCTTGCTTCAGCGCTTCCATTGCAGGCTGCGCCCAGGAAAAGATGCTTTGGAATACCGCGACCACAACGGCAAGGAAGATTAGCGGGCCGGCGATGGGATGCAGAAACACGGCGTCAAGGCGGCGTGTCCAAAGCGGCGGCGCAGGAGCTTTGTATGAAGCGCGCGTGCCTAGCTTGGCTGCCCACTTGCGGCAATTCGGAACATCCTGCAGAACGGGAAGCTCAATTTTCGGCAGCGCTATGGTGCTTAACTTGGCTGCGGTCGCGAGGAGGAACTGCTGAATACGATCGATGCCAGTACCCTTGGTTGCACTGATGAGGGCGACGGGCGAATTCAACTCAGCCGAAAGCGCCGCGACATCCACCTTGCCACCGCGCTCAGCCAGATCGTCGGCCATGTTCAGCAAGATCAGAGTTGGCATACCGAGGCTCAGAATTGGCGCGGCAAGCACCAGGTTTCGGCCCAGGTTGGTGGAATCGAGGATCAGGATGACGGCATCGGGCTTGGGGAAGTCCGGCTGCTCACCTTTCAGTACGTCGTGAGTGATTTTTTCGTCTTCGGCCCGCGGGTGCAGGCTGTACACGCCGGGCAAGTCGACGAGAAACACCTCGCGTTCGTCTTTCAGCTTGGCCTTGCCCATGCGGTGCTCGACGGTGACGCCGGGGAAATTGGCGACTTTTTGACGAAGGCCGGTTAGGCGATTAAAGAGAGTCGATTTACCGGAATTTGGCGGCCCTACGATGGCAACAATGATGGGTTGATCGTGAGCGGCGCGCGGTAAAGGGATGGACGGATTGGGAAGAAGATTCGTCCGAGGAGCACCGTCGTGGCAGCTACTCATGAGAACGACTCATAGGAATGCCTCATGGAAGCACGACCAGATCGGATTCAGGATTGCGGCGGATATAAACCCGCGCAGCGGTCTCGTGGCGAAGCGCCACTTCGGATCCATCCACGCGAAAGACACGCGGCCCTCCGCCCGGCGCCCTTCTCGCCGGAATCACTTCATTGCCGGGCAAAAAACCAAGCTCCATGAGCCTGCGCGCGATATCCTCAGCGAGCTCCAGATGGTCGAGGATGCAGCGCTGTCCCATGGGGAGGTCGGCAAGCGTCTGTACGGCTGGAGTTGAACGGCGTCCGGCGCTGAGCGCCTTGTTTTTGAGACGCATAGAATATACGACCAGTCTAGTACGAGATCAAATATATACCTAGCCGAATACCGGAATATGACGAGGGCTCGGTACCTGAAACTTAGGTCGGGACCCGAAATTCAGGGAGATTGTTCAGTTTGAAGTACTCAACAGCGGTAAGGCTTGCCACTGGCCGGATTGGGAACGACCCCGGCTGTGAAGGCGAAGCGCCAGCCCCAGCATGCAGACTGCACTGAAGCCAAAATAAGAGCCAAGCCAAAGAAGATCCAGGTGTGACCCTGGCCCCAGTTTGATCCAGCGAAACCCCAAAGCAAAAAACGCCAAAGCGAAACCAACCGAGGCCACTCCGGCCATGCCGAGAAACCATCCGTCCGCAACATGCCGCTGACGCCGCAGGGTTCGCGCGGCTATAAATTCGAGAATGCCGATGCTCATTGCCATCAGGATGATCAGGAGCGCGATGGTACGAAAGCTAATCCGAGCACCGCCCACCACGCCGGAATGGCTAAACCCGGCGATGCCGGTATAGATCAGTCCGAGAGCGCTAAGAGTAAGACCATTCAGCGAAAGAAGCCAGCACTTGCCCTTTGCGGACCCCCAAATGCCGGCTGCGATCGTGCAAGCTCCTGCCGCCAATGAGAGCTTACCCAATAACCCAACCGTGCCTTTCCACGCATGGAAAGTCAGGGGTCCACCCGTGGCCTGCATGATCAAGTAGATGACCGAAATTAATCCGTGAAGAACGCCACACAGTGCCAGCAACCACCAGTTCTTAATCAGCGTTTGGATCGATTCGTTTCGTATGTCCAAAAGCGACGGAATCAAACTTGTCAGTTTGCTCATACTGCCCTCCGCGCCATAACCTAAGTATGTGCTTTTTCGACACGCTCCGTATTTGTGGGCGCGTCGCGAGCCTGCACATCGAACGCGCTTACTACGGCGCCTAGTTCAATACGTTATCGAAGAAGACACATTTCTTGCAATATGGCCTGTACAGGGCCGTGCGAAGTTTCGATTCTTCAAGTTGCGCGTATCGCCCACGCGCAAGGCACTCTTTCAGTCGGCTGCTCCACCTTGATGTGCTGCGGAAAATCGGCGTGCTTGTCTCTTTTGTGCCTGGCGACATTCCCGTCGTCGCCGAAGGACGCCTGGGCCGAATATCACACGCCCTGAGCGCCGCGTTGAGACGGTTGTAAGCGTACTCGCTTCCATTACTTGTCTCTAGTTCCTCTCCTGATGTGAGCGGCTATTTTACGAAACGAACTCCCATGGGTTCGTTTTTTCAAATTCACAGATGCTCTTGAATCCCCGCGTCTGGAAGAGTATTCTTCAATAACCTGAGATCGGCATGATCGGCAAGGCTCTGGGGCAGTATCAAGTCTCGGAAAAGCTGGGCGAGGGCGGCATGGGCGTCGTGTGGAAGGCGCGCGACACCCGGTTGGACCGCTTCGTCGCGTTGTCACTAGGACCGAGGTCGAGCATCTTCTTCTCGATCGTATCAGCCGCTTTGGAACACGAGTCAGCGGTCGCCCAGCGCTGAATCCTATCAATTCAGGTTGGGGTAATCCGGGTTCTGCAAATTCGGTGCTATGATCTACCTGTGCTGCGGGAGCACTCGCAACATCGTACTGCAGCTCCAAAGCGGGAAACGGGCGGGTCTTACACCCGGAAGGAAGTCTGTCGGCTATTGAAGGTCGAGGGACGGCAGCTTCGAAGCTGGGAACGCCAGCAGTTGATTCCAGAACTGTCTGAATACCGATTTTCGGATCTGCTTGCGCTCAAGACCGTTATACGTTTGCGCGGGGATAAGGTACATCCGCGCGTGATCAAACAGAGTCTCCGGGCGTTGGCCGAACGTTTGAAGAATTTGCCGCATCTGAGCGAAGACGTGCGGGTCTATAAAGAAGGAAACCGCGTACGGGTTCAAATCGGGAAGCATAAGATGGAACCCGTGTCGGGGCAACTCGTCTTCGATTTTGCTGAGCACGAGATCACCAAACTACTGCAGCTGCCGGCTTCTCAGAAAGGCGCCGAGAAGGTTGCGGAGACCGTGCGGAACAAAATTGAAGCGGATCGGTGGTTCGAATGCGGACTGGAGCTAGAGCAAACCGGCGCGCCGTATAACGAGATCATCGAGGCTTACGAAAAGGCGGCTGAGCTCGATCCTCATTCGGCGGGAGCGCTGGTCAATTTGGGGACGGTGTTTTTTAGTGGTCACGCGTGGGGGGATGCCGAGAAATACTACAACAGGGCGCTGGATATAGACCCCAATTACCCGCTGGCTCACTTCAATCTGGCAAATCTGTACGACGAACAAGGAGACACGGTGGCCGCACTGCTTCACTACGAAGCCGCGCTGAAGCTTTATCCCGGCTATGCCGATGCGCATTACAACATTGCGCTTCTGCATCAGAGCTTGGGCGATGTAATGAGTGCGGTCCGGCACTGGAGGGCCTACATTAAGCTGGACGGCAACAGCACGTGGGGGCAGATTGCGAGGCGTGAACTTGCGAAGCTGGAGGCCGTGACTGTGGTGACGGGAAGCCGGCCAAGCGCTTCGAAGATGCACTTGGTGAAAAGCGAAAAGGCTTGACAGAAGAATTCCCGGCTGAGCGGCGGACGGCGGCTAGAGGGCGGACCGGGGCAATCATTGTGGCTGCCGGCGCAGCGGCGCGCATGGGTCAGTTGAAGCAACTGCTTGCGTATCGGGGCAGAACACTATTGCAGCATTCGATCGAGCAAGCCCTCGGTGCGGGCTTTGATCCCGTTGTTGTAGTGGTAGGGTCGAACGGCCAGATGCTGAGCGAGGCAATCGCGGATGAGCCGGTAGAGATCGTTTTTAACGCACGATGGGAGACGGGCATGGGCTCGTCGATAACTGCAGGCATGCGAGCGCTGATCACGAAGGACGAAGTTCCGCACGCGGTCGCAATCCTGGTTGCAGATCAACCGCTTATCGAAGCTAAGCATCTGACGGCGATGCGAGAGTTACTTTCGACTGCCGGGGGCCCCATCGTCGCGGCTCAGTATAGCGGCACGATCGGCGTTCCCGCGCTCTTCACGCAAGAATTGTTTGGCGCGTTGTCGTCGCTTCAGCCAGAAGCCGGGGCGCGTAGCTTACTGCGAAGTTCGGGCGCGGACGTCACTCCGTTTCCGCTGCCTGAAGGCGCGGTTGACATCGATACGCCGGAAGAGTTCGAAAACTTTATTGCTGGGGTTGAGTTTCGCCACCGAACGTGATCGTGGACTCAGCGCCGAAACGTTTGTAATTGAGGTATCGGATGACGATTCGGATGCGCTGCGGCCAATCACGAAAGTACAGCGTGTCGTCCGCATAGCTTTCCTGCGGAAAAAGCCACTTGCTGTCTATCTCGCGGCGAATGGTCGTGAAATGCGGGAAAAGATTCTGTTGTTTGAGAGTTTCGATTTGGGGAACGGCCTGCCCTTCACTGCGAATGACCGCAAGATCGGATTCCCTCACCCATAGAGTGCCATCGAAGAAGCGTTGGGTGGAAAGAATCTGGCGAGGTTGAACGTATTCTACGAAGCAGTTCAAGCCGTCGACTGTTTCCTCGCCCTTGTATTTTCCTTCATAGAGCGATACCTGGTCGGCGGTCATAAACAAGGGCTGAATGTTGCGAATGTCGGCGAAATCTTCGGCGGTCAATTTGATGCGGGTCAATGTGCTTCGGGGCCGCTCGACAACCTGCTCATATCGGACACGATTGGGCGAGAACGTGACGTCGCGGACTTCGCGATACTCTCCTGTAATCGTTCCACGATCATCAAATTCCTGAATCGTCACCGACTGCCGGTAGGTGTAATTCTCTCTCGCGCGCGCATTATCAGTCTCACGAGCGGCGATTTTCTTCAAGAGCCCCGGAGGCGGGTCGGCGGCGTGCAGAGCCGCAATGGGAAACATCAGCGCCGATGCTACGATTGGGGCGATGTTGCGCAGCATGAGTGATGCGATGTTGCCCACGATGCGGCCTTTTTTCATTGTGCTGGTGTGCTCGTGGACCGCGTTGTTCGCTACTGCGCTCTTCTATTCGAGCAAGCACCCACAGTCTTATTGGATCATGGCGGTGGCGTTGCCAGCTTTTTCGGTAGAGGTTTTTTTTTATCTGGCATCTGTGTTCGCGGAAACGCGCGCTTGGTTCGGCCATATCAAATCGAGACGGTTACAAGCGACGATTTTGTGGCTGAGCGCGCTCCTGCCATTCTTGATCTTCAGCCTGGGAACGAGGACATTTCAACGCAATACGCTTTTGCTCCTTGCGCTGCTCTGCGGAGTGCTCGCTTACTGGCACGTGCTGCTGCCGCGCAGGCCAGCTTTCGACGTCGGTTTTCTGGTCGTAGCGGCTGCACCCCTGATTCTACGCGTGTTTCCGCGGATCTATCGTTCCCCTGACGAGCACATCCGTGGAGTGGATATTCTGGGCCATTTAACGTGGATAAGGCTCGGGATCGCGGCGTTGTTGGTTTTGAGAGGGTGGCATCCAGGCAGTTTTGGCTTTTGGCCAAGAGCTCACGAATGGAAGATTGGCGCTATTTACTATCTGCTTATCGTGATTCCTATCTGCGTGCTCGGCATCGAACTTGGGGTAATCGAATTCGCTCCTTTGCACGACGCCTGGTGGCGCGTCACTGCAATGACGCTCGGATATTTCTTCGGAGCGCTCTGGGTGATCGCATTGGGCGAAGAACTTTTTTTTCGGGGCTTCATCGAGCGCGCGCTGCTGGACGTCTGGCGCTCGCCACTTCCCGCGATCTTGATCTCGGCAGTTCTTTTTGGCAGCGTGCACCTCTGGTTCCGGCACTTTCCGAACTGGGAGCATTCGCTTTTGGCCTCGGTTCTGGGCCTTGGCTGCGGCGTGGCCTATGCCCGAACCGGCAGTGTGCGGAGCTCGATGGTCACTCACGCTTTCGTTGTGACGACATGGCGCGTACTATTCAGGTGAAGGCAATTTGGGCCGGCGTGGTGTTAGGGATGCTGGCGCTTTTGGCATGCGGCGGGTGCTCGCGGCGGAATATTCGTGTGTCCCGCGCGGGCACGCTTGCTACTACTGACAACTCCTTTGTGGACTTGGAACGAGGATCGCGGCTCTCGGTCGTTGTGCCTTTGGTGAAATCCGGAGGAACACAGCCCACCTTTAACGCGCAACAGGAATATGGGAACACGATCACGCTTTCCGCGGCGGATCTAACGGGATACGAGATCGCATATTATGCAATCACAGGACGGAGAAACGGTGCTGTGCGGCTCAAGTTTACGTCGGCCGACATAACGAAGGATGGCAAAACGGTTCCCGAGGCGTATCCGCCCACTCTTCCGTTCACGCTTCCGCCAGGAACTGAGCACATCCGACTGGTCTACCTTATACGGGCCAGCCAGGCGGATCACAACATGGCCGTTGTTGCGTCAAAGCACTTGGAAGCTTTGAACACCTTCACAGCGCAACTGAAAAAACCCCAATATCTGCAAACGCGATGATGAAGTTTTCTGTTCGTGGGTTCCTGCGGGCGTTGCGGTCAGGCAGGAACCGACAACAAGCCCGTAACCGTTCCAGAGGATCTAAGTTTGGGTTCTGAAGCTGCGAGACGAGCCCTTTCGGGCGCCAGGGAGGTGTTGCTTCAGGGGTCTTTCTATGAGGTTAGTCTCGCTTTGGTGGGAGTTGCCTCCCTGGCTTGATTCCAATATTAGAATATGAATTTGCGGAACGCAAGCATTTTCTCTACGGAAATCAAAATTTTTTTGGGTCAGTATCTACTTCTCTCGGGCTATGAGTACGGAGAACGCTTAAATAATGATGGTAACTATCTTAGGATCCACAGGTTCCATTGGAGTAAACACGCTGGATGTGATTCGGCAACGCATTGAAGATTTCGAAGTTTACGCCTTGGTAGCTGGTAAGAATCTGGATGTCCTCTTCTCCCAAATTCGGGAATTCCGGCCTAGGGTCGTCACGGTAGCCGACGATAGGACGCTTGAGGCCCTGCGAAAGCGCCTTGCGGAAGAGAATATCGGGCGAAGTAACTGGCCGGAACTGGCGGCGGGTCCACCAGCCCGGGTCGCGGCGGCAACTGCGCCGGAAGTGAACTTTGTCATGTCGGCAATCGTAGGAGTAGCAGGGCTGGAGGCGACCTATGCGGCGATTCATGCCAAGAAGCGGGTCGGCTTGGCGAATAAAGAAGCCCTCGTGGCGAGTGGCCGGCTAATTATGCAGGCGGTCGCGGAGACCGGGGCAGAGCTGATTCCGGTAGATAGTGAACACAACGGGGCGCACCAGTGCTTTCGGGCGGGGCGGCGTTCCGAAGTGACGCGGCTGATTCTTACGGCTTCGGGAGGACCTTTTCGGGAAACGTCCGCAGATGCGTTGTGGAAAGTGACGCCGGATGAGGCGCTGAATCATCCAACCTGGAAGATGGGGAGGCGGATTACTGTTGACTCGGCGACTCTCATGAACAAGGGGTTCGAGGTCATCGAAGCGTGCTGGCTGTTCGACTTAACCCCGTCGCAGGTGGAGGTGGTCGTGCATCCGCAATCGTCGGTTCACGCGCTAGTCGAATACAACGACGGAAGTGTCATCGCGCAGATATCGGCAACGGACATGCGCATGCCGATACAATATGCCATGACCTACCCGGACCGCGAACAAGCGGCGGTCCCTCGGCTGGACTGGACGCAGCCCCGGACCTGGCATTTCTCAGCGCCGGATCTGGAGAAGTTTCGCTTGTTGAAGCTAGCTTATGAGGCGCAGAAGCAGGGCGGGTCAGCAACGTGCACCTTGAACGCGGCGGATGAAGTAGGGGTAGAGGCTTTCCTAGAAGGCCGCATACCGTTTCCCGGGATCGCAGACACAGTCGAAGAGACGCTTGCGCGCCAACCGAGCTGTGAGGCGAGGACAATAGAGGAAGTGATTTCGATTGATTCGGCGTCGCGCGCGCTCGCCCGGCAGTTTGTAGCCCAGTCGCGTTGGGCGGCCGACGACGGCAGAGACGCGTAGAGGCCCGCGGACACTAGGGTTTACATCGCGATGAATCGAACTGATGGGAGGCGCGTCGAATACTTGAGGCCTGCCAGACAAAGAGAAGGGATGAACTGAGCGTGGCGTGGTTACAACCGGTTTTTTGGGTCGTGATCCTACTTGGGGTCATGATCCTAATCCACGAGCTGGGGCATTATTGCGCGGCTCTTCTGGTCGGGATCAAGGTAGAGACGTTCAGTTTTGGATTTGGGCCAAGGCTGTTCGGGTTTAAGCACGGCGAAACCGATTTTCGCGTTTCGGCCATTCCGTTCGGGGGCTATGTGCGGATGATGGGCGAGCAGCCCGGCGACGAGCCCTCCACCGATCCCCGCTCCTTCCAAGCGAAATCGCGAGGTCAGCGTGCGCTGGTCGTTCTGGCCGGTCCACTCATGAACATCGTGTTGGCGATTGTTATCGTGACAGGTCTCTACATGTATGGCTTCCCGAAGGAAGTGACATCGAACGACCCGGTCATCAGCAGCCTCGAACCAGGTTCGCCTGCTGCCAAAGCGGGACTTCAACCGGGCGACAAGATTGTCCAGCTCAACAACCGAAAGAATCCGAGCTGGTCGGATCTGCTGACGCAAGAGGCGTTGAATGCAAATCATCAGTTGTCGGTAGTCGTAGATCGAAACGGCCAGAAGCTCAATTTTGCAGTGACTCCTCGCATGGATGCGAAACAGGGAGTTGGCGTCGCGGGCTGGGGCGGAGACGTGCAGGTGGGACAGGTTGTGAAGGGCTCGCCTGCCGAGCGTGCGGGTCTGAAACCTGGCGATCTGCTGATCAAGGTAAACAAGCAGCCAGTGGCATCGGCAGCAACCGTTCAGCAGGCAGTGATCCAATCGGCCGGCAAACCATTAGAAGTTACGGTCATGCGGGGAGGCCGCATTCAGGACGTCTCAGTGGCTCCCGCAGCGACAGGCGATAGCAAAATGCCGTGGCGTATGGGGATAGCGTTCCGCATGCCTGTCGAGATGGTGAAGCTGGGATTTGGACCAGCGTTACAGGAATCGGTTCGGCTGAACGTGCAGAACGCTACGCTCATTTTCCAGGTATTGGGCAGTATTGTGGAGCGGCGCGTTTCGCCTAAGACGTTAGCGGGCCCGATCGGCATGGCAAAAATGTCGAGCGAAGCCGCACACGAGGGAGCTTCGAGCTTCTTTGGATGGATGGCGCTAGTCAGTTTGAACCTCGCGATCTTCAACCTCTTGCCCATACCCATTCTGGATGGCGGCACCCTTTTGATGCTATTCATCGAAACGCTTATTCAGCGCGAAGTGAGCCTGCAGGTGAAAGAGACAATCTTCAAGTTTGGATTCGTGTTTCTCATGATGATCGTTGTGTTTGTAATTTATAACGACATCAGCCGAATCCTGACAAATAGCTGAGCGGCATCACTCGCGACGTTTCTACTCGATCCGAATGGAAAGTAAACCGCACAGCTCCAGGTAGTTGTCCAGCCAGGCTTGCGCTTTGCTATCGCCGCGTTGCGCTTTTTTCCGAGTACGCTGATAGAGTCCCGCCTTTACGGCGTAGACATGGTTTTGTGCGACCCACACATTGACGGCGAAGGGAATCTGCTTCACGATCTTCAACGCAGCTTTCAGCTGCTCAAGCCTCTCCAGTTTTGACGGATCTCCCGCAAAGCGTACCGCCAAGTCCTCGACTTTTTTGCGGAGTGAGAACTCGAGAGTGGTCTTGTCGAGCATGACGTTGCTGGCTTGAGCCTCGCTGAGGAGATTCTGAACCCGCTCTGGATCGAGCTCGTCGGCGCAACATGCGCGACGCAACAAACTATTGATGGCATATTCCACGGCAGCCATAAACTCGCGAGGCATGGGTGTTCCGAGGCTGGTTATGAAGCGCATCAGCGCACCATGATGCTCATATAGCTGCAGGTAAGCGGCTTCCGCTTCAGCGATGGTCGAGGAAAGAATTACCTTCAGAATTCTGCGCTGTTCATCGCGAAACAGTGATCGAAGAGAATAAGTTTTCTGGCCGAAGCGCTTATCGAGCAGACGAACTACTTCCGGAATATCGACACGGGTGAACGAGTCGCTGATTGATTGGAGCATTTCGTGGTAGCCGTCCGGTTCCGCCGCTGCTTGTACACCGCCGGTCACATTGTGGTCGCCGAAATGAACAACCCAGAAGGTGAGATCTTCGCATTCCTGTGTGATCTTGGAAGTGAAGCTTGCTTTACCAAGCGCCATACGCAGCTTGCCCGCATCGCGAGTGTGATAATCAAGCCTTTTGACCGTATAGGAGAAGATGTCGGTCCGTTCGCCGTAAGGCGCAAACAGTGAACTGATGGAATAATGCGCGCCGACCTTTTCCAGGTCTACAATGGATGGTTTTACATACCGGCGATAGATGTTCGCGCCGTCGCCGTATTCCGGTAGATTGCTCCTGGCGCCAGAGAGTTTCTCCAAAAACTCCGGCTCTACCGACACGCCGAAGAGCTGCTCGGCTATCTGCACAACTCGGCCGGCATATTGAATTACTTGTACTGTCTCGATTCCCGAGAGGTCATCGAAGAACCATCCACAACTGGTGTACATGAGCATCGCATGGCGCTGAAGCTCGAGCAATTTCCAGACGACTACCTGCTCCTGTGAACTCAGAGGGCGAATGAAATGCTCGTCACCGAATCGCTGCCGTACATCTGGCGATCGATCGAGCACGATGTTGATGTAGCTGTCCCGCGCAGCCCAAGGATCCTTCAACAGAGTTGAGCCAAGAGACTCAAAAAGCGGGGCCACGAAATCACGCAACCAGTCAAGAGCGATGCGAAGGGGCTTCCGCCATTCCTGGTTCCAGCCGATGCGGCCTGAGTTACAGCCGCAGTTGCTTCGCCAGCGCTCGATGCCGTGTACACAGCTCCAGGACGTATTCTCGTATATTTGCACTTCCGAGGCCGCTGGATGTAGTTCAAGAAATTCGCCATAATTGGTGAGCTTGGCTAATTTTTGCGAGTCGACGTGATCGAGTGCAAAAGCAAGCGCCATTTCCCCGTGCCTGTGATGATGGCCATACGTTTCACCATCAGTAGCGATGTGAGCCAGTTGAGGCTCGGGCCGCGTGTCGGAGACAGAGCCTAACAATCGCGCCGCAAATTTCTCGCCGTTATTCAGCAGTTTCTCGAACGCGACCGCTTGGGAGACAGGCCCGTTGTAGAAGAACAGGTTAATCGACTTGCCGCTCGGCGTCCGCAAGAGATAAGCGCGGGTGGTATCGATCTTTGAGCCCGTTACGTCCTGCCATTCGCCGCCTGCGAGGGGACGAACAGCTTTTGCCTGGTGAGGAGCAAGGATTGCGAACGTCAAGCCGGTTTGCGCCATCAGATCCAAAGTTTCGAGATCGACGGCGGTCTCGGGCAGCCACATGCCTTCCGGCAACCGCCCAAAGCGCTTTACAAAATCCTCGAAGCCCCACAAGATCTGCGTTCGTTTATCACGCGAGTTCGAAAGCGGCAGAATGGAGTGGTTGTATGCCTGGGCTAGCGCGGAGCCGTGACCCGAGAAGTGTCGTTGGCTTTGTTTATCGGACTCGATGAGCCCTTTGTAAAGATCGGCCGCTTGCTCAGTGGCCCACGAGAGGAGAGTGGGGCCAAAATCGAAGCTAATTCTGGAATAGTTGTTCAGGATATGCGTGATGCGCTGCTGATCGTCGAGAATGCGGGCGGCAAGGTTTGGGGCGTAGCACTCAGCGGCCACGCGCTCATTCCAGTCATGGTATGGATAAGCCGAATCCTGAACTTCGATCTGCTCAAGCCAGGGATTCTCGCGTGGGGGCTGATAGAAATGACAGTGGATGCAGAGATATTTCATTCGTAAGAATGCGCTACAAGAGACCCAGGTCGCGCGAAAAGTAGACGCCGGTTTCGGCGGTTGCTGACACAGGATTTCGAGTCTGCATCAGCTTGATGGCAGCAGAATGGTAAAAACTGCGCCGCTAACCGGCTCTCGATTGGCCGCTGTGACGCGCCCTGAATATTTTTTAACTATTAAGGCGACGATGTGAAGACCGAGTCCCGAGCGCCCGGACCGGCCGGTCTTGGTTGAAACGTTGGGTCTAAAAATGCGCGGCAGGATTTCGGCGGGAATGCCCGGGCCGTTATCGGAAACGGTTATGGTTAGTGAATCGCCCGTTTGCCCGGCTGCAATCTCAATTCTGCCTGGCTTGCGCATGATTTGAGCGGGATTCAAGAAGAGGTTTACAAATACCCGCTCCCAGTCTTTTGCTGAGCCAGGCAGACGGAGATCGCTTGGGAACTGTCGCACAAACTTGATGCGGGGCTTGCGCCCGGCGGTACAGTAATCCGTAACAGATTGAATTGCGTGATTGACGATCTCCGCCAGATTCGGTGTACTGTCAGGGATTGCCCCAATCAGCCGTCTACCGCGCGTGATGGAGCGGGACAGAGTGCCAGCTAACGGCTTCCAATGTCGATCCGTACTAAGGAGTTCCGCAGCTTCGGAAATTGTCTCAAACACATTGTTCAGGTCGTGAATCAGAGTTTCGTACGTGAGATCCGAATCGAATGAGTCTCCCATAACTTGGCGAAACTACTGCGTGACTTGGCGCAGCTTGTCATAGAACTCTGGAAAAGAGACTGAAGCAGCATCAGCGTCCTCAATCCTGGATGTATCGTCGGCAGCCAGGGCAGCAACTGAAAACGCCATGGCTATGCGATGGTCGCCGTACGATTTGAGGTGGGCTGCGCGAAATTTCTGCTTTCCGGGAACCTCGATTCCGTCGTCGGTTGTAACGACCGTAATTCCCATGCTGTGTAGATTGCGCGCGAGCGTATCAATGCGGTCAGTCTCTTTGACGCGCAGCTCAGCGGCGTCGCGCACAATCAAGCCTTCCTCACTGACGGCGCCCAGCACTGCAAAAACTGGAATTTCGTCGATAACAGCAGCGGTGGTCGCACCTTCGATCGTTCCCCCGCGTATACGCGAAGTTTTAATCTGAAGATTGCCCATCAGCTCGCCATTAGCCTGCTCGATGTGAAGCAACTTGATGGAGGCGCCCATGCCGCGCAAGACGTCGAGCATCGCCGTTCGGGTGGGATTCAGGCCGACGTCGGCGATGATCAGATCGGCCTCATGAGCGATTAAACCGGCAACAATGAAGAAGGCAGCGGACGAGATATCGCCCGGAACAAATAACCGCTCCGCGTGAAGGTGAGCTTTTCCGTGGACGCGAGCGAGCCGAGGCTCGACCGTTACGTCTGCTCCAAGCTCGCGGAGTGCGATCTCAGTATGGTCGCGAGTAGCAATGCGTTCTCGAACGGTGGTCTCGCCATCAGAATAGAGACCTGCCAGCAAGACGCAGCTCTTCACCTGAGCGCTTGGCACCGGGAGATGATAATCGATGGCACGAAGCGGCGAACCGTGGATTGTGAGCGGAGGATACTGGCCGTTCGCGGCATCAATGTGCGCGCCCATTTCGGAAAGTGGCGCCATGACGCGGGCCATTGGGCGTTTTGCCAATGAAGCGTCGCCCGAAATATCGGTTGTGAATGATTGCGCGGCGAGGATGCCGGACAGCATACGAATCGTGGAGCCGGAATTCCCCGCGTCGAGCTGGTGTTGCGGAGCTTGCAGACCGTCAAGCCCTTTTCCCTGAATTTTGAGCACGCGCTGCCCGGCTTCGTGGCTGAACGAGCAGTTAACGCCGAGCGCTTGGAGGCAACGCAGAGTGGACTGGCAATCCGCACCTGTCGAGTAGTTGAAGATTTCCGATTCACCCTCGGCGATTGAGGTGAGCATGGCGTAGCGGTGCGAGATGGACTTGTCACCGGGGACTCTGATTGTGCCGCGAACGCTGCGAGCCGGTGAGATCTCTTCGACCATTGAAACAGTATTGTAACGTCGAAGCGGCTGCCGGAGTTCGTACAGGTACTTGTGGTAGAAACTCAGCATCATGATAAATCGCAGGGAATGGATTTTGAGATCGGCGGCCGTTGCTGCAACGGCAAACACGGCAGTAGCGAATCAAGGCGGGAGAGGCAAGAAGCCGATCGTGGTTTCCAGCGCGAATGGACGCGCAGCGTGCGCCAAGGCAATGGAAATGCTGAAGAGCGGCGCGGACACTCTGGATGCGGTGATTGCCGGGGTGAATCTTGTCGAATTGGACCCGAACGATTCATCAGTTGGGTACGGTGGATTGCCGAACGAAGATGGCGTCATCGAGTTGGACGCGAGCGTGATGCATGGACCCTCACGCCGGTGCGGCGCCGTCGCGGCAATTCAGGGCATCAAGACACCGTCCAAAATCGCCAAGCTGGTAATGGAGCATACCTCGCACGTGATGCTGGTCGGCGATGGAGCGTTGAAGTTCGCGCAGGCATACGGTTATCAGAAGGAAGATTTGATCACTGAGAAATCGAGAACGGCATGGCTGGTGTGGAAAGAGTCTGTGCGTGCACCCAACGCATTCAACAACTGGGTACCCATGGACCAAAACCTGACAGCGGAGGCCACGCCTCTCGAGAAATTGAAGCAGGCGTTCCCGCACGTGGATGACGCAACGCTCGCCTGGGCGTGGGAGATGGCGATGCATCCGACCTACGGAACCATCAACTGCCTGGCTTTGAATGAAAAGGGCGAAATGTCAGGCGTGACGACAACGAGCGGTCTGGCCTGGAAGATTCCTGGGAGAGTTGGGGATTCGCCCATCATCGGTGCGGGTTTGTATTTAGATCAGGACGTCGGCGGCGCGGGATCGACGGGAGTGGGTGAAGAGAACATCCGCATCGCGGGAGGGCACACGATTGTCGAGGCGATGCGCCGGGGAATGTCGCCGCGCGATTCCGTCATGGAGGCCCTGAAGCGAGTGTCACGCAATTACAACGACGACAAGAGTAGGTTAGACAAGCTCGATATCGAGTTTTACGCGCTGCGAAAGGATGGTGAGCATGCAGCGGGCTCGCTATGGGGAAACCATAAGAGTTATAAAGTGTATTCGGTAAATGACGGCGGCGAGAGCCGTCACGAGCCGTGCGTGTTTTTGTACGGCAAATAACGCGAGATCTTGCCGCTTGTCGCCCTAGCTGCGGTAGTCGAGCGCATCGCCTTCGAAACGCTTGTCTTCACCGGACTCGCGGATGAGGGCGAAAACCGCAACGAGTATCTGAACTGCAACCAGGATCAGTGTGAGGCTCATGCCTATGCTTTCGCATCTGACGGCCCTTTCGTATTAAACCGCTAAGTCACTGAAAGTAAATGGATCGATTCAGACCACTTTCGTTTGTGAGCCAATTCGAACCGGGCGCCAATTCATTTTGGAACAGAGTTCGTTTCGGTTTGGAAAGACTTGGCAAAACGAGCGCAAGCGCACGAACGACTAGCTGCGGTAGCCCAGTTTGTCGCCTGCAAAGGTCTCGTCTTCGCCAGACTCGCGGATCAGAGCGAAAACCGTGACCATAACTTGGAGGGTGAAGAGGATCAGTGAGAGGTTCATGCCAGTGCTTTCGCAGTTGGCGGCCCCTCCGCATACCGGACGTAAATCACTGAAACGAATCGACCGGGGTAACAAGCACCGGTGTCGTGTGTCCGAAATGAGTCGTCTCGGGTTTCAATTTGAACCGCGATTGTTCGTTTCGGCTTATCCCTCCCGCAGGACTGCCACAACGTCGTCAACCGTGATGACTCCAATCAGGCGCTGCTCGTGATCGACAACCGGCAGGGTCAAGAGATTGTATTTGTCGAACAGTTCCGTGATGCGATCTTGGTTTTCGTCAGCATAGACATACAGCAGCGGCTCTGAAGCGAGATCCTTCAGCGGCGTGTCGCCTGATGCAAAGAAAAGCTTTCCTAACGGGACAGTGAACCGCAACCGCCCCTCGGCACCAACCAGAAAAAGAGTATGGAGATCTTCGACGATTTCCTCATTCTTCTTGAGCGCCTCCATGGCTTCCGTTACAGTGGCGTGCTCGGGCACGGACAAATACCCGGGATCCATCAAGCCTCCCGCAGTGTCGTCGCGGAATTCCAACAACTCCTCGACCTCTTCCTTTTCTTCAGGCTGCATTTTTTCCAAAATCTGCTCGGACCTTTCTTCCTCCAGCTCGTTCAGCAGATCGGCGGCCTCGGAGGGTTCCATTTCCTCGAGAATGTCAGCAGCCTTGTCGGCCTTCAAGGATTCGATGATGCGGGTTTGAATGCCCGGCTCAACCTCGCTGAGCAGTTCGGCAGCAACCTCGTTATCCATTGTGTTGAAGATAGCTTCGCGGTCTTCATGACTGAGATCTTCGACGATGTCCGCAAGATCCGCCGGGTGCATGTTTTCGAGCAGCTTGTTGGAGATGTTCAGCCGGACCCGGCGCTGCGGATCTGCTTCGAGGATGTTACAGAATTCCCAGCGAATGGAATGCGTGGGTATTCGCTCTTGCAGAGCGCGGATGACTGACGGTGACACGATCCCTCTGAGTACGCGCCGCAACATGGATCGAATCCCGATGTCAACTTCAAGGACGTGGAGAACCAGTTGGCCATTCTCATATTCTCTGAGAAGCGTAACGTCATTGACCCGGACAACCTTTCGTCCTTGGGCGTCGATGATTTGCTGATCGAGCAAGTCACGGACCATGCGCAGCATGTACTCGTCCGAGTGATACGGGGTCAGGCGCTCGTCCTTGAGGTGAATGCCAGCGGCATCTATGCTCTGCACCTGATCATAGCGGATGCTCAGCCATCCAGGTCCGGCGCCGACAAGATACCGATCGACGCGGACCGGATCGATGAGCGGAACCAGGGCAGCGTCGCGAAGGGTGCCTATTTTCTTGCCCTTCAGGTCGTAGACCTTTACGCCGAGCAGTTCGGTTAGGTAGATAATTTCTTCCACCATTAGGCTTGCAGAACCGCGCGCCCACGCAGCGGCCCTCTGGATCTCACTGTAACGCGCACACCGGGTTTTTCCGCTGGCACGCTCGCTTGAGAATCACTGACTCCGGAAACGTACTAAACTGGGGGTTCCTTCCCCACCAGGCGCGGTGAGCATCGTTACGAACTCAAAACAGGCTCCGAAGGTCTCGTCCTCTCCTGAGATTCGATCTATAAGCAGCGGGACCACGATCAAGGTAAAGGCATTCTTCGCGCGGAACGGGATACTTTCGCGCGCTCACCCGAATTACGATTACCGGCAAAGCCAACTCGATATGGCGCAAGCGGTCGAATCGGCCATAGCCGAGCGCCGCCATTTGATCGTTGAAGCCGGAACAGGAACGGGTAAGACTCTGGCGTATTTGGTTCCCTCAATCCTGTCCGGCAAACGCGTCGTCATCTCGACAGGAACCAAGAACCTTCAAGAGCAGCTTTATTTCAAAGACTTGCCGTTCCTCCAATCATTGTTCGATCAGCCTCTCTCGGTTTGCTATATGAAAGGGCGTTCGAACTACGTCTGCCGGCAGAAAGTGTACGATGCCGAACGCGACCCCGTGCTTTCCGGGCTGGATAAAATTGGTGATTTCCGTCTCATCCAAGATTGGGAACGCATCACAGAGATGGGCGATCGCAGCGAGTTGCGGGAGCTGCCCGAAAAAAGCAGCGCCTGGATGAAGCTGGACGCGCGAAGCGATCTGTGCGCGGGGCAGAAGTGCAAGCAGTTTGACCGCTGCTTCATTACTGAGATGCACCGGCGCGCCCTTCAGAGCGACATCATCATAGTCAATCATCATCTATTCTTCGCCGATCTCGCGGTGCGCGATCAGGCGTTTGGCGGCATACTGCCGGAGTACTCGGCTGTAATTTTTGACGAGGCTCACGAGATTGAGGATGTCGCTGGACAATATTTTGGGATGAGCGTGAGTAACACGCAGATTCAGGAACTCATAAAAGACACGGCGGCTATTTCGCGGGCAAGGCTTTTCGCCACGCCAGAGCTGGACCGCAGCCTGATTCACCTGAGTGACCGGACCGAGGACTTCTTCGGATTGTTTCCGCAAGAGGGCCGGCAGGCCTTTCGCGATCACAACAGCTTCTTAGAGCAACACGAGGATGCGTACCACGAACTGCTGCTCGCGCTTGACGGGCTCTGCATGCGCCTTGAGTTGACGGAACGGGTTCTCGAGGACATTTTGCCTCTGATCCGGCGGGGAAGGCTGATCCAAGACGCGCTTCGCTTCTGGATGGAATGTGCCGACAAAACGTACGTGTATTGGACCGAGAGGCGTGGCCGGAGTTTGTATCTGCAGGCGACGCCCATAGACGTTTCGCGAGCCTTGGCCGCGCGCCTGATGGACCGGGCGGATTCCGTGATCCTTACGTCCGCAACGTTGGCGGTTGCCGGCAGTTTCGATTATGCGCAAAGCCGTTTAGGTCTCGCAAACGCGAGAACGCTGCAGCTTGACAGTCAGTACGATTACGCGAAGCAGGTGCTTCTGTATGTACCGCCTTATTTGCCCGATCCACGGCAACCAGAATTCACTCAGAGCGCCGCGCAGGAGATCGAGCAAATACTCAAAGCTTCGCGCGGCCGTGCGTTTGTGCTGTTCACCAGCTATCAGCAGATGCGGCAGATCTATCAGCTCTTGAAACCGCGCCTGGAGCATACATTATTGCTGCAGGGTGATGCGCCGCGAACCGTGCTTCTCAAACTATTCCGCGAAACCCCAGGCGCAGTTCTGTTCGGCACGTCAAGCTTTTGGCAAGGCGTGGATGTACAGGGCGATCAACTGAGCTGCGTGATCATAGACCGGCTGCCGTTTGCGGTTCCGAGCGATCCGGTAATCGCGGCGCGGATAGACGCTGTGCGAGAGAACGGCGGAAACGCTTTTTACGAGTACCAGATTCCGCAAGCGGCTCTCGCGCTGAAGCAGGGTTTTGGACGTTTGATTCGGGGCACTGGAGATCGAGGCGTGCTCGCTCTGCTGGATAATAGGATTACCAAGCTGCCGTACGGAAGAGTATTTTTCGACAGCCTGCCTGCATATCGGTTCACAACCAGGTTCGAAGATCTTCGAGAGTTCTTCAATGTTTGAAATTTGTGTAGAACACACCTTTGCTGCCGGACACGCACTGCGCAATTATCGCGGAAAGTGCGAGAACGTGCATGGGCACAATTACCGTGTGCAGGTGGGTGTTCAGGGGCCTGAACTCGATGAAAACGGGTTGCTATACGATTTTGCCGATTTAAAGAGGCGACTCCGGGGCACGAGCGAATACTTGGATCACCAGTTTCTAAACGATTTGAAGCCGTTTGACGAGATCAATCCTTCAGCTGAGAACATCGCGAGGTTCATCTGCGAACAGATGCAAAAGGACCTGAAGACAGCATCAATCGCTTATGTCAGAGTTTGGGAAACTGACACTTCCTGGGCAGTGTACCGGCCTAATAGCTCGGATTAGCGCCCGAAAAAGGACGCATTTTTTTGCGAGAAATCTGCCCATTTATCCGGCAGGTCGTCGGCGGCAAAGATGGCAGACACTGGACAGACGGGTACGCATGCACCGCAGTCGATGCACTCGACGGGGTCGATATACAGCATTTCTTCGCCTTCGAAGTTCGCTTCATCCTTTTTAGGATGAATGCAATCCACGGGGCATGCATCGACACAAGAACTGTCTTTGATTCCAATGCAGGGTTCCGCGATTACGTAAGCCATCTTAAGTTCAACTTCTATTCTACGATTAGCATGGGGTGAGCAGGAGTGCCAAATTTCGTTCAGCGAGCGGGCAGTTTTGAACAGTCAAGCGCGTACAATGGCCATTGATGACCCCCAAGGTGCGCAAGGCGGTTTTTCCAGCGGCTGGATTGGGAACCAGATTTCTGCCTGCAACGAAAGCGCAGCCAAAGGAAATGCTGCCGCTGGTGGACAAACCCCTTATTCAGTATGGTGTAGAAGAGGCGATGGGCTCCGGCGTGCAAACGATCATCATTGTGACGGGTCGGGGTAAATCCTCCATTGAAGATCATTTTGACGTCAGTTTCGAGCTCGAACAACTGCTTGAATCGAAAAATAAGACGGAAATGCTGACGATGGTCCGGTCTATTTCGGACATGATCGATGTGGCCTATGTGAGGCAGAAAGAGGCGCTCGGTCTGGGACATGCCGTGCTGCGGGCAAAAGAACTGGTTGCACACGAGCCGTTTGCGGTTGTTCTTTCGGACGATATCATTGCATCGGAAACGCCCTGCTTACGGCAGCTTCTTGACGTTTATGAATACTATGGGGCTTCCGTGTTGGCCTTGATGGAAGTGTCTCGTGAACAAATCTCGGCTTACGGCGTAGTCGACGCGGAACTTGTTGTGAACGGAGGAGCCGAAAATCGTCTATTCCGCATCTGCAACATGGTAGAGAAGCCGAAAGCTGAGGATGCACCGTCAAATCTCGCGATCATAGGGCGGTACGTACTGACTCCTGAGATTTTCTCCTGCATTGAGGCGGTTCAACCAGGCAGCGGGGGTGAGATTCAATTAACTGATGGCTTGAAGTTGATGCTGCGAAATCGTCCCATTTACGGCTTAAAATTTGAGGGTAAACGTTACGATGCCGGTGACAAACTCGGGTTTCTGAAAGCAACGGTAGAATTTGCGCTGAATCGGCCTGACCTGGGAGGCCCGTTCCGCGAGTACCTAAATCATTTGTGCGCTCAATAATTCGGTCAGCGACGATTCTCGCTGCAATTCTCATCTTCGCTCCGAAGGGGCACAGCCAGAGCCCTGGAACGGTTCTGGTGGCCTATGTTCAAATGTCGGTGGAGCGCGGCGATTTGGCTTCGGCATCAGCCCTCGTCGATCAATTCCGAAAACAAGCCGGAAATACGCCTGAGGCACTCGAAGCGCTCTCCTGGATCGCGCGGGGAGAACTGAGCGCGGGCCATCTGGATGAGGCTTCCAAAAAGGCTGAAGAAGTCAAACGGCTTTGTGAGACAGCACTCGTAAACCGGAAACTTGATGATGAGCCTCATCTGCCGCTCGCCTTGGGGGCAGCATACGAGGTACAAGCGCAGGCGCTCAACGAGAATCATCAACGGACCGAAGCTGTGAGGCTTCTCCAATCCGCAGTGGGGAAATGGCGCGGCACGTCGATCGTAGCGCGCTTACAGAAGAATGTGAATGTACTGACGCTCGAAGGAAAGCCGATGCCGTTTCTCCGCGCTTCTGAGTGGATTGGCGCCAAGCCGGTTTCAAGTAGATTACGCGGGAAGGTTGTTTTACTTTTCTTTTGGGCCCATTGGTGTGCCGACTGTAAAGCCGAGGCTCCGATCCTGAAACAGCTGAGCACAGAATTTCAGCGCAAAGGTTTAGTCATGATCGGCCCGACAAAACTATATGGCTACACGGCCCAGGACGAGCATGCCAACGCGGCAGAAGAGAGGGCTTTCATTGAGAAAGTTTATGCGAGATTCTATTCGGGAATCCCCAATCTTCAGGTCCCCGTGGGTGAGATGAATTTTGACCGCTTCGGCGCCAGTACAACTCCCACGATCGTTTTGGCAGACCGCCGCGGGATTGTGAAGCTTTATCATCCGGGTCTTATGGATGAAGCATCACTGCGAGCTGCAATCGAGCCTTTGGTTAACGAAGAGAACAGCGTCCGCGCGGCACGTTAGTTGTTAGGCGATAATCTCTAAGATGAAGCCTTGGCTCGTGGTGATCGCGCTTATGGCATTTCTGCCGTTGTCTGCGGCCGAACCGCAAAAAACGTCAATTCGCGTTAACGTCAAGGATCAATATGAGAAGCCGATCGACAATGCGACCGTAATTCTCGATTTTCTTGGCTCACGCCAGATCGCGAAACTTGGCAAGCGCAGGCAGACACACTGGGAAGTGCACACGAATCAGGAGGGATTGGCGCATTTTCCGCCAGTTCCACAAGGCACGATACAGCTTCAGGTTGTCGCAAAAAATCATCAAACCTTTGGCAAGAAGTTTGACATCGATACAGACCAAAAAGCGATAGATGTTCAGCTGAATCCGCCGCAAGAGCAATACACGGCGAATCCGTCTCCAAAATAAGTGGACTGGGCCAACCGGCGAGGCTGCTAGGAATGGCTTTCGACAGCAATCGCCTCAATCTCTACACGTGTGTCGCGCGGGAGACGCGAGACTTCGATGGTAGAACGCGCTGGAGGATTCGTACCGAAATACTTACCATACACCTCGTTCATGTGCGTAAACTCTGACAGGTCCTTCAGAAAGACGGTGGTCTTGACCACGTGATTAAGCGTTAACCCGGCAGCCTGGAGGACGGCTTTCATATTTTCCAAAACACGCTCCGTCTGCACTTGAATGGATCCTGTGACAAGCTCGCCCGACTGAGGATCGAGCGGGATCTGGCCGCTAAGGAACACAAATCCATTCAATCGTACAGCCTGCGAGTAGGGCCCAATCGCTTTGGGTGCGTTCTGAGTCGCGATGATTTCTTTCATGCCTTCATTTTGCATTTGTGGTCTCAACTGACTTCTTGAAGGCCGCATTTGGAATTTGCAAGGTCCCCACTAGCTCGTTCACGTGCTTGACGCCAAGCCTTAGAAGGACACGATCAAGCTCTCTAGCGATACGTTGCGGAGCGCGAGGATCAACAAAGGAAGCAGTTCCAACCTGGACGGCATGGGCCCCGGCGATTAGAAACTCAGCGGCGTCTTCGCCAGTTGCGATACCACCCAAACCAATCACGGGAATTTTCGTTATTTGAGCGGCTTCACAGACCATTCGAAGAGCAATCGGTTTAATCGCAGGACCGGAGAGACCGCCGAAGCCTGCACCAAGCCGAGGCATGCGCGTATCTATGTCGATGGCCAGCGACACAAATGTGTTTACAAGTGAGATGGCATCGGCACCAGCTTCTTCGGCAGCTCTCGCGAACGGTTCAATTCTGGCGACGTTGGGAGAAAGTTTTACAATTATCGGCCGCGTGGCGGCATGGCGGACACGCCTCACAAGCTCTGAAAGCAAGGTGGGATCGCTCGAAAAAAACATACCGCCCTTTTCGGTATTCGGACACGAAACATTGAGCTCGTATGCAGCGATGCCCTGTGTGTCTTCTAAAGCTCGAATGACTTCAAGATAATCGTCGTCGCAATATCCGAAAACGTTTACGAAGACGGGAACTGTAAGCTTACGGAGCTTCGGCAGTTTATCGCGGATGAACGCCACGACGCCGACATTCTGAAGTCCGACCGAGTTGATCATTCCAGCCTCGGTCTGCCAAAGGCGCGGAGATGGATTACCGCTGATCGGTTCACGGGAAAGACCTTTCGTCACGATGCCGCCCAGCTTGTTAAGATCGACCAAACTTGCGAATTCGATGCCATAGCCAAACGTTCCTGAAGCGGCTATGACGGGGTTTCCAAGCTTGATGCCGCACAGGCTGGTAGCGAGCCTCCGGTCGGGCATAGGTGATGGTTTTATGCCCATTTAATTCCTTTCGGCAATATTCGGCGCCGCTGACGAGAACGAGCCGCCTGCGACGGATGTCGATGATCGGTAATCCTCACACATCCCGAGAGTCGCGCAGTAGCCGCCGGAGTCGCACTCGGTCCACTACGGCCATAAGCTATGTCGCGCCCGGCGCATCCCATCTAATCCTCACGTCCACAGCCGCCTCGGCGGCTGCAGGCTGCTTTTCGATACGATCTTTTCAGCGTCTAAACGCGATTGTTGACCTGCGCGTTCATAGTCTTTGAGAGAGACTTGTGCCTCAGGTTCATGCAATCTGCTTCCTCATGCAAACAAGAGTAGGCCCTAACCCTGTAGCACTGAACTGACGACCTGCGGCAACAGTTCGCCGGTCGTACTCAACGTAGCCAATCTTTGCGTACAGAGCCAGATTCTCAATCATCTTCTCGTGTGTGTAGAGATAAATCGAGTGAAAGCCGTGACGCCGTGCCTCGGCTTCCGCGAACTCAAGCAATGCCCTTCCGAGCCCTTTCCCATGATGGGAAGGATCAACAGCGACGTTTTGCAAAAGGAATCCCTCTTCGGTCACTGTGAGGACAACAATCCCTGCGATTACGCCATCGCTCTCGGCAATGATGACTCGGTACTCCCTGATGACCTTTTCGTAATCGTCGGTCATTGGTCCCGGTAGTCCCCCGATGCGTTCCACATAGTGCCGGTATGCTGCATTGACGCATTCCGCCACTCGCGAAGCATCAGCTTCATTGGCCGGCCGAAACGCGTAGCCTCTCACGACCGGTAGGTCCTTCGGCCTCTCTCGCTGAGTCATTCCTTTCATCCGCCCGGTACAGTTGCAGGCTCAGTGACGAGAAGCTCCCGCGCAGTTTTCTGGATCACGCTCCAAGTATCACGTATATCCTGGTCCGTGGTTTGAAAGTTGCCGATTGCGAAGCGCAGCACGAAGGTTCCGTTCAGCACTGTGTGAGAGAGGAATGCTTCTCCAGTTCCGTTGATTCCAGCGAGGAGGCGCTGATTGAATGCGTTGCTGCTGCGATGCCGGAAGCAGACGAGCGAGAACGGCACGGGAGCTGAGAGCTCGAAATTTTCGTCACATTCCACAAGTATCTTCAGCAATTGTGCAAGTCGGAGGCTCTCGCGCAGCATGCTGATGATGCCTTGGCGGCCGTAATAGCGAAATACATACCAAAGCTTCAGAGCGCGGAAACGGCGGCCTAGCTGCACGCCGTAGTCCATGTAGTTCACTACGCGATCGTCTTCCGCGGTTCGAAGATATTCGGCGCCAAGCGAACTAGACTGGCGCAACATGTCCGGATAGCGCGTATATAAAACGCTGCAATCGATCGAGACGTATAGCCATTTGTGAGGGTTCAGGATCAACGAATGCGCGCGCTCCGCTCCATCGAGAATGTGCCGCATTTCCGGCACTACGGCCGCAGACCCGCCGTATGCAGCGTCGACATGCAGCCACATGTTGTAGCGCTCGGCAATATCCGCAATAGCCGGTATGGGGTCGATTGCCGTGGTTGATGTGGAACCAACCGAGGCGACAATGCAACAGGGGCGCTTTCCTGCCGCGAGATCGGCTTCTATTGCATTCTCGAGCAAGTCGGGACGGATGCGGAATTGAGAATCGACCTGGATCTTGCGGATGTTTTCCTGACCAAAGCCTAATAGAATTGCGGCCTTTTCGGAGGACGAGTGAGTATGCTCCGATATATACAATGTAAGATCCCGGCGCATGCCTTTGACACGGCACGTTGGATCGATCCATTCGCGGGCCGCCGCAATGGCTTGCATCACTCCGATTGATGCAGTGTCGTAGATGATCCCGAAGAATGTTTCGTCGAATGCAAGCCACTCTCGCAACCAGTTCAATATCACCTGCTCAAGTTCGGTTGCGGCCGGCGCGGACTTCCATAACATCGCGTTCACATTCAGCGCTGCGGTCAGAAACTCGGCAAGTATGGACGGGGGAGTGGATGAAACCGAAAACCACGCGAAGAAGCGAGGGTGATTCCACAGGGTGAGAGCGGGGAAGATCGACGATTTGAAGTCTTCGAAAATTCTCTCAATCGGCTCACCCTGTTCGGGCGCCGCTTTGGGGAGACTTGCCGCTAATTCTCCAGGACGAGAATTAGTCGTGACCGGAAAGTCGCGGACGTGCTCGAAATAGTGTGAGATCCAATCGGCGTGCCGATAGGCCGCTTGCCGGAATTGTTCCGCGCTCATGGACCGGGAACTAATTTGTTCCGGGCTACGCTCCGTAGCTGGCAATTCTTGCTTCACAATCGTTCTAGTTCAATTCCAGCACTATTGGTTACCAGATCGCGTTTAAGTGTACGAAACAAGCCTGTGCTCAGCGGCTTCTCTACGCGACTTTATGGGTGCACTCCGCAAGAATCATCGGAATCCAGTTCTCGAGCCAATGCCGAAACGTGCTCAAGGTCTGCGATGTAGAGTCATCCAGCGGAACAGCAAACTGGTCGAGTTTCCATCCACGCGCGGCAGCCGTTTGCTTGATTCCAACGGTGGTTGGAAACTTCTCCAGCCACTCAACGAATTGTTGCAGATGCGCGTTCAATTGTTGAGCGCGTTCGAGCTTCGAGTTGCGGAAAGCTTCATTTATAGCTACAGGGAGTTCTGGAATCGCCGCCGCAACTCCCGACACGATGCCGTGGGCACCGGCAGCAAGAGCCCGGAGATAGAGAGACTCATTGCCGATGAGCAGCTTGAACGGCCGCTTCGCCTGTAGCGCATTCAGAGTTTCAAACATTTGCCATTCCCCGCTTGAATCTTTAATGCCCGCGAAGGCACCCGACATTAGCAACGCTTCCGCGAGTTGCGCGGAAATTCGATTCGTGAACGAGGGCAGATTGTAGAGGTATATCGGAATTTTGCCGCCCAAAAGTCTAACAAAATCTTCGTAGAAACGGGCAAGCTGACTATCTCCGTAGACGTAAAAATACGGCGGCATCAGCAAAACTCCGGCAGCACCAACCTCAACCGCGTGTTCCGCGAGGTCAACTGCGCCCACAAGCGTTGAATGTGAAACATTTACGAGAACGGGTACGCGGCTGCGGCGCACGACGAACATGAGCAAGCGCATTCGCTCGCTTACATCGAAGTGGACGAATTCTCCCGTAGCGCCAAATAGAACCAAACCATCTACGCCGGCCCGAGTGATGGCATCCAGGTAATCGAGCAGGGCGGCTGCATCGCCTTCGAGGGAGTTGGGTCTCAGGGGCGTGGCAAGAGCGGCATAAACGCCGCTCGCGGGAAGTGGTTGCTTGCTGTCTCCCATGCAATGACCGCGGAAGAAGCGTGTTGCGCCGAGCAATGAGCGCGAAGCGCTTCGTCTATGGATTTTACTTCGCTTAGGCCGATTCTGGTTGAATTGAACCAGGTCTACTGCGTGCGCGGCAATTGGTTTTGCGCTTGCGCGTTCGAACGCGAGCGTCGCGCCGCTGTTTTCACGAGTTGCTGTAGATCGAGTAAATGGCGGGGCCGAAAGTGCTTGCGCGACCATCGGCAGCCCGGGTCGAACTCGACACCCAGGAAGTAACCTATACCCTGATAGAGGCAATAACGGACCGTCCCAGTTAATTGCCCGTCACCGTAACGCATCGAAACCGGTGTTCCGCACGACATCGCACTCTCCACCTGAACGCATGCGCCGCAGTGCGAGATGTCTTCGAGATTCGCAACTCGCCGGCGTTGGCGGCCGCCCTGGTCAGTCCAGATCACTTCAACCAGTTCCGCACACAACAGTCTGGGATCGATTCGCCGTTCTTGCATATAACTCTCATCGGACGCAGCTCGCTGCACAATGAGCGTCTTCTTCCGTTTGACATGGCTTTAGGATGAAACTAGCGTCGAATTCCGGGCTGGAACGTATAGTACCAACGGAATTTGGGATTTTGCATCTCCGTAGGCGCGATTCGCCATGAACCCATTGCCTGGAATTTCTAATCCGCCCGCCACGCCCGAAACTCGAATGGGCATAGTCCTTCGAGTTGCCTTCTTCGTCGCAGCAGTTTTTATCGGCTTGCAAATAATCACACCTGTTTTGCTAATGATTTTCGGAACCGTGGTGGCGGGCACTATCGGCCTCCTCTGCACGGGCCTGGTTGCCAATCTCCTGACGATGCAGATTTTCGATCGCCGTCCACTCATAGACATAGGTTTGGGAGCGCATCACGGCTCGGGGCGCAATTTTCTGATCGGCTTAGGGTTTGGAGGGGGAACTGCCGCTCTGATGTTAGCGGCGCCTTTGCTCGCGGGCACGGGACACCTGGTGACGCGCGGAAATTCCACATTCGCGTGGCCAAGCCTGCTCTTCTATTTAGTTGCTTTACTCCTTGGAGCCACGGGTGAAGAGATGATGTTCCGCGGATATGCATTTCAACTACTAGTCGAAAAAATTGGCCCTTATGCCACGGTTCTACCCGTGGGCGTGATCTTCGGGCTGGCACACAGCGCAAACCCCAACGTCACGCAGCTAGGAGTGCTCAACACCATTTTGTGGGGTATTTTGCTCGGCTATGCATTCCTCCGAAGCCGCGATTTATGGCTCCCGGTAGGACTCCACTACGGATGGAACGCCGTGTTGCCATTATTCGGCGTCAACCTGAGCGGGCTTACAATCGAGGTTACGAGGTATTTCTACCGATGGGATCTGACGTCTCTCTGGAGTGGCGGAGATTATGGACCCGAAGGCGGTCTCCTGGCGACGATCTTTTGCATAGCTTTGTTTTTTGCACTGGCACGGGCGCCGGTCGTGCGTCAGACGGCGGCTATTGCGCGAAGCCTCAACGAACAGCTGTAACTGTACTGCTGGTTACGATTCTCTCGCTCGGCCTGTCCCAAGGCCTGCGAGCAGACAAATTGAGCTTCGACGAGCGCATGGAGATCGAACGAGGTCTAACGGCCGAGTTTGCGAAATCCAAGATCTTGCTGCCGCGATCTAAGAAGGCGCTCGTATTCCACAGCAATGGAAGTTACGACAAGAATTCGTGGGATAACGCGCTGCGAGAAGGCGGACCGGCCGCTCGGCTCGGCGATGAAATCCAGATCACCCGTGTCGTCATCGAATCGAGCAAAATTCTGCTCGAGATCAACGGAGGCACGAAATCCGGACACTGGTATGACCATGTCCAGGTTGGAATGGGAGGAAACACTTCACCCGTCAGCCGCAACCAGAACGTCCAGGCAGCGAACGGTTCCCACATTGCGCTCGTATTCCCGGGGAGTATCCCGCCTCTGAAGTCCGCCGAAATCCGGCAAATGCTTTCACCAATTTTCGATTTTGAAAAGCATTCGGCGACCGAACAATACATGGATAAATTGCCGGAGCCTGTGAAAAAGGCAATCAAAGAGCAGCGCGCCATCGAAGGGATGGATCGAGATCAGGTCCTTCTGGCCCTCGGAAAGCCGCACAACAAGAGCCGAGAGACAAATAAAGAGGGTGATGAATTGGAGGACTGGATCTACGGAGAACCTCCCGGAAAAGTGACGTTTATCACCTTCAATGAAAGTAAGGTCGTTAAGATTCAGGAGTCGTACGCCAACATTGGCGGTACAACCGCTCCTCCCCTGCCGCCAGCGCGTTAACGCGCTTCAATATCCCTGCGATCAAAGTCGCCTGCCTGACCGCGTTTTCCGTGGTCGCCAGTAAGATAAAACTGTATGTCAACTAAAGTAGGTATCAACGGTTTCGGCCGCATCGGGCGGAATGTTGTACGGGCGGGACTTCACAATCCTGACATCGAGTTCGTGGCTGCCAATGACCTTACGGATACTAAGACGTTAGCTCATTTATTAAAGTACGATTCGATCCTCGGTCAACTTGAGGGAGAAATCAAGGCCCACGGGGAGCATATCCATGTGGGCAAGAAGAAGATCAAGATTTTTGCAATCAAAGACCCTGCGGCGATCGACTGGTCCAGCCTGGGCGTCGAAGTTGTCGTTGAATCCACGGGCCGCTTTACTGACGCGAACGATGCCAGAAAGCACTTGCACGGGACAGTCAAAAAGGTGATTATATCCGCGCCTGCGAAAAATGAGGACGTCACAATCGTCTTGGGCGTTAACGATGGGATGTACGATCCCGCGAAGCACGACATCATCTCGAATGCTTCATGCACAACTAACTGTCTTGCACCGCTGGTCAAGGTATTGAACGATTCATTCGGCATCGAGAAGGGCTCGATGACGACTATCCATAGTTATACAAATGATCAAACCGTGCTCGACTTCCCGCACAAGGATCTTCGCCGCGCGCGCGCCGCTGCCGTCAACATGATCCCGACCACTACCGGCGCGGCCAAAGCGATAGGGTTGGTGGTTCCGGAACTAAGAGGCAAGCTGGACGGCTATTCAATGCGCGTGCCGACACCTGACGTCTCGGTGGTTGACTTCGTTGCCGTCCTGAAGAAAAACACAAACACGGAATCGGTCAACACAGCGCTGAAGGAAGCGGCCGAGGGTGCACTGAAAGGTATCCTCGCGTATACGGAAGATCCGGTTGTCTCGAGCGATATGCTGCATAACCCGAACAGCTCAATTGTCGACGCCGAATTGACGAAGGTTCTTGATGGAAATTTCGCAAAAGTAGTTTCCTGGTACGACAATGAATGGGGTTATTCAAACCGGATAGTAGATCTGATCGTGTTTCTGGCGAAGAAGGGACTCTGAATTAGTTTCGCTTAACCGCCCTGATTACCGCGTCCGTGAACTCCTGCGTAGACGCGGTGCCGCCTACATCGCCGGTGAGATGTTTGCCGTCGCGATAGACAGCTTCGACTGCATTTTGCAGTTTCTGCCCGGCTTCCGCTTCGCCTAAGTGAATGAGCAGCATGACTGCCGATAACATGAGGGCCGTGGGATTAGCTTTCCCCTGCCCTGCAATATCGGGCGCACTACCATGCACCGCCTCAAATACAGCGTGGCTTTCGCCCATATTAGCTCCGGGAACGATGCCGAGTCCGCCGACAAGCCCCGCAGCAAGGTCGGAGACGATATCGCCATAGAGATTCGGCAGCAACAGGATGTCGAATGTCTCCGGCCGCAGTACCAGTTGCATGGACGCGTTATCCACGATCAGTTCTCTGTACTGAATCTCCGGATAGTGCTTCGCTACCTCACGGCAGCACCGCAGGAACAGACCGTCGGCGAGCTTCATAATATTTGCTTTATGAATGGCCGTTACCTGTTTCCGCCCATTCTTCCGGGCATAGTCAAAGGCGTATCGTGCGATCCGCTCGGAGGCGGTCCGAGTGATCACTTTCAGGCTGGTCACCACGTCTTTGACGATCTCGTGCTCTAAGCCCGAATAGAGGTCTTCCGTGTTCTCGCGGAAGATGATCATGTCGATTCTTACGTCCTGAAAACGCGTTTTGATGCCAGGGAGCGTCTTGACCGGACGCACATTTGCGAAGAGATCCAGGGCTTTTCGCAAAGCAACATTCACGCTCTGAAAGCCTTCGGCAACCGGGGTGGTAACCGGACCTTTCAGCCCCACGCGCGTTTCATTCAGGGAATCGAGCAGGTATTGAGGAAGCGTTTTCCCCGCTTCAAGGATGATGGCCTCATTGAGTTCTGCCCGGCGCCAGCAAATATCAACACCCGTTGCCTGAACGGCACGAATCGTCGCCTCAGCGACCTCTGGGCCGATTCCGTCTCCGGGTATAAGAGTGCAGCAGTGTGGCACATTTCGATTCTAGTAAGGGAGTCCCAGGACTAATTTGACGGTTAGAGGAGGTCCAGAGTGACTGGCTGGGAGGCAGGGACTCGAACCCCGATACGCAGATCCAGAGTCTGCAGTCTTACCATTAGACGACCTCCCAAGGACCCATCCGGCAGTATAACAACCGTACGCAGGGCAAAGACGGCAGCATTTAACTAGGTTTCTGCGATTGCGTGCTGGGCTTATTTGGTTGATCGTGGGGGTTACGATGGCTCTCAACTAACTTTGCCTGCACAATGAACCGTTTCGGCGCGGAGCCTATGTAATAGAAGGGATAACAGGTGATCATCGTAAGAAGTTTGCTGGTTCCTTGAGGCTGAACAACACTCAGATCCGAAGGCTTGACGATCTTAGTCGAGATAACTTCATAAATGTAAGTTCCAGCCGGGGATTCGAAGGTTATCCGGTCCTCCTTCTGAATGTCTTTGAGCGCCCTGAAGAGTGTGTCTCTATGCGCAGCGATCGCGAAGTTACCGATTTGACCGGGCAGCGCGGTGTAAGGCAGGTGCCCAACGGCTCGGCTCAACGTCTTTTCATCTACGCCTTCTCGAACGATAGCTGAGAGATTTAGCCGACCGATCTGAACCCGGCCCAGAACAGAGCCCTCGACAGGGCGCAAAGTTGAGGGCTGAACTTTATCAGCCGGTGCGACATCCGTTGCAACTAACTTGGGTGTAGATGTAAGTCCTTCAGCAAGGAATCCGAATGGAGTTCGTTCTCTAACATAGTCGACAAAAATAACTGGGCGACCCGCTATCTTTTGATTAAAGGCCCAATTTTCATATGCTTGATAAACATATTGGTCGGAGAGGGCGTATCCGTAGTACGCAATCCCACAGAG